>CACORJ010000001.1 GCA_902629575.1 uncultured Pelagibacteraceae bacterium
ATCAATGTTTTTTTTATCATTCTAATATAGGCAAAGAAATTGTTGGTATTGTTGAAGTAACAAAAGAGGCTTATTTAGATAAAACGGACAAATCTAGACGATTTGTTGCTGTAACAGTCAAATTTTTAAAAAAACTGGATAAACCAGTCCCTCTTGAAAAAATTAAAAAAGACAAGCAATTAAGCCATTTATCATTAATCAAACAAAGTAGATTATCAGTAATGCCTATAGATTCTAAAAGCTGGAAAATTTTAAATAAGATGGGTAAGATTTCACTTTAAATTAAATAATATGCCAAAGAAAAAAAAAAAATCTAGAGTTAAAAAAAAAAGTGTAAGAAAAAAAATTAGAAAAAATAAGAAAATCAATAAAAAAATCCTAAAACGAAAAAAAACAAAAAAAATTTATAGAAGAAAAAATAAGAGAAAATCAGATAGAAATGAACTTCCTACTGAGCTCATCATAAAAACAAAACCAGAATGGATTAAATCAAGTTTGGCAAACAAATCCCAGTATCAAAAAAATTATAATGAATCTATAAAGAATAATGAAAACTTTTGGAAAAAGGAAGGGAAAAGAATCACTTGGATAAAACCTTATAAAAAAATCAAGGATGTCAAATATAGCTCCAAGGAAGTAAAAATTAAATGGTTTCAAGACGGTACATTAAATGCATCTGCAAATTGTTTAGACA
This sequence comes from uncultured Pelagibacteraceae bacterium, assembly GCA_902629575.1. Taxonomy (GTDB): domain Bacteria; phylum Pseudomonadota; class Alphaproteobacteria; order Pelagibacterales; family Pelagibacteraceae; genus Pelagibacter. The sequence goes on from CACORJ010000001.1 coordinate 695, forward strand.
GACACTTGAAAGACAAAAAAGATAAAACAGCAATTATATGGGTTGGGGACGATCCAAAAGATAATCAAAAAATTTCATATAAACAATTACATCAAAAAGTATGTAAAGCTGCAAATGGCTTGAAAAAATTAGGAATACAAAAAGGTGATCGTGTAACGATCTATCTTACTATGATCCCCGAACTTGCGATATTAATGTTGGCATGTGCAAGAATAGGAGCAATACATTCTATTATTTTCGGTGGATTTTCATCTGAGTCGATTTCGGGAAGAGTAAATGACTGTGAGTCAGAATATATTATTACTGCTGACGAGGGTATTAGAGGAGGAAAAACAATACCTTTAAAAACTACTACTGATGAAGCTCTACAAAATTGTCCTGATGTTAAAAAATGTATCGTAGTTAAAAGAACTGGAAATGAAATTAATTGGAATGATCAAAGAGATGTTTGGTACCATGACTTAATAAAGGATGTTCCTTCTTATTGTGAGCCAGAAGAAATGGGTGCTGAAGACCCACTTTTTATTCTTTACACATCAGGTTCAACAGGAAAACCAAAAGGTGTGCTTCATACAACAGGTGGTTATATGGTTTACGCATCAATGACCCATCAATATATATTTAATTATAAACCAAAGGATATCTATTGGTGCACTGCTGATATTGGTTGGGTGACAGGTCATAGTTATATTATTTATGGTCCACTTGCTAACGGAGCAACTACCTTGATGTTTGAGGGAATTCCAAATTATCCAGATAGTTCTCGATGGTGGCAAATTGTAGATAAGTATAAGGTAAACACTTTTTACACTGCTCCTACAGCTATTAGAGCATTAATGAGAGAAGGAGATGGTCCTGTCATCAAAACTTCAAGAAAATCCCTTAAATTACTTGGCACAGTTGGTGAGCCAATAAATCCTGAGGCTTGGATGTGGTACTATAAAACAATTGGAAATTCAAAATGCCCGGTTGTTGATACTTGGTGGCAAACTGAAACTGGTGGAATTATGATAGCTCCTCAAACTGGAGCTATATCTCTCAAACCTGGTTCGGCCACAAAACCATTTTATGGAATTAAGCCTGCGCTTATAGATAAAGAGGGAAAAGAGATCAAAGGGCCCGGAGAAGGGAGACTGTGTATATCTCAATCATGGCCAGGTCAAATGAGAACAGTATACGGAGATCATCAAAGGTTTATCGATACATATTTTTCACAATATGAGGGAAAATATTTTACAGGTGACGGGTGTAAGAGAGATAAAGATGGATATTACTGGATTACAGGAAGAGTTGATGATGTTATTATTGTTTCTGGTCATAACCTCGGGACTGCAGAAATTGAAAGTGCGTTTGTTGCTCATCCAAAAATAGCTGAAGCAGCTGTTGTAGGATATCCTCATGACATTAAGGGTAACGGTTTGTATTGTTATGTAACTTTAAATGCTGGTGAAACTGAAACAGGTGAGCTCGAGAGGGATCTAAAGCTTTGGGTAAGAAAACAGATTGGACCATTAGCAACACCAGACTTAATTCATTTTACACCTGGATTGCCTAAAACCAGATCGGGTAAAATTATGAGAAGAATTTTAAGAAAGATTGCTGCCAATGAACATGATCAATTAGGGGATACTACAACTCTAGCTGATCCCAGTGTTGTTGAAAGTTTAGTAGATAATAGAAAAAATACTTAAAATTGTATTCTATCTGAAAATTCTTTTTTTATTATATCCCATTTTAAAATCATAGAATTTAAAACTATCTTTCTATCTAAATTTTTAAGTTCATCAGCTATAGGGGCCCACTTAAATAAAGAAAGAGCGCTAGGATTAAAAGGGAGATCATTGTAATATTTATCCCAATTTATATTTTGAAATCTATTTTCAAAATTTTTTTTAGCTTCTTCAATTATTTCTTTTGGCATATCATTTAAAGTTTCATCATCTAAAATATTTAAAAAAATATCTTTAGCTTTATTAACCTCTTGAAAATTAGAATTTACCTTTAAAAAAGAAAAAACAAAAAAACTTAGGTCTTGAAGAGATGTTGCATATATATTCCATTTAGCCTTATTTACGGACTCCATAAATTCATCATTTTCAAAGTGAAGAACATACCTGGTTCCCATTCTGGTTTTGAGATAATTATACAATGTAACTTGTGATACCCATGCAGACTTAGTTTGTATAAATGTTTCTAAATCGTTTAAATTTTGAATTTTTTTTTTAGGGATAAAAGCTTTGAATAATGAAAAAAAATAGACCTTAAAATCGTTCAATGATAGATCTCTCCAGGTAAATCTTTTTTTTTTCATAAAATTCTATTTTTAGTAGAAAATACAGCAAAAACTAACCTAAATATGCACAATTTTTACACTTTTAATCCTTCTCAGAATGGTTATGGTTTTGCCAGTTATAACTAAAAGAGAGAGGTATTAATGTCAAAAAATGAACAACACTGGGAAAAAACCAGAGGTTTGCTATTTGTTACACTGGCAATTTGGTTTGTATTCTCAATTGGCATCTTCCTTTTCGGTGCTGAAATGAACGAAGTTACTGGTCCATTTGGATATCCATTAACTTATTGGTTCACTTGTCAAGGTTCTCTTGGATTATTTGTAATCCTAATTTTCTGGTTTGCAAATAGACAGGAAAAAATTGATGAAGAATTTGGCTTCAGTGAAAAAGGAGATAAATAATGATTAAAGGTAATTTTGTAGATAATTTGCCTAAGATATACGGACTCTATACTGGAGGTTTTATAGGGTTTATTATCTTAATGGCAATTTGCGAACAGATGGGTATGACGGCAAAAACAATTGGAATTTGTTTTGTTGCCTTCACAGTATTCATCTACGCACTAATTGGTTATCTATCTCGTACAGCTCAAGCAAGTAATTATTACGTAGCTGGAAGACAAGTTCCGACTGTTTTCAATGGAATGGCGACAGCAGCAGACTGGATGTCTGGTGCATCTTTCGTTGCAATGGCAGGAGGTATTTACTTCAAAGGTTACGGTTATATGGCGTTACTTGTTGGTTGGACAGGTGGTTATGTGTTAGTTGCAACTTTATTAGCACCATACTTAAGAAAATTTGGATGTTACACAGTTCCAGATTTCGTAGGTACAAGATACGGTGGAAATACAGCAAGATTAATGGCAGTAATAGTTTTAACTGTTGCTTCATTTACTTATGTTACAGCACAAATTAATGCTACAGGTACTATTGCTTCTGTTGCGCTAGATATTCCTTTTCAATATGCAGTTTACATTGGATTGATAAGTATTTTACTTTGTTCAATGTTAGGCGGTATGAGAGGAGTAACCTGGACACAAGTTGCACAATACATAGTGCTTATCATAGCTTACTTACTTCCAGTATTTTGGATCAGTAACTCTATAGGTGCGGGATTCTTCCCACACTTCATGTTGGCTGATGAAGTCGCTAGAATTGGTGAGTTAGAACAACAGTTTGGCTTTGTAAAAAATGCTGCTGCTGATTTGAAAACAGTGCCTAAAGGGTTAGCTGGTATTACAAAAGCTCACTCTGCAGTAAATGCAACACCTTGGGCGTTTATTTCATTAGCATTAGCAATGATGATGGGAACAGCTTCTTTACCACATGTAATGATGAGGTTCTTTACAACTCCTAGCGTAAAAGCAGCTAGAAAATCAGTAGGATGGTCTTTATTCTTTATTTTCTTACTTTATTCTTCTGCTCCAATGTTAGCAACAATGTCTAAACTTTCGTTAATTGACCCTACATTACCTACAGGTATTATAGGTAAGTCAATTGCAGAGGTTCAAGCTATTGATTGGTACCAAAACTGGAACCAAGCAAATCTGATGTATGTAAGCGACTTTAACGGAAATGGAACTCTTGAGTTAAATGAGTTTTTCATGGCAGGTAAAGCCGTTGTACTAGCAACACCAGAAATAGCTGGATTGCCTTATGTAATCTCAGGGCTAGTTGCCGCTGGAGGTATGGCTGCTGCCATGTCAACTGCAGATGGTCTGATTCTTGCAATAGCAAATGCGATCTCTCATGACGTCTACTATAAAATGATAGATCCAAAAGCTGAGACAGCTAAAAGACTAACTGTTGCAAGGGTACTTCTTGTAGTAATTGGTTTTGCAGGAGCAACTATAGCTGCTATGGAGATTCAAGGAATCTTGGGTTCTGTAATATGGGCTTTTGACTTCGCAATGTCTGGTTTATTCTTCCCGCTTGTATTAGGTGTATGGTGGAAGAGAGCTAACAAAGAAGGTGCTATAGCTGGTATGGCCTTAGGTTTAATTTCTGGTTTTGCGTATTTAATTTGGGTACGTAATGGTGGAAGTGGATTCCTAGGAATTACTCAGTTAACATTTGGTATCTTTGGATCTGCTGTAAGTTTAGTGGCAATGGTTGTTGTAAGTTTGATGACTTCAGCTCCTAATGCTGCAACTCAGAGAATGGTTGATGATGCTAGAGTGCCTAGTGGTGCTCAAGTAATTACGCAACAAAAATAAAAAATCTTAATAAGGGGCGATTAATTTCGCCCCTTTTATTTCAACGTATATTCAATTATAAACTCATCAATGTCTGCTAACTTTCATCCTATTGTATATATTATTGATTACCTGCTAGGGATTATTATGTGGACCTTAATTGGGAGAGTTGCGATGAATATTTTTCAAAAAGAGGACTCTCAATTTTTCTTTATGAGAGTTTTTGTTAAATTTACTAATCCACTTTTAAAAATATTTAAACCAGTTACTCCTTCTTTTATAATTCAGCCTTTAGTACCTCTCTATGTAGCTTGGTTCTTTTATATGATAAGATTTTATCTTATGCCGTATGTTTTAGGGTACTCTGTCATGGGAATGCTTTCTTTTCCACTTGAAAGTGAGATATCGAGACAAATTTATCAATTTTTTAATTCAATAAAATTTTAAAAATTGATACTAATAAATCTAGTATCAAATGAAAAAAATACAAATTTCACCATCAATTTTATCTGCAGATTTTAGTCAATTAGGAAATGAAATAAAAAGACTTGAACAAGCAGGTGCTGATTTAATTCATGTTGATGTTATGGATGGCCATTTTGTACCAAATTTAACAATTGGCCCACCTGTAATAAAAGCACTTAAAAAAAATTGCTCCTTAAAATTTGATGTACATCTTATGATTTCACCTGTTCATAAATACATAGAAGCTTATGCTGACGCAGGTTCTGACATAATTACTATCCATCCAGAAGCAACGGGAGATCTAGGTGCTTCAATTTCAAAAATTAAAGAATTAAATATAATGGCTGGAGTATCATTAAATCCAGAAACAAACGTAAGTGTAATTAAAGAATATTTGAATCAAGTTGATTTAGTTTTAATAATGAGTGTAAATCCAGGTTTTGGAGGACAAAAATTTATGCCAGAAGTATTAAATAAAATTAAAGAGCTTAAGAATATTCAAAAAGAGCAAAATTTAAACTTTGATATTGAAATTGATGGTGGAATTAATTTTGAAAACTCAAAAATTGCAATTAAAGCAGGGGCTAATATTTTAGTTTCAGGGACCACTATATTTAAAAGCAATAATGGTGATATAAAAAAAAATATTGATTTATTAAAATCAATATAACTAAATGATTTTGAAGAATCCTTTAGTTATATTTCAAAAGTTTTTAACAAACATTTCAAACCAATTAAGAAAATTTTATCTAAATTCAAATTATTACAATAAAAAAATATCTAAGATTCATTATAATAATTTAATATATAAACCCAGTCCACATCTCCTCTCATCGTTAATTAAATATCAAAATAGAAAAATTGATGTTAGTGAAATAAAAACTGAAAATCTATGGAATGACCAGGACAGTGAAATCAATAGTTTCAAAAAATTAAATAATTTTTATTGGTTTTTTAGATTAGATCTTAAGTCATCTAAAAATAAAACTCAAAAAATCATATATGATTGGATAAAAAAAAATTCTAGATATAATTCAAAAAGTTGGGAATTTGATATTACATCAAAGAGAATTATAGCTTGGTTATCTTGTCATAATTTAACAATTAACGAGAGTGATGAAAATTATCTTCAAATGTTAAATGAGATAATTCAAAAACAAACTAATCATTTAATGAATGAAATAAATCATTCAAAAATAATTTATGATAAAATGATTGGTTGTGCTGCCATAATTTTAGTTGGATTAAGTTACAAAGATGAGAAAATTTATTTATCATATGGTTTAAATTTGCTAAAAAAGATTTCTAACTTAGCATTTGATAATAATGGATTCCCAAAATCTAGAAATATAAAGCAATTAATATTTTTTTTAAAATACTTCATTCTAATAAGAGAATGGTTTAATGAAGCTCAAATTGAAGTTCCAGAATACGTTAATGAAAACATCTTTTATTTAGGTCAAGGGTATGCTTTTACTTGGCAAAATATAAAATCAGATATTTTGATGAATGGAAATAATATTTCAAATAATTCTGAATTCGACCAATACTTAAAAAGATTTGGTTATAACTTTAAAAGTCACAAAATTGAGACTGGTGGATACGTAATACTTTACAATAAAAAAGTTTCACTTGTTGTTGATGTTGGTTCACCTCCAGCGACTAAATTTTCATCTAAATATCAATCTGGAGCGCTATCATTTGAGATAAATTCTAATGGAAAAAAATTAATCAGCAATTGTGGAAATTATGATGGAAACAGGATTGAATTTGTTGAATTTTCAAAATCAACTGCAGCACATAGCACCTTAACAATTGATGACAATTCCTCATGTCATTTCAAAAGATTTAACAAAGACTTCTTAGTAAATGATGGTTTAAAAATTTTAAAAAAAAATATTGTTTTTGAAAAAAATTATTGGAAAATTGAAGCATCTCATAATGGTTATCTAAAAAATTATAATACAACTCATGAACGAGAGATAGAATTCTATCCGGAAAAATATAAATTCATAGGCAAAGACAAAATTATAAATAAGAAATCAAATTTCAATATCAAATTTGATATACGTTTTCATCTCGAGCCAAATGTAAAATTAATGAAGACACAAGACAATAAAGCAATTCTTATAGAGTTAGAGGATGAAGGTTGGAAATTTGTTTGTGATAATTTCGATATAAATATTGATAATGGACTATTTTTCGGTATTAAAAAATCTAGTGTTCAAAATCAAAATATTTATATTTCTGGAATATCAAATAGCAATGACCAAGAAATTGAATGGCAATTAAGTAAGATTTAATGAAAAAAATTCAAAGAGCTCTAATTTCTGTTTCCAATAAAGAATGCTTATTACCACTGCTACATATTTTAAAAAAATATAAAATTGAAATTATAAGCTCTGGGGGAACATATAAGAAAATAAAAAATTTGAAATTTAAATGCACTGAAATTTCAGACTACACAGGTACAAATGAAATTTTAGATGGAAGAGTTAAGACATTACATCCTAAAATTTATGCTGGAATCCTTTACAAAAGAGATAACAAATCTCATTATCAAGATTTAATACAAAACAAGTTTAAAAATATAGATCTTGTTGTTGTAAATTTCTATCCTTTTGAAAAAATTTTAAGAGATAAAATTAATAACAAAGAAATAATCGAAAATATTGATGTAGGTGGGCCTGCAATGGCAAGAGCTGCAGCTAAAAATTATAATGATGTCACTGTAATAACATCGAGTTCACAATACGAAGAATTCATTAATGAGATTAAAAAATTTAATGGAAAAACTTCTTTAAATTTCAGAAGAAAAATGTCTCAAATAGCATTTTCAGAAACATCCCATTATGACTCTATAATATCAAATTATTTTAATAAAATTACCTCTAATCTTTTCCCAAAAAGAAAGATCATCAGTGGCAGTTTAATAGAGAGGTTAAGATATGGTGAAAATCCCCATCAAGAGAGTGCAATATATTCAAAAGATGGAACAATCAATTTTAAACAGCTCCATGGAAAAAAACTTAGCTACAATAATTATAATGACATATTTTCTGCAATATCTATTTCTAAATCTTTAAAGAAAAATACAGGTGTAGTGATAGTTAAACATACAAACCCTTGTGGAGTTTCAACAATAAAAGATACAGTCGAATGTTACAAATCTGCTCTTGCTTGTGACCCAATAAGTGCTTTTGGAGGTATTGTTTCTTGTAACTTTAAAATAAATAGAAAATTAGCATTGGAATTAAATAAATTTTTTTTTGAAGTAATAATTGGTGATAAATTTGATAACAATGCCATCAAAATTTTAAAAAAGAGAAAAAATTTAAGATTAATTGATGCATCTGATTATACTTCCTCTGAAATTTTTAAATTTAATTCTATGAATGGAAGTTTTTTAGTACAATCAGATGATAAAAAAGTTTTCACAAAAAAAAATTTTGAGATTGTTTCTAAGAAAAAACCATCAATTTCCCAACTTAATGATTTGTTATTTGCATTTAATATTTGTAGATTTGTGAAATCAAATGCTATTGTAATAGCATCTAATAAAACTACTTTAGGTATTGGCTCGGGACAACCTAGTAGAATAGATAGTTGTCAAATAGCTATTGATAAAATGAAAAAATTTACAAAACTTAAAAAAGAACTCGTAGCTGCTTCAGACGCATTTTTCCCTTTTGTAGACGGAATTGAAAGATTGGTTCAATCAGGTGTGAAAGCAATTATTCAACCTATGGGCTCTATAAGAGACAAAGAAATTATAAAGTTTGCAAATGATACTAATACCGTTTTATTATTTTCAAAAACGAGACACTTTAAACATTAGTAACTTTGTCAATTTTTGCAGCTAAAATAAAATCATTTTCAGATAAACCCTCAATTGCATGGGTTGTTATGTTAATTTTTGCATAACCCCATCCAAACATAATGTCAGGATGATGACCCTCTTGTTCAGAAATTTCTCCTACTTTATTAACAAAATCTTGACTGGCTAAAAAGTTTTTAAATTTAAATTTTTTCTCTAAAAAATATATATTTTTATCATTTTTTATAATTTCCCAACCATCGACTTTTTTTTGATATTTATGTATTTCAGAAATATCAAATGGGGTAGCACCCCCTTCACAGGGTACACATTTTTTATTAATTAGATCATTCATAATATTTATATCCTAGTTCTATTAATTCTTTTTTAAATTGTAAATTTAATTTTTTAATAGTTTCTCTAGGCAATAATTTTTGCCAATCATTTTTAAAACCCTTATTGAAAAATTTTGTTTTTTTCCCACCGCTGTTGATAAAACTTTCCTCAAAACCTTCGTTATCCTCTTTATTGCTTAAATTTACGAAATTTGTTGATTTTAATGAATTATAAAATTTATTTTCATCTAATTTAATTTTTTTAATTCCTTTCAGCTCCTCAATAAAATTTATTATTTTCATAAAAATTAATTCTTTATTATCTTTTAAATCTTCGTATTTTATAAATAATACTTTAAACTTTTCATTATTTTTCCAAGATTTATAATGTTCAGCCCATGTTCCAATAAAGGTATAATTACTACAATCTCCGTTACTTGCTTTTTCAGATAACGATGCATTTTCGTCAATCATTCTTTTAAAAGCATAGTCTAAAGAAAAAGAATAATGATTACACATGGATGTAATTATATTTCTTGGATCTCTGACAATATAAATTGCACCGAGTGTTTCTTCAGCTGTAGTAAATTCATAATTATTGAATTCTTTAAGTGAGTTATGGGTTTTCAAAAAAAATAAATCTTTTTTTTTAAAAAAAAATCTTTGATTTGAAATCCAATTATAAGCAGCATCATCGAAAGATAAAAAATCTTTTTGTGAAAATCTTATTGAAGGAAATTGAGGAATATTCATCAATAATTTGAAATCAAATTTTCCTTTTTTCGAAAAATAGTAAGATGAAATAAACGATCTCAAATAAGTATTCCCACTTTTGGGGTAAGATGCGATCCAAATTATCATATTAATACTTATTGGAGCGGGCAAAGGGGGTCGAACCCTCGACCTTCTCGTTGGCAACGAGACGCTCTACCACTGAGCTATACCCGCAATCTGTAACAGTATAATTAGCTATCTTTTTTAATTCAAGCAATATTAAATATGATATATTTTTAATATGAAAATAAATGAATTGCCAAAAATTATTCCCGTATTTCCTTTAAGTAATTTTATCATTTTTCCAAAAACAACTGTGCCACTAAATATTTTCGAAACACGTTATATTCAAATGATTAATGATTGTATGAAAGCTGACAAATTTGTTGGAATGATACAGCCAATTAACTCAAAAAAAAATGAAACAATCCCTCCTCGATTATATGATATTGGTTGTTTGGGTAAAATAACTAGTTTTAAGGAAACTGATGATGGAAGATATTTTATTGATTTAAAAGGTATTATTAGATTTAAAATTTTTAAAGAAATAAATACGGAAAAACTTTATAGAGAATGTGAAGTAAACTATCAAATATTTATGAATGATTTAGATGAAACAAAAAAAAATTTAAAATTTACCGATTTGAAACTTATTTTTAAAGATCTTAAAGCATTATTTGAAAAAAGAGGTTTTATCATAAATTGGAAAGCACTTGAGAAACAAAGTCTTGATGAAATAATAAATGCTTTGGCAATGGCTTCTCCTTTTAGCGTTGAAGAAAAACAAGTACTATTGGAAGCAGTAAGTCTCGATTTACGAAAAAATAAAATAGCAGAAATACTTTCTACTTATACTTTTGATAATTATAATAATACAACTGTTCAGTAATTCTTACATCCTTAAGCCACGATCAGCAAATTTTCTTAATAATGAGTTCATAATTTTATTTTTTCCAAAAATATTTATAGAGTTAGAGAGAAAATTAGACTTCATCTTACTCTCTAAATTAAATAATTCATAAATCCAATCAATCCCAGTTGAGAAGAGATAATTTTTATCCCTAGAATTTTTTTGAAAATCTTTACACACAGAGGAATCTATCTCTAAACCCAAATTAATTCTTTTATCGATTAAAATCGATAATAGCTTTATATCTCTTAAAGACATATTAAATCCCTGTCCTGCTAACGGATGAATCTGATGAAGCAAGTCACCAAAAGCCAAAAAATTATCTACGAAATAGTTTCTTAAATTGTAGGATTTTAGTTCAAAATAATTACATTTATTTATTTTTGTAATGACATAGGAGGGATTATATTTTTTAATTAAATCTTTAATGAATGAGTCGTCCTTTTTATCTTTAGATTTAAAAGAATAAACAACTGAAGTTTGGGTTTTAGAGACTGGTAAAAATGCTATAGGTCCTTTATAGGTAAAATTTTGAAAAGCAGTATTATTCTTTTTTAATTCTTTATGAGTTATGAGAGTAGTGTATGCGATACTATTGTAACTTTTTTTTATTTTATTGAAAAAAAATTTTTTTGCAATTTCGTTTTTTGCATCACAAATAAATATTAATTTATATTTTTGTTTAACAAGTTTATTGTACTTTTTCATACTTTTAAATTTAAATAATTTATTTTTATTTAATTCATTTTTTAATAATTTTTGAAGATGATTGTTTTTAACAATTGAAAAAATTTTTTTTTCATCGTTGTTAAATCTAATTAATTCATTTTTGGTATTTTTTTCTGTGTAAATTTTTATATTATTTATTGGCCATAAAATACTTTCTATATCTGCTATTTCTTTATTAAAATATTCGACATTTGATCTAGATATACCAAGAGTTCTTGATTCATCATATGTACTTTTTTTTTTCTTACTAGATAAGATGTCTACAGCTAATCCTTTTCTTAGCAACATATTTGCTAAAGTTAAGCCAACCAAGCCATCTCCGATTATACATATTTTCATAACAAATTAATTTTAACAATAAAAATTAGATGATACAAAGTGATATATTTGATTCATTAAAATGAATATTAAAAAAATAGCTAATACTTCTCTAAAATTTATCTTTAATAGGATTGTTGAAATTTTAGGTACTAGCTTAACAATTGTTGGAATTTTACTTTTTATCTCGTTAATTTCTTATTCACCTGCTGATCCAAATTTCATTTTTCCAGAAAATACCGAAATTAAAAATATGCTTGGTTTTCAGGGAAGTTATATTGCTGATTTATTTCTTCAATCTATAGGAATTATATCTTATCTGTTCGCATTAACTCTTTTTGTCACTGGTATTAATATATTTAAAAGTAAAGATTTATTTTTGATAATTGAAAATAATTTTTTCGTAATCCTCTACTGTATTTTTGGAACTTTTTTTTTAGAATCTTTTTACAAAGATAATTTTGAACTTTATATTAATGGTAATGGTGGTTTTGTAGGTTATTATATTTCCCAAGGTTTATTGGGTAATCTTTTAAAATTACAAACTTCAATTTCATATTATTTTTTATTATTTCTAATAATAGTTTTATTTTTAATTAGTATAAATTTTAGTCCTAAAAAAAATATAATTTTTTTAAAAAATTTATTAAGAAAGTTAAAACTAAATAGTAAAGAAAATAATATAGATAAAAGTGAAGTAATTAATGAATATATTCCGCAGGAAGAAATAAAAAATTTGATACAAGAAGATCTCCCATTTATTAAAGCTGAGAAAATCAAAGATAACAAATTAAAGTTTAATCTTCCTAGTATAGAATTACTTAAAATACCCGATAAAAAAGAAAAAGGAAATTCAAATGAGGAAAAATTTAATGATCCAAATTTTTTAGAAAAAATATTATTAGATTTTGGAGTTAATGGTAATATAAAAAAAATTAGCCATGGTCCTGTTGTGACCTTAAATGAATTTGAACCCGCACCAGGAGTTAAAGTATCCAAAATTATAAATTTATCTGACGACATAGCAAGAAACACTAGCTCTGAATCTGCTCGTATAGCAACTATTCCCGGTAGCAACACAGTTGGAATTGAATTGCCAAATTTATCAAGAGAAAATGTATATTTAAGTGAAATTCTGAACAAACCAGATTTTAAAAAAAAAGAAATTAAACTTCCAATAGCTTTAGGTAAAAATATTTCAGGTACGCCAATGATTAGTGATTTGACATCGATGCCCCATTTATTAATTGCAGGTACAACTGGATCTGGAAAATCAGTTTGTATTAATACAATAATTCTATCTCTTCTTTACAGACATACTCCTGAAAAGTGTAAATTTATTCTTATAGATCCTAAAATGTTAGAGCTCTCAACTTATGAAGGTATTCCTCACCTATTATGCCCAGTCATAACTGAAGCTAAAAAAGCCGCTTCCGTTCTGGGATGGGTAGTGAAAGAAATGGAGAGTAGATACAGATTAATGACAAAGGAAGGTGTAAGAAACATTGATGGTTATAACTCTAAGCATAAATTACCCATGCCTTATATAGTTGTCGTAGTTGATGAAATGTCTGATTTAATGTTGGTCGCTGGTAAAGACATAGAGAATTATATTCAAAAATTATCTCAAATGGCAAGAGCTGCAGGAATACATATTATAATGGCTACCCAAAGACCAAGTGTAGATGTGATAACCGGTACTATAAAAGCTAACTTTCCAACCAGAATCTCTTTTCAAGTTACCTCTAAGATAGATAGTAGAACAATACTTGGAGAACAAGGAGCTGAACAACTTCTTGGAAAAGGGGATATGCTTTACATGTCATCAGCTAATAAGGTTTTGAGAGTACATGCTCCTTATGTATCTGAAAATGAAATAGAAAAAGTAAATAATTTTTTACGTAATCAAGCTGAACCAGATTATATAGATGAAATATTAAATTATGTTGATGAGAAAGAAATAATTGACAATTCAAAAAATACTGAAGAAAAAGATGATCTTTATCAAACAGCTTTGGAAATCGTAAAATCTGAGAGGAAAGCCTCAACGTCTTTTTTACAAAGAAAGTTACAAATTGGTTATAATAGAGCAGCAAGAATTATAGATATGATGGAAGACGAAGGTGTAGTTAGTAAAGCAAATCACGTTGGTAAAAGAGATGTTTTATAATGAAGAAAATTATATTAATTTTTTTTTTATTGAACTTTAACGCTGAAGCACAAAATACAATAAAAAAAAATATAATTAATAATTTAAAAAATACTAAGAATTTATCATTTAATTTTGAGCAAAATATTAATGGAAAAATTGAAACTGGAAACTGTATCATTGAATATCCAAAAAAGATTTACTGCAAATATAATAAAAAGAATAAAAAAATTTTAGTATCGGACGGCAAATCAGTAGTCATTAAGGCTAATGATGGAACTTATTATAGATACAGAATTAACAAAACACCTCTTAACTTTATTTTGGATAAAAATTTTATAATAAATGAGATTACCAATCTCACAAAAAGAATTATTGATAATAAATTTGTTAATTTCACAATAGAAAAAAATGACTATGAAATTAATATTTTTTTTGATATTAAAAATTTTGATATAATTGGTTGGCAAACAATAGATGTCTATCAAAATTTAAATATTACTTTTCTTTCATCGATAATGAAAAATCAAAAAATTAAAAAAAATACTTTTCAAATTCCTTTATTTAATTAAATTTTAATAGTCTCGTTTTTAAAAATTTTCATACCCCTTGCTAAGTAATTTTTAAGCGCATTTTCATGATCGAGTGTACAAGTGTGAACCCAGACTCTTTTTATATTTTTTTTACCAAATGATTTTTTAATTGCTGATGTTAGTAAATATCCTCCCAATTTTTTATTACGATATTCCTCTAATAAACCAAAATATGCAATTTCAATTTCTTGAAGGTCTAAGTGTAAAATTAATTCGAAATATCCTGCAAGATCATTTTTTACTTTTAATATATATGTCTCTATATTTTGGCTAGAAGAATACTTTATCCAGTCTAAATCAGACCAAGTAAGACGATCTGTCCACTTATGTTTTAATCCAATTTTTTTATAAAAAAATTTGTTTATCTGAAAATCATCTGATTTTATAATCTGAGTTAAGTCTTTTTCTTTAGGGTCTATACTCGCAATTAAAGCATTTACAGATTTTATCTCTAAATAATTTCTGTTAATAATATCTCTCATTCGACCATTTTACCCACTTTTTCTCCACCAAATATATGAAAATGTAAATGAGGTACTTCCTGTCCACCGTGTTCACTGACATTAGCCAATGCTCGATACCCTTTGCCAGTATCAACTGATATATTTAATTTTTTTGCCACCACATTTATCCCCTTAATTAAACCTACAACTTCATCTTTACTTGCTTTATTACAGAAATCATCAAGATCAATGTATTTTCCTTTGGGTATTACTAGTGCATGAATTTTTTTCTGAGGGTTTATGTCGTGAAAAGATAAAACAAATTCATCTTCATAAATTTTTTTGCAAGGAATTTCTCCTCTTAAAATTTTTGCAAAAACATTATCGTTATCATAATTCATTTAAATTTTTTCTAGAACTGATTTAACAGTATCACCCATCACAGATGGATTTTTTGAAATAGTTACACCACACTCTTTTAAAATTTCAACTTTTTCTATTGCACTTTCTCCATAGGCTGAAACTATTGCACCTGCGTGACCCATAACTCTTCCTTTGGGTGCTGTTAATCCAGCAATGTAACCAATTACCGGTTTTTTCATATTCTCTTTTGCAAATTCACCAGCCGCAACTTCCTGAGGGCCACCTATTTCTCCAATCATTAAAATTACATCAGTCTCATCATCTGTTTCAAATTTTTCAATTATATCTCTAAATGAGCTTCCATTAATAGGATCTCCACCAATGCCGACACTTGTTGAAATTCCTATATTCAAATTCTTTAATTGCTGTGCTGCCTCGTATCCCAATGTCCCTGATCGACTAATAATCCCTACTCTTCCTTCTTTATAAATATGGCCAGGCATTATTCCTAACATTGATTTTCCCGGACTAATAATACCCGCACAATTTGGTCCGACTAATGTCATTTTTTCTGTACGTGAATATCTTCTCATATATCTTTTAATTTTAATCATATCGTGAGATGGAATACCGTCTACTATAGCTACACAAGTTTTTATTCCTGCATCAGCTGCTTCCATTGCAGAGTCTGCAGCAAAAGCTGGTGGTACAAATAATATTGATGCTGTCGCACCAGTATTCATCACAGCATCTTTTACAGTGTCAAATACTGGTCTATCTAAATGTTTTTGGCCTCCCTTACCAGGTGTAACTCCACCAACTACATTTGAACCATATTTTATCATTTCATCAGCATGAAATGTTCCCATTTTTCCTGTGAATCCCTGTATTAAAATTTTTGTATCTTTGTGAATGATTACTGACATATTATTTTAGTGCAGCTACAGCTTTGTTAGCAGCCTCCTCTAAAGTACTTGCCTCAATATAATTTAATTTGCTTTCTTGTAATATCTTATTACCCTTTTCTACATTTGTTCCAGCTAGTCTTATTACTAAAGGTACTTTGATTTCTATTTTTTCTAATGCTTGGACTATTCCCTCTGCTACCCAATCACATCTATTTATTCCAGCAAAAATGTTAACAAGGATTACTTTTACTTTTTTATCCATTGTAATTAGTCTAAAAGCTTTTACAATTTTTTCAGGGGTTGCTCCTCCACCAACATCAAGGAAATTAGCTGGTTCTCCTCCTGCTAGTTTAATCATATCCATTGATGCCATTGCTAATCCAGCACCATTAATGATATTTCCAATGTTTCCATCTAAACTTACATAATTTAAACCTCTATCAGAAGCATAGACTTCTTTTTCATCTTCTTGTGTTTTGTCTCTTAATTCAGATACTTTATCTCTTCTAAACATAGCATTATTGTCAAAACTCATCTTACAGTCTAATGCCAATATTTGTTTTTGTTTTGAAATTACTAATGGGTTCACTTCTACCATAGTTGCATCTAATTCACTAAAAGCTTTAGCACAACCTATTATCGTTTCTGAGGCTCTTCTTATTAATTCTGGTTCTATCCCTAATCCAAACGCTAATTCTCTAGCTTGGAAACTTTGTATGCCAACAGCTACTTCTATTTTAGATCTAATTATTGACTCTGGCTTTTCTTTAGCTATTTCCTCTACACTCATTCCACCTTCTGTTGAAGCTACAACCATTATACTTTCTGAACTTCTATCAAAAACTAGTCCTAAATATAATTCTTTCTCAATATCTGTTGCCTCTTCAATATAGATTCTATTTACAATTTTGCCCTCTGGACCTGTTTGATTTGTAACTAATTTTTTTCCTAAAAGTTTGTCTGTTGCTTGCGCAACTTCAAGAGGAGAATTACAAACAATCACTCCGCCAGCTTTACCCCTTGCTCCAGAATGAATTTGCGCTTTTACAACCCACTTTGATCCACCAATTTCTCTTGCTTTATTTTCTGCTGTCTCTGGACTATAAACTATTCCACCTCTTGGGATTGAAACTCCAAAACTTGCTAAAATTTCTTTTGCTTGATACTCGTGTATATCCATTTATTACTTATTATTTATTAATTTATCTATGTTTACAACATTTTCCGCCATTCTTGCTGACGCTGCATCAATCATTCTTCCATCAAGTTGAGCTGCTCCCTTTCCCTCTTTAGCAGCCTTTTCAAGCTCCTCTAAAATTCGTTTTGCCTTATTGACCTCTGACTCTGGTGGAGAAAATACTTTGTTTGCTAATTCAATTTGTGAAGGATGAATTGCCCATTTTCCCTCTATTCCAATAGCTGCTCCTCTTTTTGCAGCCGCAACATATGCATCGGGATCATTAAAGTCCCCGAATGGCCCATCAATTGCTCTTAAGCCATATGCCCTACAGGTCATTACTAATTCAGATAATCCATGATGCCATTGATCTCCAGGATAATCTGGATTTAATCCACCGATAACAACAGTTCTGGCTCTTAAACTTGCAGCGTAATCTGCTACACCAAAGTGTAGAGCTTCAAGTCTCTCACTGGATTTAGCTATTTCTTTTATATTTGACATGCCTAAAGCTGTTTCAATTAAGCACTCAATTCCAATTTTGTTTTTTATTTTTTTGTGTGTCTCTATCTGGGTTAACAGACAATCAACCATATAAACATCACTATCTGTGCCTGCTTTAGGTACAAGAATTGTATCAACATTTTCACCTGCTTGCTCCACAATTTCTACTAAATCACTATACATATAATGAGTGTCCAAACTATTTATTCGTACTGATATCGTTTTACCTTTTTCTCTCCAATTTATCTCGTTTAAAGCCTTGATTACATTTGCTCTAGCTGAAACTTTATCTTTAGGAGAAACTGCATCTTCTAAATCTAAAAAAATATAATCTGCAGCTGAATTAAGAGCTTTCTCAAACATTTTTGGTGAGGATCCTGGAACTGCCAATTCACTTCGCTGTAATCTTGATCTGGCAGGTCTGTAAAATTTATGGCTCATTTTTTTTAGCGGAGTATATATTCTCTATTACAATAAGATACTTATTCTTTTTATAAGTATTTTTAATGACAAATTTAGAGCATTCCTATTTTTTTAAAACACCATATTTACTAAATTTATACCAAGCTCTCTCATGAAAGTAATATAAGAACATTTTTGTTAAAACTTCTATACCTGCGATAGTTCCGGCCCAATCAAATTTTCCAGTTATTAACCAAGCTATTAAAAAAGTATCTAAACTAGCTATTACTCTCCAGGTTATTGTTTTTGCTAAATGTCTTTTTTTTTCAACGTGTTTCATAATTGCCTTTCTAAATTAAATTATTTTTTTCTTTTTTTTAGTTCCGCAATTACTTCCTCTATTTTTACATTATTTGCTTCTAAAAACATAATCAAATGATAAAAAACATCAGCTGATTCATGAATTTTATTTGAGTTTTGTTCAATAGCTTCTATTAACTCTTGAACTTCCTCCAAAACCTTGTCTTTAGCAAAATTTTTATCATTCAAAAGTTTATTTGTGTAAGATCCCTCTACTGGATTTTTCTTTCTTTCTCTAGCAAGTAAAATAAGATCTTCCAAAGTTTTAAGCATATCAAATTCTAACAGGTATATCTTTTGAAGCCAAATATTCCTTAACTTCATTAATAGAATAAGTTCCATAATGAAATATTGAAGCTGCAAGGACTGCACTAGCTCCAGAATTTATACCATCAACTAAATGATCTAATGTTCCAACACCCCCTGATGCTATCACTGGAATATTAACATTTGATGTTATTTTTTTCATTAACTCAATATCATATCCCGATTTGGTTCCATCTTTATCCATTGATGTAACTAGCAATTCTCCTGCTCCACTGTCTTCCATTTGTTTTGCGTATTTTAGCGCATCAATACCACTATTATTTCTGCCTCCGTGAGTAAACACTTCCCACTTTTCTCCAGTTTTTTTCGCATCGATCGCTACCACAATACATTGAGATCCAAATTTTTTTGAACTATCAATAACAACTTTTGAATTTTCAACTGCTGCAGTATTAATTGAGACTTTGTCAGCTCCGCAATTAAGTAATCTGTTAATATCCTCAACACTTCTGACACCGCCTCCAACAGTCAAAGGAACAAAACATTTCTTGGAAGTTTTTTTTACTACTTCATAGATAGTTTCTCTATTTTCATTAGAAGCCGTAATATCTAGAAAACAAATCTCATCTGCTCCCCCATCACTATAAATTTTTGCTTGTTCAACAGGATCACCTGCATCTTTAAGATCAACAAAGTTTATACCTTTTACAACACGACCATTCTTAACGTCTAAACAAGGAATAATTCTATTTTTGAGCATTTTTAAAAAAAAATTCTATATAAAAAATTTACACTTACTAAACATAATACAATAACTAACAAATAGAGACTAATATAATCGAAAGATTTCATTTAATTCATTTCCATTGCTAAATCCTCTAATTTAATGTCACCGTCATATATTGCTTTTCCAACTATGATGCCCTCAATATTTTTTAAATTTTTAGCTTTTTTAATGTCATTTATTGATGATACTCCACCAGATATTATTACTGGGCAATTTGATATCTCGGCAACTTTCATTGTTTCATCAAAATTTGGACTTTGTTTCATACCATCTTTATTGATATCGGTGTAAATCAATCTACTTGCACCAAAATCATTCACCTCTTTTAAATAATCTAAAGTTAATTTGTTGGAATTTTCTTTCCACCCAGAGACAGATAAATAGCCTTCTTTAGCATCTAAACCTAAAGCAATCCTGTTTGGAAATTTTTCACAAGCTTCTTTTAAAAAATTTTTATCTTTTATAGC
This sequence comes from uncultured Pelagibacteraceae bacterium, assembly GCA_902629575.1. GTDB lineage: Bacteria > Pseudomonadota > Alphaproteobacteria > Pelagibacterales > Pelagibacteraceae > Pelagibacter. The sequence goes on from CACORJ010000001.1 coordinate 20,951, forward strand.
AGCACTTCCTAAAATAACTTTTTCAACGCCAGCATCAATGTATTTTTGAATACTATAAAAATTTCTAATACCACCACCTACCTCAACCTTTAAATTAAATTTACCAACTATATCCTGAATAATATCTAAATTTACTGTTTCTCCAGTTAAAGCACCATCTAAATCAACTATGTGTAAATTTTTAAATCCATTATCTTTATATCTCCCGGCTTGCTCAACAGGAGACATTTCATACTCGGTTTTGTTGTCAAAATCTCCCTTAACTAATCTTACACATTTTTTGTCTTTTATATCTATTGCGGGAAATATTTTCATTTATTCCTTTTTTTTATTTTTTTTATAAATTTATAAAATTATCAATTATTTTTAATCCAGTTTTATCACTCTTCTCAGGGTGAAATTGGGTTCCGAAAATATTTTCTTTTTCAACAGAGCAAACAATATTTGATGAATAATCTGTTGTTGATGAAATTACATTTCTATCTTCTGGGACAAGTTCATAGCTATGTACAAAATACATATGAGAATTATTTTCTATATCTTTAAAAATTTTACTATCTTTAACAATATTAATTTGATTCCAACCAATGTGAGGAAGTTTATACTTTCCATTTTGATTATTAATTTTTGATACTTTACCCGAAACCCAACCAAGGCCTTTGGTTTCTGTTTCTTCATATCCAATATCTGCAAACATTTGTAATCCAACACAAATACCAAGAATCGGTTTTTTATTAGTTATTGCAAATTCGTTAAGCATATCTGTAAGGCCATCAATATTGTTTAACGCTTCTATACAACTTTTAAATGAGCCCTGCCCTGGTAAAACTACTTTGTCAGAAGATTTAATCTTACTTAAATCTGAAGTAACTTCAATTTTTACCTTATCTTTAGCAACCTCGTTAAAAGAGTTTACGACCGAGCTTATATTGCCCGAATTATAATCAACAATTGTAACGTTCATTAAACTTATAACGAGCCTTTGGTGGATGGAATACTCTTTTTGTTTCTTGGATCCATCTCTAATGCAGCTCTTAATGATCTTGCAAGGCCTTTATAACAAGACTCAATGATATGGTGACTATTATCACCATAAATATTTTCAATATGTAAAGTAATTCCAGCAGATTGTGAGAAAGCCTGAAACCACTCTTTAAATAGTTCGGTATCCATCTCTCCAAGTTTCTCGACCTTTAATTTTACCTTCCATATAAGATATGGTCTATTAGAAACATCCACTGCTACACGTGATAATGTTTCATCCATTGGTATCATCGCATGTGCATATCTTTTAATTCCAACAAATTTTTTAGCTGCTTTTTTTAAAGCTTCACCAATTGCAATTCCTGTATCCTCTGTAGTGTGATGAAGGTCAATATGTGTATCTCCTTTTGCTTTAACCTTTAGATCAATAAGTGAATGCTTTGACAACTGCTCAAGCATATGATCTAAAAATCCAATACCAGTGTCAATTTGGTACTTACCTTTGCCATCAATATTTACTTCAACATTAATGCTGGTTTCTTTTGTTTTTCTAGATACTTTTCCTTTTCTAGCCATATATTTTTAATGGTATACATACATAATCCCACTATATCAATATCAGTCTAAACACTTGAAGTATCAAAAATAGTTACCATTTATTAGTTATGACAACAATTGTGTTAGTTAGAAAAAATAATGAAGTAGTAGTAGCTGGAGACGGCCAAGTTAGTATGGGAAATACAGTTGTTAAAAGTACCGCTTCAAAAGTCAGAAAAATTGAAAAAAGAGATGTCGTTGCTGGTTTTGCTGGATCAACAGCAGATGCATTGACTTTATTCGAGAGACTAGAGGGAAAACTTGAAAAACATGCAGGCAACTTGTCAAGAGCTGCAGTTGAATTAGCAAAGGATTGGAGAACGGATAAATATTTAAGAAGATTAGAAGCGTTGATGGCGGTAGGAGATAAAAATAATAGTTATATAATCTCGGGTACGGGAGACGTTTTGGAGCCAGAAGGTGATGTGATTGGTATAGGTTCTGGAGGAAATTATGCTTTAGCAGCAGGAAAAGTTTTAATGGAAGGAAATATGTCTGCTGAAGATGTGGCAAAAAAAGCAATTAAAGTTGCAGCAGATATATGTGTTTTTACAAACGATAATGTTAAAATAGAAAAAATATAATGGATAATTCAAACGTAACACCACTACATCCTAAAGAAAAAAATAAAAAAGAAAATGCATCTTTGGTAAGTTCATTGTCTCCAAGAGAAATAGTCTCTGAACTAGACCGATTTGTAGTTGGGCAAAATAAAGCAAAAAAAGCTGTTGCAGTTGCTCTTAGAAATAGGTGGAGAAGACAAGCACTATCTGGTGAAATGAAAAATGAAATATTGCCAAAAAATATTTTGATGATTGGTCCAACTGGTGTGGGTAAGACGGAGATTTCTAGAAGGCTCTCGAAACTTGCTGAGGCTCCTTTTGTAAAAGTAGAGGCCACAAGATTTACTGAAGTTGGATATGTTGGAAGAGATGTAGAACAAATTGTAAGAGATTTAATAGAAATCGCAATTTCGATGGAAAAAGTAAAAAAAAGAAAAGAAGTTCACGCTAAAGCTCAAAAGGCAGCAGAAGAAAAAGTTTTGGATGCTTTAGTCGGAAAAAAAGCAAGCTTAGCTACGAGAGAAAGTTTTAGAAAACGTCTTAGAAACGGTGATCTTGATGATAACGAGATAGAGATTGCGGTAAGTGATACTAGCTCAGGTGGAACTTCATTTGAAATCCCTGGCATGCCAGGAGCTAATGTTGGAATGATAAATATTGGAGAAATGATTGGGAAATCTATGGGCAGTAAAGAAAAGAAAAAGAAGATGACTGTTAAAGAGTCTCATGAAATTTTGATAAACGATGAATCTGATAAATTAATTGAACAAGATAAGATTATAAAAGCAGCAAAATTATCCACAGAAAACAATGGAATCGTTTTTCTAGACGAAATAGATAAAATCTCAGCTAGAACAGATAGGGTTGGTGGTGATGTATCGAGAGAAGGGGTACAAAGAGATTTGCTTCCACTTATTGAAGGAACTACGGTAAATACCAAACATGGTCCCATTAAAACAGATCATATCTTATTTATTGCCTCTGGAGCTTTCCAGCTGGCAAAACCGTCCGATTTACTACCAGAACTTCAAGGGAGATTGCCAATAAGAGTTGAGTTAGAAGCTTTAACAAGTGATGACTTCAAAAGAATTTTAAAAGAACCAGATTACAGTTTAATTAAACAATATATAGCCTTATTAAAAACAGAAAATGTAGAATTAGAATTTTCTGAGGATGGAATAGATACGATAGCAAAAATAGCATCTGAAGTAAACGCAACTGTTGAAAATATTGGAGCTAGAAGACTTCATACAATTATTGAAAAAATTCTTGATGATATAAGTTTTACCGCTACAGACAAAGCTGGTGAAAAAATAGTTATCAACAAAGAATATATAAATAAGAACTTAGATAATTTAGTAAAAGATACTGATCTGTCTAAATTTATTTTATAATTTTTTTTTTAAAAAAATATAAAAAGCTCCACTACCTCCATCTTTTATTTCAGCCTCTTTAATTTCTCTTATCTTTCCGGATAATTCATTATTTTTTTTAATAAATTCTGGAACTGAAAACCTTAAAATACTTAAGTCTTTTGAAATATAAGGATCTCCATCTACGTTAGAATGTAAACCTTTTCCTGTTACACAAATTATTTTTGAAATACCTTCCTCATATGAGTCATTTATTAGAGTTTCTATAATCTCATTAGCTTTATGTAATGTATAACCATGAAAATCTACACGCAGAGTTCTTAAAGGTTTTTTTTCTTTAACACCAGCATCTTTATCATGCAACTTTTCATTGCCTGAAATAAAATTTTTCCATGCTTTTTTATCTTTGTCTGAAATTTTATCTTTCAATTAGGTTAAAGTATCTACTAGTTGCCAGTTTGGATTGCTAGATCTTATATCTCTTGAAAAGACCCAAGTATCATAAATTTTTTTAATTTTTTCTGGGTGTCCAGAAATAATTTTTTTGTCTTTATCCTTTATGCAAGTTATTACCTCACTCACAAAATCGACAGTAACATTTAAAATTTTATCTATTTTTTTATGCTCTTTTATTTTTGCTGAATTTACTCCGATAAAAGTAATTTCTGCGTAATGGCCTCTCTTGCTTCTCTCTCTTAGGGCATTTACAAATTGATCATAGATCTTTTTGCTTAATAAAGGCTTGCTTGAAGTTATTTTATTATCATTATCACTAAAGTCAGTGATAATTGTTTCATACGCAATTTTAGCGCCCTTCAAAAATTCTTTTTGGGCCTGATCGTCAAAATTTTCTTTTTCTAGAGCCTTATTTTCAACTTGAATATTATTAAGCACTTTCTCAAATTGAGATCCTGTCTTTCCATCAAATCCTGTTCTTTTTCCTAAAATTCCTCTCAACCTGATAAAAATAAAACCGGCAATCATTGCTAGCAATATAATATCTATATACTCAAAACTATAATTCATACTATTAATGTAATTGTTAGTTGAAATTAATCAACATAGTAATTACATTTAAGACAAATGAACCCAGTTTTATTATCAATAATTCTAATTCCAATTTTAGAAATTTATTTATTTATAAAAATTGGCGCTCAAATAGGCGCTTTTAATACAATTTTACTTATCTTTATTACAGCAATTATAGGGGTTTATTACGCAAAATACGAAGGTTTAAACACTATAAGATCTGGAATTACTCAATTAGTTAGAAATGAAATGCCTGCTTATGAAATAATATCCGGAGCAGCAATTGCGTTTGCAGCATTATTGTTGATCCTTCCAGGTTTTGCTACTGATTGTTTAGGATTTCTACTTATATTCCCTATCACGAGGAAGTTATTTTTTGGAAATCTATCAAAAAAATTTAATAAAAATAAGGATATAAAAAAAAATTTTATAGATGGAGAGTATGAAGATATAGAGGAGAACGATGACAGAAAAGTTTAAAATTTTAGCAAAATATATAAAAGATATGTCAAGCGAAACCCCCGATGTAGAAACTTTTCTATTTGTTAAAGAAAATATCTCAAAATATCAACTTAATATAGATATTACTTCCAAAGCTCTTAAAAATAAATTAATCGAAGTTAACACTACATTAAAATTTGAGGATAAAGAACCTAACCCAAAAAAATCTTATTACGAAATCGTTTACACATCAATTATAAAAGTTGATGATGATGTGAAAGAAAAAAGAGACCTTGAAAAGATTATTTTATGTGAAGTGCCCACAAAAATTTATCCCGATTTAGAAAATTCATTTCTGAATTTAATACATAATTCAGGACATCCATCTATTAAATTGGAAAAAAAAATCGATTTTGTAAAACTTTATAACGAAAAATTTAATTAAAAAAAATTTTTTTTTAAATCTTTTTTTAAAAATTCTCTATGATTTCTTAATTCTTCTTGGCTTGGTTCAACTATTTTTTTAAAATATGAAATATTATCATCGCCAACAACTTTTAATTTATCATCGTCTTTTTTAAAATCTAAAGTGGGTTCTTTTTGATCAGTCAGATTAATATAAACTTTTGATAATAACTCGCAATCAATTAAGGCCGTGTGTTGTACCCTTTTAGAATTGTCAATTCTGTATCTTTTACATAAAGCGTCAAGGCTAATCGACGATCCAGGAAATTTATCTCTCGCTATAGAAAGGGTATCGATAATTTGATTTTTTATTTTATCCATTCCAAGAATTTTTAATTCGTTATTTATATGAGCTAAGTCAAATGCAGCATTATGAATTACCAATTTTTTTCCATCAATAAACTTTAAAAAATCTTGCACAATTTCTTTAAACTTTTTCTGCTTTGATAAAAAATCATCTGAGTATCCATGCACTTCAAAGGCCTTTTCAGAAACTTTTCTTTCGGGGTTTATGTAACAATGAAATTTTTTTTTTGTGGGAATTAGATTATCCAATTCTATACACCCTATTTCAACAATTCGATGACCTTCGGCAACCGATATACCTGTAGTTTCAGTATCTAAAACTATTTCTTTCATTTCTTAATTTGTCTTAATATATCTTTAACTCTTTTTTGAGCTATAATTTTATTAAAATTATTATAAATAATATAGTCAGATTTTTTTCTTTTATAAGCTTGTTTAAATTGGAGGCTTTGAAATTTCTTAAAAATAGACATATTAAAATTTTTTCTTTTTTTAATTTTGTTTAATGTTTTCTCTTTATTAGACTGAATAAAGATAATTATATCGTTTTTCTTATTAAGTTTATTCTCTAAAAAAAGTGGGATGTCCAAAATAACTATTTTCTTTTTTTTGTTTATTATCAAAAATTTTCTTAATTTTTGCTTCACATGTGGATGAACGATAGAGGTAATTTTCCTAAGATTTGTTTTTTTTTTTAATATCACGTTTATGAGTTCTTTTTTTTTTATAGGGAATTTGAAAAAATATTCAGGAATTTTTTTTTTTAACTCATTGTATATTTTTTTATTTTTAGAATAAATACTTGTAACGACTTTATCGGCATTAAAAACTGGGTAACCAAATAATTTTGAGATAAAAGTTTTGCCAGATCCAATGCTTCCTATAATTGCAATTCTAATCATTATATATATATTTTACCAATTCATTATTTATTTTGGGCTTCAAATTATGCCACAAACTAAATGATCTTTGAGCCTGATATAAAAACATATCTCTTCCATTAATAATTTTATGGCCAAATTTTTCTGCTTCCAATAAAAAATGTGTTTTAGAGGGATTATATATTATGTCGTAAAACGTTTTTTTCCCCGAAAGAGATTTTAAATTTAAATTAAGTTTATCACCTTTTTTCAAACCAATACTTGTGGAATTAATGAAAAAATCACAATTTTTAATTTTACCCCATTTTAATATTTTAATGAAATTATATTTTTTTTTTAAATTTAACGCATTTTTATAGGTCCTATTAGATAGATATATTTTTTTAACTTTTAAATTTTTTAAAGCGTGAATTATAGATGGCACAACTCCTCCAGCTCCAAATATTAAAACAGATTTTTCTTTGATATCTAATTTATTTTTTATAATTGACTTTTGAAAACCAAATACATCTGTATTGTCGCCATGAATTTTACCTTTTTTAAAAAAAATTGTATTTACAGAATTTGTACTTTTTGCAATTCTTGACATTGTTTCAATGAAGGGTATTACTTCTTGCTTATATGGAACTGTCACGTTCATTCCATAAATTTTTTTCCCTTTGATTTTTTTTATAATTTTTTCTACTTCATTTTTTTTTGGAACAATTTTTTTGTAATTTGCTTTTATTTTATTTTCCTTAAACCAATAATTATGAATCTTTGGTGATAAAGAGTGTGAAATAGGATTACCAATTATAATGTGTCTTTTCATTTTTTAATCAATTAACATTTTTTTTATTGCTATATTCCAACCTTTAATTAATTTATTTCTATTGTATTTCTTAATTTTAGGCCTGAACTCTTTATCTTTTTTCCACAATTTTTTTATATCATTAAAAGATTTAAATAATCCAGATTTATAGCCAGCAAAAAAAGCAACGCCGACGGCGGTTGTTTCTACAATTTTAGGTCTAATAACTTCTAAGTCTAACAAATCTGATAAAAATTGTGAAAACCAATTGTTCACTGACATTCCCCCATCAATCTTAAGACTTTTGGGTTTTATACCGTCTTTTTTAAATAAATTTAATAAGTCAAAAGTTTGGTAAGCAACAGATTCTATTGTTGCTCTAACTAATGTTTGCCAATCACTGTCTCCTGTTAATCCTGTGATTAAACCTCTTGCGTCTGACTTCCAATGAGGAGCTCCCATACCACTAAATGCTGGAACAATAAAAACACCTTTATTACTCAAAGTAGAATTTAAAATTTTTTCTGTTTCTTGTGCATTATTAATTACTTTAATTTTATCTCTTAACCACTGAACTCCTGCACCAGCAATAAATATTGAGCCTTCTAACGCGTAAATTGTTTTGTTACCAATCTTATAACAAATTGTTGTGATTAATTTATTTTTTGAATTAATTTTTTTTTGTCCGGTGTTGATAATTGTAAATGCTCCGGTTCCAAAAGTGCTTTTAATAGAACCCCTTTCAAAACAATTTTGACCAATAGCTGCTGCTTGTTGGTCACCGAGTACAGCTGATATGGGTATTTCGAGATTTAATATCTCTTTGCTAGTCAAACCAAAATCATCGACTGAATTCATTACTTTTGGCAATATCTTTTTTGGAATACCTAATTTTTTAATAATTTTATTATCCCACTTATTACTATCAATATTATATAGCATTGTTCTACTTGCATTAGTTGCATCTGTTAGGTGTTTTTTACCTGAAGTAAGCTTCCATATTAAAAAAGTATCTACAGTTCCAAAAAGTAAATTATCGAATTTTAATAGTTTCTTAGAAGACTTAACATTATCTAAAATCCATTTGATCTTAGTAGCTGAAAAATAAGGATCAATGTATAAACCAGTTTTATTTTTAATAATCTTTTCAAGTCTATTTTTTTTTAGTCTATCACAATAGTTTTGGGTTCTTCTATCTTGCCAGACAATTGCTTTATATATGGGTCTGCCTGTTCGTTTGTCCCACATAATTGTTGTTTCTCTTTGATTTGTTATTCCTATACTTATTATCTTACCCTTAAGAAGATTTACTTTTTTGATTACATTTTTTAACCCTCTTAAAGTTGTTGACCATATCTCGTTAGGGTCATGTTCAACCCACCCACTTTTGGGGAAATATTGTTTAATTTCACTTTGATATTTTGAAATTATATTAATTTTCTCATCAAAAAGAATTACTCTTGTGGAAGATGTGCCTTGATCAATAGAAATAATAAATTTTTTCAAAATATTTTTTTGGTTAAATTTTTATTCCTTTATAGTTGTCAAATATTCTTTTATTTTTTTAATGGGTAATCCCATAATTGTATCATTGTCCCCTTCAATTTTTGAAAATAACGATCTTCCAACTCCTTCTATTTGATATACATTATAGGCGTATAAAGTCTCATCATCAATTTTCTTAAGATATTGTTTAAGGTCTTCTAAAGAAAACTCCTTCATTACTAATTTTGCTTTATCTGTGTAGTTCCATATCATTTGTCCGTCTTTAGATATGCAAGCTGAACTTATTAAATAATGAGTTTTATTGTTCAAGGTTTTTAATATCTCTAGTGCCTCTGCCCTATTATTTGGTTTTGAAATTACAACTCCGTCCAAATCTATGACGCTATCAGCTCCCAGAACTATTTGGTTTTCATATTTGGCGCTTATTTTGTTGGCTTTTAACTCAGCAAGATTTTTAGAAATGATTTCTGGCGAAGCATTTTCTTTATTCAAAGACTCTTTAACACTATCTTCATCAATGTTGGATGGGACAACATCACATAAAATTCCGTAATTATTCAATATTTCTTTTCTAACTTTACTCTTAGAGGCTAAAATAATTTTTCTCATTATTTTTGTTTGTAAATTTCATGAATTTTTATTACTGAAGCAGCAGTTTCTTCAACTGATTTTCTTGTAACATCAATTGTTGGCCAACCGTATTTTTTAAAAGTTTTTTTTGCATTATCAATTTCTTTCTGGATATTGTTAATATTAGTATATTTTGTATTTTCAGTTTCTTTTAAAGAGTTCATTCGATTTTTTCTTATATCAACCAATCTTTCTGCTTCCGTATTTAAACCAATTATGCAACTTATTTTTGGATTTTCTCTTAAAGTTTTTGGTACAGAATTTTCATTTATTAATGGAATATTAGAAGTTTTATATCCTTTGTTAGCCAAATAAATAGATGTTGGTGTTTTGCTGGTCCTGCTTACTCCTAATAATACAATATCAGATTTGCTTACCTCATCTAACAAATTTCCGTCATCATGATTCATGGTAAATTGAATAGCTTCAATCCTTTGATAATACTCTTCATTTAAAACATGTTGCCCGCTTGGCTCATGAGATGCTTTTTGATTTAATAATTTTGAAAAACTCAAAATTAAATTTCCTAATACACCAAAACAAGGTAGTCTTTTTTTTTCGCTTTCATTAGCTAAAAATTTTGCAAGATTGGTATCCACTATCGTATATAGAATTATAGAGTTATTAACTTTTTCAGCACTTTCTAAAATTTTAATAATTTGGTTTTCTGTTCTTGTGAAAGAATAAGGGTGTACTTTATACTCTATATTCTTAAATTGAGCTTTTAAAGCCAAGAATATTCTGTCTAAAGTTTCTCCTGTGGAATCAGAAACAAGATAAATTTGATAAGTATTACTCATGTATAAAATGTTAATATATTTGAATTATTTAACAAAGAATAATTTACTTTAACGTTTTTTTAAAAATTATTGAAAATTTCTAACATTATTAACAATAATAAACATGTTTATAAAATTATACATTCTTTGAATAAAAACTAAAATACCCAAATAAGTGAGTAAAAATTATCATTTTTAGATTAAATGTTAAGTATAAATAGTTAAAAAGATGTGTGTAAAAATTAATAATCGTAATTAACAGGATATAATACTAATACATACTTATATTATATTTATTTTATATGACACCTATTAACGAAGTAATAATTAATAAAAAAACAAATTTAAATCCTATTTGGATAATGAGACAAGCAGGTAGATATTTGCCTGAATTCAGAGAAATTAGATCTAAAAATACAGATTTTATAAAATTATGTTTAAACCCAATTTTATCTACTGAAATTACTCTACAACCATTAAAAAGATTTGATTTTGATGCAGCAATTATTTTTTCAGACATATTAATGCTGCCATATGGTTTAAATCAAAATGTAGAATTTAAGAAAAATTATGGTCCTATTTTAGATAAACTTGATTTAGATAAAATATCTGAGATGAAAGAAACTGACTTTATTGAAAGAATTAAACAAGTTTATGAAGCTATAAAAAATGTAAGTGATAATAATATTTTAAAAGGTAAAAACACTATAGGGTTCGTTGGTGCTCCTTGGACTATATTGGTTTACATGATAAATCAGCAATCTCCTAAGAATCAATTAAAAAAAAATTTTTTCGATAATAAAAATTTAATAAATAATGTTTTAACAATCATTGAAAAATTTTTAAAAATTCACATTAAAAATCAAGTTGATAATGGTGCAAATATAATCCAAATATTTGATAGTTGGGCAGGATTATTAGAAGACAAGGACTTACCATATTTTATATACAACCCAACAATAAAATTAGTAAAATTTGTTCAATCTTTAAATGTTCCTGTTATATGTTTTCCAAGGAATATAAAAGACTATAAAAAATATTGTGATTTGATTAAACCTGATGCAATTTGTATAGATTATGAAATCGATCCAGAAAAAATAGAAAAAGAGATTAACATACCTGTTCAGGGAGGCATGGATCCCAAGATATTATTAACTGATAAAGAGACACTAAAAAAAGAGGCAAAAAGATACCTAGATATATTTAAAGATCATCCTTATATTTTTAATTTAGGACATGGAGTTTTGCCAGAAACAGATCCAAGTATGATGGATTATTTGGTAAAAACGGTAAAAGATTATTAATATGGATTACACACACCCAAAAAGAAAAACAAAAGTTGTGTTTGTGCAGCTAGGTTCACCTTCAGAGCCAACCACCAAAGCATTAAGAAAATATCTTCGAAAATTTTTGGGAGATCCTAGGGTTATCGATATAAATCCCTGGCTTTGGAAAATAATACTAAACTGTTTTGTGCTGCCTTTTAGGCCACAAAAATCAGCCAAACTTTATGCAAGAATTTGGGATGGTAAAAGTTTTCCATTAATCACTAACACTAGAGACTTTACAAAAAATGTTAGTGAGGAATTAAAAAAAATAGATCCAGAAGGATTTGTCGAGGTTAACCATGCTTTTTTATTGTCTCCTCCGTATGTTAATGAAGTTTATGATAGCTGGGAAGAGGACTTGAAAAAAGGAGTTGGTGCAACAAAACTTCTTGTAATACCAATGTTTCCACAATACTCTGAAAGCACAATAGCCTCAGGTATAGACGCGCTAGCAAAAGAATTATCTAAAAGAGTAAAAATACCAACTTTTGAGGTAATAACCAATTTTCACAGAACACACGCTTTTATAGATAATTCAGTCAATCAGGTTGATCTAAAATTAGACGAACTAACAAAACAAGGAAAGAAAATTGATAGTTTAATAATAACCTTTCACGGTATGCAAAAGAGAAGAGTTGTTAACAAGGGAGATGATTATTACCGTCATTGTTATGAAACCTTCTGCCTTATTACAAAAAATCTTAAAAATATTAAACCTGAACAATGCTTGATGAGTTTCCAAAGTCGTTTTGGATCTGAGGAATGGATAACTCCTTATACTGAAGACGTGGTTAAAAAATTAATATCAGAGGGAAAAAAGGAAATAGCAATATATTCACCTAGCTTTGTCGCTGATTGTTTAGAGACAACAGATGAATTGGGGCATGAGTTGGTGAATGAGGCGAAAGAATTAGGTGGCAATATATACCCAGTAGAATGTTTAAATACTAATAAAAATTGGTGTAAAGACTTCGCAAAATATACTTTTACTCAAGCCGAGGGTTCTGCGCAGGACAAAGAGGATATAGAATATAAACTTGATAAAAAATATTATCAGGAGATGCCAAAACAAGAAATGAACAAATCATAGCATTTACTATGCACAGTACTTTAATAATTTACTCTAGTACAGATGGTCATACAGAAACTATTTGTAAGCGAATATCAAATTATTTAAACAACATGAATGAGATTAAAATTATATCTTTGGATGATGCATTAAAGATTAATTTGTCAACTTTCAATAAGATTATCATAGGAGCCAGTATTAGATATGGAAAACATTCTAAAAAACTTTATAAATTTATCAAATTAAACAAAAGTATATTAGATCAAAGAAATAGTATTTTTTTTTCAGTAAATGTAGTCGCTAGAAAATTAGAAAAAAATACTCCTGAAACAAATCCTTATATTAAAAAATTTCTAAAAATTTCTAATTGGAGACCAAAAAAAATTGGAGTGTTTGCTGGCAGAGTAGATTATCCAAGTTATAGCTTCTTTGATAAATATGTAATTAAACTAATTATGTTTTTAACAAATGGTCCAACGGACACGTCTCAATCTTATGAATTTACAGATTGGTCAAAAGTAGACCAGTTTGCAAAAGAATTGGTTTAAAATACGCTAAAAAGCCTAAAAAGACTGGTGTTTTTGATATGTTTTAAAAACACAGGAACACTCTTGTAATAGTTGTAATTGTATATATATTAGAATTATTATTAAGTCCTTAATAATTAAAAATCATGAACATACAAGAATTAAAACTTAAATCATCTGAACAGCTAATTACTCAAGCAGAAGAGCTTGGAATAGAAAATGCTAGCACTTTAAGAAAGCAGGAAATTCTTTTTGCTATACTAAAAAAAGTAGCTGAAAAGGAGGAAATTACAGGCGCAGGAGTGCTGCAATTATTACAAGATGGATTTGGCTTTTTAAGAGCCATGGAGTCTAACTATTTGCCTGGACCAGATGATATTTATGTCAGCCCAAGTCAAATAAGAAAATTTGGTTTAAGAACTGGGGACACGGTAGAAGGACCCGTTAGAGCACCCAAGGAGGGAGAGAGATATTTTGCCTTACTTCAAGTAAGTAAAATCAATTTTGAGGAACCAGATAAATCGAGACACAAAATAGCCTTTGATAACTTAACACCCCTGTATCCAGATAAGCAGCTGGTAATGGAAGTCGAGATTGCTAAAACTGAGAAAAAACCGGACTTAACTCCAAGATTAATAGACTTAGTAAGCCCTATCGGTAAAGGACAAAGATCAATTATTATCTCTCCACCTAAAGCAGGAAAAACTATGATTTTACAAAGTATTGCTAATTCAATAGCTAGAAACTATCCTGAATGTTATCTGATCGTTCTATTAATAGATGAGCGTCCTGAGGAAGTTACTGATATGCAAAGAACTGTTAAAGGTGAGGTTATAAGTTCTACATTTGATGAACCGGCACAACGTCATGTAGCTGTAGCCGAGATGGTTATAGAAAAAGCAAAAAGATTAACCGAACATAAAAAGGATGTTGTAATATTGCTGGACTCAATTACTAGACTTGGGAGAGCATATAATGCTGTGATTCCAAGTTCAGGAAAAGTTTTAACTGGGGGTGTCGACGCTAATGCACTTCAGAGACCGAAAAGATTTTTTGGAGCTGCTAGGAACATAGAAGAGGGCGGATCTTTAACCATCATATCAACAGCACTTATTGATACAGGTAGTAGAATGGATGAAGTAATTTTCGAGGAATTCAAGGGAACAGGAAATAGTGAAACTGTTCTCGACAGAAAGATTGCTGATAAAAGAATTTATCCAGCAATAGACATAACTAAATCAGGCACGAGAAGAGAAGAATTGTTATTTGATAAAAATGATTTACAAAAAATGAATGTGCTTAGAAGAATTATAGCCCCAATGGGAACAATGGATGCCATTGAATTTATTAGCTCTAAATTGAAGGATACTAAAAATAATGCAGAGTTTTTCAATTCTATGAATAAACCTGCATAATTTTTAATTAAAGATAGCCTAACTCGATCATTTCTTTTTCAAAGTTTTCTTCAACTAGTCTTGTTGTTTTCTTATCTAAGATATTTTTCCAGTCATTTTCCGGACCAAGATTGAAAAACTTTTTAAGATTTCCTTTACTATCAGTAACTGCCTCAATGAATCCCTTCTCTTTTTCTTGTAATTTTAATTTATCAAAACTTGTATTTTCGATAGATTTAACAACTTCAGTTTCTGAATATTGATAATCATGTTTTTTTTTTAAAAAATTACTAATTTTACTAAATTCATCAAAACTATTATCAACTAGATTTTCATATTTAATTAAAAGATAATCTTTTTTGATCTTTTTCCATGATTTGTAATGGTTAGACCATGAAGATATAATTGTAAGTAAATCAATTTCTGATTTTGATTTTTTGTTTCCAATGATTGTTTGTTCATTTTTCATAAAATTTAGTGATTTTTCATAACTGTCAAAATCAAAGTGATTCTTAATTGAAGTTATGATATTTCTTGGATCTCTTACTATATAAATAACTGAGTCGGTGTTAACCTCATCTGTGAACAAATCATCGTTAGATTTCCAATTAGCACTATGGGTTTTAAAAAATTTAATCTTGTTATCTAAATTTATCCTAGATTGAGCGTGTAAACTATTTTGAATGATTTGATTAATATTTTCAGAATTTTCATTAATGTTTTCATAATCTTTTTTTGTTGGGAAAGCTCTAATCTTAATGTCGTTGATATTTAAATCATTATCTTGAGAAAATATCAAACATGTTAAAAATGATCTTACCCAAGTGCTCCCACTTTTAGGATATGATGCTAGCCAGATAATCATAAAATTATAATTAAAATTAACAAAAACTATTAAATATATGTATATTAAAAATTTGATATGACAATTTATGCACTTTCAACTGGGCCAGGAATTTCTGGAATCGCTATTATAAGAATTTCAGGATCTGAGACTGAAAAAATTATTAAATTATTGACCGGCAAGAATATTCCTAAGGCTAGAGTGGCAACCCTTCGGAAAATAAACAATACCAACACTTCTGAGTTAATCGATGAGGGGATAATAATATGGTTTCCTGGGCCAGAGAGCTATACAGGAGAAGATATGGCTGAAATACATGTGCATGGTGGAAAAGCCGTTGTTTTGGCTATTCAAAACGAGATTTCAAAGATTAAAAATTGTAGGCTAGCTGAACCCGGAGAATTTACGAAACTAGCTTTCCAAAATGGAAAAATAAATTTACTCAAAGCTGAAAGCATAGCTGATTTGATTTCAGCAGAAACTGAAATTCAAAGATTACAAGCCGTAAAAATTATGAAAGGAAAGTCATCAGAAAAATTTAATGATTTAAGAGAAAAATTATTAAAAATTTTATCATTTGTTGAGGCTAAAATAGATTTTCCTGAAGAGGATTTACCGGAAGATAATTTAAAAAAAATAAAAAATGACTCATTAGACGTATTAAATGAGGTAAATAAAATTTTGAATGATCAAAAGGTTGGAGAAATAATTCGCGAGGGTTTTAAAATTGCAATTGTAGGACCAACTAATGCAGGTAAATCAAGTTTATTAAATAATTTATCTAACAGAGAGGTTGCTATAGTTTCTGAGATAGCTGGTACAACAAGAGATGTTGTTGAAACCCATCTAAATATAGATGGTTATCCTGTTATTATTTCTGACACAGCCGGTATACGAGAATCAAAAGATGAAATCGAAAAAAAAGGAATAAGATTATCTCTAAAAAAAGCTGAAAATGCTGACCTAAAATTAGTAGTAGTTGATGCTAAAAGTATTGATTTAAGCGGTTTTTTGAATGATTTGTTAAAAAATGATGCAATTCTTGTTGTTAATAAATCTGACCTAATAAAAGATAAGTTAGACCCAGAAATTCATAAACTTAATCACGTTTTAATTTCATTAAAAGACAACTCAAACATTGATGAGTTGATCAAAAAAATTAAAAACTATTTAAAAGATAAATTCATAACTGAGGAAGATATTTTAATAACTCGAGAAAGACATAGACAGCATTTGGCTCAGTGTGTAGATCATCTGAAAAACTTTTTGGATAAAAATAGTAAAAAAGATTTTGATAAAGCAGCTGAAGATCTAAGGTTAGCAACTAGACATTTAGGCATGATTGTCGGAAAAGTTGATGTAGAGGAGATATTAGGCAGCATTTTCAACGATTTTTGCATTGGGAAATAAAAGCAATTTTGCTGGATTTTTAGGGCTTTTTTTTCGATTTTCGTTGATAAATATAGCTTATTTAAGAAAAAAAACTGAAATCTTGTAAATATTTTAATCGAATATAAATTTAGATCATGAAAAAAGATTTATCATATGAAGTGGTAGTAATTGGTGGGGGACATGCAGGATGTGAGGCAGCAGCTGCATCAGCTCGACTTGGAATTAACACTGCCCTATTTACTCACAATAAAAATACTATAGGAGAAATGTCATGTAATCCAGCTATTGGTGGTTTAGGTAAAGGTCATTTGGTAAGAGAAATTGATGCTTTAGATGGGGTTATGGGTGAGGTTGCCGATAAGTCTGGAATACAGTTTAGACTGTTAAATAGAAGCAGAGGTCCAGCAGTGAGAGGACCTAGAACTCAATCTGATAGATCATTATATCGTAAATTTATGCAAGAAAAACTTGTAAACTATTGTAATTTAAGCATTTTTTCTGATCCTGTAATTAAGTTTGTTTTTAACAATAATGAAATAACTGGATTTTTAACATTAAAAGGTAATAAAGTAAGTTGTAACAAGTTAATACTTACAACTGGGACATTTTTAAATGGCTTGATACATATTGGTGATGAAAGAACTCCCGCTGGAAGATTTAATGAAAAGCCAAGCACAGGTTTAAGTGAACAGTTAGAGAAATATAATTTTAAAATAGGTAGATTAAAAACTGGTACACCACCAAGGTTAGATTCGAGAACTATTAATTTTGATAAATTGGAAAAACAATTTGCAGATGATGATCCTTATTTTTTTTCTTTCTTAACAAAAAAAAATCTAAACAAACAAGTATCGTGTTCTATGACCTATACCAATGAAAAGGTTCATAAGATTATAGAAAAGAATTTATCTAAAAGTGCAATGTACTCTGGTGGCATTCAAGGTGTTGGTCCAAGATATTGTCCCTCAATAGAAGATAAGATAGTAAAATTTGCTGATAAGACGAGACATCAGATATTTTTAGAGCCAGAGGGCCTGAATGATAACACAATCTATCCAAATGGTATATCAACATCTCTACCTGAAGACGTGCAGCATGAAATACTCAACAATATCAGTGGTTTAGAAAATGTAAAAGTGATTAGGCCAGGATATGCTATAGAATATGATTATGTAGACCCTAGAGAACTCTTTTTAACATTGGAGACAAAGAAAATAAAGAATCTATACCTTGCAGGCCAAATTAATGGAACCACAGGCTACGAAGAGGCTGCAGCCCAAGGTCTTATAGCTGGGATTAATGCTGCACTATCACTTAAAAAAATGGAGCCTTTTATCCTTGATAGATCAGATGCATATATTGGAGTAATGATTGATGATTTAGTAACTAAGGGTGTTGCTGAGCCCTATAGAATGTTCACATCTAGAGCTGAATATAGATTAAGTCTTAGATCAGATAATGCTGACTTAAGACTCACTCATAAAGGAATTAATATTGGTTTAATTTCAAATAATAGAAAAGAAATATTTGAGAATAAATTTCAAAAATTGAGCAAAATATCATTGCAGATGTCTAATTTGAATATTTCTCCCTCTAAAGCTGCGAAATTTGGTATTAGAATTGCTAAAGATGGTGTTTTTAGAACAGCTGAAGAAATATTAACTCAAAAAGACGTTAATATGAGTAAAATTAGAGATATTTGGCCTGAAATTCTTAATCATGGTGCTGAGATTGATGAACAAATAGAGATAAACTCTCATTATAGAGGTTATTTGAAAAAGCAAAAAGCTGATATTCTTGCTTTTAAAAGAGATGAGAATTTATCTATTCCTGATAATATTGATTATGATCAATTCTCAGGCCTTTCTAATGAAGTTAAAGCTAAATTCAAAGAAATAAGGCCCAAAACAATGGGTCAAGCCCTGAGAATCGATGGAATTACCCCTGCTGCTGTATATATTTTGTTGTCACATGTCAAAAGAAAGTCTATTAAGCATATAGCTTAATGGATCAAAAAATTTTAAATTCTTACTCAAGACTCAATGATTTAAATGTTTCACGTGAAACATTTTTAGACTTTGAAAACTACGTATCACTAATTTTGGAAAAAAATGAAAAAATAAATATAATCAGTAAAAAAACAGCCTCAAAAAAGGCAATAATTGATCGACACATTATTGATTCAGCACAAATAATTGATTTTGTTGATTTAAATAGTAATACAACCACAGATTTAGGATCAGGAGGGGGTCTACCTGGAATTATTATAGCTATTTTGCTAAAAAATATGAAAAATAATATGAATGTGCACCTTTATGAAAAAAGCTATCATAAAAGCCATTTTTTAAAAGAAGTTTCAAATAAATTGAATTTAAATACAAAAGTTTTTCAAAAAGATATTTTTAAAATTAAAAATTTAGAAACAGGAACGATAATGTCGAGAGCATTCAAACCAATGCCAGTAATTTTAGATTTAGTATATGAAAATTTTTTAAATTTCAAAAATTTAATTTTTTTTATGGGGAAGAGTGGAAAAAAAATATTTCAAGATTCTAAAAAAAAATGGGAATTAGAATATTTTGAAAAAAAAAGTTTAACGAATGAAGATTCTTTTTTAATAAATATTAAAAAAATTAGAAAAAAAAATTAGATGCAAATAATATCAATTATTAATCAAAAGGGTGGTGTAGGAAAAACTACTACAGTAATAAATCTTGCAGCTGGATTATCGCAATTAAGTAAAAAAATTCTTGTTATAGATCTTGATCCACAGGGAAACGCAACAACTGGTCTTGGACTATCTAATATGGATAATTCTAGTAATACAATTTATGGAGTATTAAATGGAACTAAAGATGTGAATGAAGTAATTAAGAAAACGAAGTTTGAAAATTTAGATATTATAACTTCTAATGTAGATTTATCAGGATTAGAAGTTGAAACAGCAGATGATAGTAATAGAGCCTTTATATTAAAGACTAAATTAGCCCTGTATTTGAACAATTCTGGAGGATATTACGATTATGTGCTGATTGATTGTCCACCGTCTTTGAGTTTATTAACTGTTATGGCCCTGGTATCTTCCAATTCACTTTTAGTCCCTTTACAAACAGAGTTTTTTGCTCTTGAGGGCTTAACACAACTCATGAAAACGATTGAAAGAATAAAAGTGAGTTTAAACCGTGATCTAAAAATAAGAGGTATACTTTTAACAATGTATGACAAACGTAACAAATTATCTTCTCAAGTTGAAAAAGAAGCTAGAGATTATTTTAATGAAAAAGTTTATTCTACAGTGATACCTAGAAATGTAAGACTATCAGAAGCCCCGTCACACGGTGTGCCAGTGTTAATTTATGATAAATCTTGCCCAGGTAGCAAATCGTACTTTAATTTTACTGATGAATTTATTAATCAAGAGTCTTCTATAGGGAGTGCTGCTTAATGGATAAAATTAAAAAAGGTTTAGGAAGAGGTTTATCATCCTTGATAGGAGAAACAAAAGTTGAACCTCAAAAAAATTTGATATCAATTAGTGATTTAGTTCCAAATAGATATCAACCAAGAAAGATATTTGATGAGCAAAATCTAGAGGAATTGTCTAATTCGATAAGGGAAAGAGGGATGATACAGCCAATTGTCGTTAGGAAATCAAATAGTGATAATTCAAAATTTGAGATTATTGCAGGTGAGAGAAGATGGCTGGCTGCACAAAGAGCAGGTCTTCATAATGTACCAGTTGTTGTTACAGAAGCAGATGATTTAAAATCTTTAGAATTTGCAATAGTGGAGAATGTTCAAAGACACGATTTAAATCCTTTAGAGGAGGCACAAGGTTACAAAAAGTTAATTGATGAATTTGGATATGACCAAGAAAAAGTTTCTAAATTTATAGGAAAAAGCAGAAGTCACATTACAAACGCTCTAAGGCTTTTAACTTTACCTCAAGATGTAATAAAATTAATTGAAAATCAAAAATTAACTGCTGGTCATGCAAAAATTTTAGTAGGGCTTAATAATAGCAGTTTTGTAGCAAATAAGATAATAGAAAAAAAATTATCGGTTAGGCAAGCTGAAAATTTCGTTAAAATTTTTAAATCAAAAAAATTTAAATCAAATAATATAAAAGACGTAAATATTAGAAACCTGGAAGTTTCAATTTCTGAAAAAATTGGCCTTAATGTTTCAATAAAAAATAATAAAAAAAATCAAGGTTCGATTACTTTTTCTTATAAAGAAATTGATCAACTCAATAAGATTATCGATATCATAAAATCAAATTATTAGTCTATCCATTTAGAATAAAATCATTCACAATGTATGTTGAAATTTGTGAATTATTTTTCACTAATAATTCTATGCTATTTACTCTCAGAATTAATTGATTTATTTCATCTAAAGATAAGTTATTTAGTTGTTTTTTTACTATTTCTTTGTCTTTCCAGAAAATTTGAGGTCTAAAAGATGCTATAGCTTGATCCTGATTTTTTTTAATTTCTGTCTCCTTTTTAAGTTTTTTAAGTCTTTTTAATTTATATAAAAATGATTTTAAAATAACGATATTATCTTCAGTTGAGGGAATATTGTCATTTAAGATGTTTATTATTTTATTTTTATTCTTCGCCAAGCATTGATCAGTTAATTCTGAAATACTGTGGTTTTCAGCTGAGTTTATAATTTTTAGTATTTCATTTGATCCAATTTTTAATTTTTTATGAGCATAGTTATAAATTTTTTCAAGTTCACTTTGTAAAACAATTCGATTTCCTACGCATTTTCTTACTATAAAATTGATATTTTCTTGATTAATTTGAATTTTATTTTGTCTAAAAAAATTTTGAGCAATAAGCATAAGTGTTTGATTATCATCTTCGTAGAATGGAATTATCACAAACTCATCTTTTTTCTCAAAATAAGTTCTTAATTTTGATTTCTTTTCTAAAATTCCAGATTTGATAATTATTTTGATTTCTTGAATTTTTTTTTCTGATAATTCCTCAATTATTTCTAATATCTTATCTGTGGCTCTATTGATTATAATTAGTTTATTATTTTCGAATAAAGAATTATTTAATATTTGTTCTCTAAAATTGTCTAGATCAGATAAGATATCTGACTCATCATAATAATAAATATTTTTTGAAAAATTTGGCTTTAAAATATTATTTATCGTTTCTTCAATTAGGCCTATATTTTTTCCATATAATAGATAAAAGTTAATTTTTTTGTCTAAATTTTTTTTTAAATTAAAGTGTTTAATTATCATTCCATATTTAAAAACAAGATTAAATCCTCAATTATCCCATTTACCAGCTGATTTTTAATATTTGTTTGGTACTCGATTAACTCAAATTTGTTTTCTTTTTTATTGTATGTAAAATCGTCAGAAAAAATTTTGTTTTTAATTACATTTTCATCACTAATTATTTTTAAATCTATCAGAATACTTGATCTGTAAGTTTCAGTTTGACCCTTCGAATTTTTGGATATTTCATCAATTTTATAAAAGCTCGATAATGACAACTCCATTAATTTTGAATTAGTTTTATTTTCTTTAAGTGATAATGAATTTAAAATCAGCTTGTTAATGTCGTTTTCACCTTGAGTACTAATTTTGTAAAATTCAATATTTTTTAATTTATTGTTTACATATATAGGCTGATATCCACAGCTAGTTATTATTAATGACAATATAATAATCAAAAATTTCTTCATTGTTTTACAATATAATTTATAAGTCTATTTTTTACATAAATTGTTTTAATTAATTTTGCATTAATTAAATATTTATCAATTAATTTTTTTTCTTTAATTTGACTAATAATTTTATCCTCTTTAATTTCTTTTTTAACTGAAATTAAACCCCTTTTTTTGCCATTAACTTGTATTACGATTTCGTTAAATTCTTCTTGTAAATAATTCTGATCTATTTTCGGCCATTCAGTTTTTTTATCAAATTTAAACTTCTCTAAACATTCATGAGCAAAATGAGGTATAACTGGTAGCATTACAAGAATTATTTTTTCAAAATTTTTTTTTAGATTTTTAAAATTTTTCTTACCTTCAGTTAATTTTTTATAATAAGAATAAATTTCGTGATAACTTGCAATTATTACGTTATATCTAAATTTTTCTAACGCATTATTAATCTTATTTATGATTTGATTATTAAATATTTCTAAATTATCGTTAGTTTCATCTTCTTTATAAGAGGTAATTTTTAAAATTTCCTCACTTAAAAGCCAAAATTTTTGTATAAATTTGTAAGCAGAAATCATTCCATCATCTGACCACTGGATATCTTTTTCAGGAGGACTATCTGCTAAAATAAAAAACCTTACTGCATCTGCTCCATATTGATCAATAATATTTTGTGGATCAATTGTATTTTTTTTTGATTTTGACATTGATTCTGAAGGTCCAACTTTTACTATTTTAGTGCGATCGTTTTTTTCAAAAAATTCTTTTCCATCTTCTGAAAAAACCTCATCTGGGTTAAGCCAATTATCATTTTCATCTCTATAAGTTTCATGACAAACCATACCCTGAGTAAACAATCCTTTAAATGGCTCTTTTAGTTTAACTTCAGAGTTATTTAGACTTAATGCTCTCATAAAAAATCTTGAGTATAATAAATGTAAAATTGCATGCTCAACTCCACCTATATATTGATCAACTGGCATCCAGTAATCTAATTCTGATTTATTAAAAGGTTTCGTATCTTCTTTTGCTGAACAAAATCTTAAAAAGTACCAAGATGAGTCAACAAAAGTATCAAGTGTATCTGTTTCTCTTGTATACATTTTTCCATTAATAGTTATTGATTTCCAATCTTTATTTGCATCAAGAGGATTACCATTAATATTAATATCAACATTTTCCGGTAACTTTACTGGTAAATCATTTTCTGGAATTTTAATAATTTTATTATTTTGATCATATGCAATAGGTATTGGGCAGCCCCAATATCTTTGTCTAGATATCCCCCAATCTTTTAAACGATAATTTGTTTTTCTTTTCCCAATTTTTCTTTCTTCTAAAAAATTTATAGTCTTATTTATTGACTCATCTGGAACCTTTAATCCATTTAAAAAATTTGAATTTATTAATACACCAGGACCTGTATAAGCTTCTTCTTCAACAACAAAATTATCATTTTGATCTGAGGGTTTAACTACTGTTTTAATTTCAAGTTTATATTTTTTTGCAAAATCATAATCTCTTTGATCATGGGCCGGACAGCCAAAAACTGCTCCAAATCCATAGTCCATTAATACAAAATTTGCAAAATAAACAGGTACCTCGTTTTCTTCATTTAAAGGATTAATTGCAGTTAAATTTGTTTTGAATCCTATTTTTGATGCTTGGGCAATTGACTCTTCTGTAGTGCCTGTCTTAGCGCATTCTTTTTTAAAATCCTGAAAATTTTTGTCTTTCTCATAATATTTGGAGATTGGATGGTCTACTGATAAAGCTAAAAACGAAAACCCAAATAAAGTATCAGGCCTAGTAGTATAACATTTTATAGTTTTAATTTTTTCTGAACCATTTATCTTAAAGTCAATTTCACATCCAAAAGATTTTCCTATCCAATTTTTTTGCATTATCTTAACTTTCTCTGGCCATTCATTTAATGAATTTAGATCAGATAATAATTCTTCAGAAAAATATGAAATTTTAAAAAACCATTGGTTTAATTTTTTTCTTTCAACTATTGCACCAGACCTCCATCCTTTGCCGTCAATTACTTGTTCATTCGCAAGCACTGTTTGGTCTATTGGATCCCAATTAACATAGCTTTCTTTTCTATAAACTAATCCTTTATCATAAAGATCTAAAAAAATTTTTTGTTGGTGTTTATAATAATCTGGTGAGCATGTTGAAATTTCTCTTTCCCAATCTATTGATAATCCAAATAATTTTAACTGAGATTTCATGATATCAATATTGCTTTCTGTCCAAGTTTTTGGACTCAAATTATTTTGTCTTGCAGCATTTTCTGCCGGCATTCCAAAGGAGTCCCAACCCATTGGATGTAAGACGTTAAATCCATTTAATGATTTATAGCGGGAGAGTACATCGCCAATAGTGTAGTTTCTAACATGTCCCATATGAATTTTTCCGGAAGGATAAGGAAACATTTCTAGACAGTAAAATTTTGGTTTAGAGTTATTTACTTCAGATTTAAAAGCTTTCTTCTCTTCCCAAAATTTTTGCCATTTTTGTTCAATAATTTTAAAATTGTATCTATTTTCATTCATAAAGTTTTAATAAAAAAAAGTTAATTATTACTACTCTTAAGCAATTTATTTTACTTTAAATATAAAATAGTAAAACTTTATTCATCTTTTTTTGACTCAGCCTCTTTTTTAAGAATTGCAGCTCTTTTTAAAATAGAAGTTTTAATTTCATTATTTAAATTACTCTCAATTTTTGATGTTTGACATGAATTTATATTAATACATTTTCTTTTATAAATTGTTACATTTAGAGCATCAGATCTAATTTCATTTGTTAAAAATCTTATAGCAACTTTTAACTCCTCGTTATTTCCAGTTTCACCGTACCAATCAGTAATTATAATTCCACCAGCATAATCAACGTTTGCAAGAGGTATAAAATCTAACTTTTCAAGAGTGGCTCTCCAAAGAGGATTAGAGGAAGCAAACATAAAATTTGTGGAGCCTTTTCCACCCATTGAAGTTGAAAATTTCAAACCTCTTCCCTCACCAATATTTTTTTTAACTCTTTCATCGGCGTTTACTGGTTGATCTTTAGCACTAGGAAAAGATTTACCACCACACGAGTTCAACAATAATGTAAAAATGGCTAAAAAGATTGCCGGGAATTTTGTTAATTTATACATAAAATATTTGACATTAATACACGATAATAGGGGAATTAAGAACTTATAAGACTTTAAAGTGTGATATAATTATCACATTATAGAGAAATAAAGTTAAATTATTTCAAAGAAATAGCTAATTTTCAGTAATTCGTTAAAAAAGCATCATTCATATATGAAAATAACAAAGGAGAAATCTTATGAATAAATTTAAAAAAGTAGGGATTTCTGCATTAGCTGGTTCACTAGCGGCATTCTCAGCACACGCTGTAGAAATGACTGCATCAGGTAGTGCAAAAGTAACTTACTTCAATAACAACTCTGACGAAGTAACTGGTAATCCGTTTGGAATGAATACTTCAATCGCTTTCAGTGGTTCAGGAGAAGTTAACGGTTACGATACTACTTTAACTATCGTAAACAATGACGCAAACAGCGGTTTATCTTCTGCTTCTTTATCAGTTGATATGGGAGATATGGGTAAAGTAACATTTGACCAAGGTGTTGGTGTAGGTGGTTTATCAACTATTGATGACAAACTTCCATCAGCTTACGAAGAGTCATGGGATAGTATGGATGCAGCTGCAACTACATCATCTAATGGTTTAGTTGGTATGGGTAACTCAGGTGTATTCGTTTACTCAAATACTTTCGGAGATTACAACTTTTCTGGTCAATTCGGTAAAGGTCAATCTGTTGCAAACTCTGATAGTGCTGTAGGTGGTGTAGGTGGACATGGTTCATCTTACGACTTTGCTATAACAACTTCTTCTTTAGCTGATGGTTTAACAGTTGGAGCAGGTTATGGTAAAATTGCTAACAATAACGGGGACAAAAAAGAGGGAAGTAAAGATACAGATGAGCATATGACTGCTTTCGCTACTTACTCAGTAGGACCAGTTACGTTAGGTTACCAACAAACACACAGAGAAGATAACACAATTGGTGGAACTCCAGAGTCAGCTACAGGTTATGGTATAGCTGTTAACTTAATGGAAGGTCTATCAGTATCTTATAACGATAGAGAGATCGAGTTCGCAAAAGCTGGATCAGCTCACGTTACTGAAGATGGTACAGGTGTTGCATTATCTTACACTATGGGATCTGCTAAAATTGCTATCCAACAAAACGAAGTGGATAACAACGACGGTGGAACTACAAGTGATGAAAGTACAGAGATTGCATTATCTCTTTCTTTCTAATTTGAAAGTTTAGATTTTATTAAAAGCCCCAGTTTCACTGGGGCTTTTTTTTTATAACAAGCTAAAAAGTTCTTTTAAATGTTCTTTATATTTTAATGAGCTCTTAACAGACGATGAATATATTTTGTTTCGTGCTTGTCCAACGCTAGCTGTCTTAATTGGGGTTTTATTTTTTGAAAAATTAAGGCAACTTTCTTCCCACTCTAATCCACAATAATTCAACATTTTCTTAGTTTCATCTTTTGTATTTTTTATTAAATCCTCATATTTAACATCAAAAAAAGATTCAGAAGAATGATCTTTCCAGAAATTCATTAACTTTAAGTATAGATTATAATAACTTCCCAATTCTTGCTGAGAATAGCAAAAATTAAGAGTGCCATCAAAAACATTTTTATACAACGATAAACAGTTATCTTCAGAGTTTCTTTTGCAATGAATTATTTTTGCATCAGGAAATAGAATTTTTATAAAGCCGATCCAAATAAAATTTAATGGGGCTTTATCTGTGATGCATTTTGATGAAATTTCGTAATTATCAATAAATGTGTAATACCTTTTTGAGATTATAGACAATTTATCAGGATTATTAATAATTTCTTTAATTTTAGTAAGTGACAAATCTTTATTATCAGTAAATTCTTCATTTATAATTTTTGATAAATAAGGAAGCTCTCCGCATCCGTTTACCTCAGAATGTGCGCTTACTATTTGTTCAATTAACGTTGTTCCAGATCTAGGCATGCCAACAATAAATATAATTTTCTTGTTTTTAAAATTGGATTTTGAATATTTATTTTTAAATATATCTATAAAAATCTTTTCGATATTCCTAAATTTTTTTTCTTCAAAATTTAAATCAAAATTTATAACCGTTCTTTTTAATTTATTTCCTTTTTCTAAGTATTCAACGCTTTTATCAATTTCGCCAATATCCTCATGTGCTTTCGCTAATGCAAATGATAAGTCAATTTTTTGAGATATATCTAAATCGTTCTGAAGATCTTTTTTAATCATAGAGTTTAAATGGGAGTCATCAATCTTATATTTTTTTGAACGACTAATTAATAAATCTGCTTTTGTAGTATTTGGATTTTCTTTTATTGCTTTATTTGCATATTCCTCCGATATTTCAAATTTACCAAGTGATTGGTAAGCCATTGCAAGTGAATAATAAATTTCAGGAACTTTCTCATTAATATTTAAAGCTTTTTCATATAATTTAATAGCTTCTTCAAATTTGTTTAAATCCCTTTTTAAATTTCCATAATTCACATAAGCGTTAAAATAATTTTCTTTTTTTGAGATTGATAAATTATAAAGCCTCTCAGCTTCTTTAAAATTAAATATATTTTTGTAAACATTTGCCAGGTTGTTAATTATTGCTAAGTCATTTGGGTTAATTTCGTAACCTTTATTCAAGACTAATTTAGCATCTTCAAACTTACCTAATTGTGTTAAAGCCAGTCCTAATAAATTGTAAAAAATACTATAATTTGGATATAATTTTATTGCTTTTTGAGTTTCAGAGATAATCAAGTTATATTTTTTTATAAAAAAAAGATTTTGTATTTCTCTTACTAATAATTTAATTTTTTCTAATTGACTCATTTAAATCCTAATTATAAATTTTATAATAAGTAATGGCTGCGTAACCATTAATATTTAAAAGTTTTAACATGGCTTTATTTTGCCTATTAATTCCTCCAAGAGCTATAAATTTATTATTAAAGTCTTTACATATTAAATTAAATTTTACTATACCAAGAGGGGTCTTTTTTTTTGCATTTTCAAATAGAGGACTTATAAAAATCATATCAATATTTTGATTTTTTTTTATTAGCACTTCTTCTATACAATGAGCTGAACCAATAATACTAAATTTTCTTTTAATCCCTAAATCGTATTTAATAGGTAATTTGTTAAATGATGGAATATAGACCCCATCAAAATCTAATGCTTTAGCTTTTTTTACATCATTAGCTAAGTAAATTTTTCTTCTATTTTTTTTACAGAAATTAACAAAATTTATTAACTCTTTGTTTATAAATTTTTTTTCATAGTTTCTTAATATAAAATTAACTTTTTTATTAAACTTGATGATATTTTCTTGATTAAGATTATCAATATAAGTAAAAAAATTGTATTTATCGAAATGCATGATTCAGTAAAAAATTTAACTTATATAGAGACCAAAATCAAAGATGTTGTTAAAGATAAACCAATAATTATCGCGGTGAGCAAAACATTTGGTCCAAAAGCCATAGAACCTCTTTTGAATTATGGTCATAAACATTTTGGTGAGAATAAAGTGCAAGAGTGTACAAATAAATGGCCAGAGCTTAAAAATAAATACAATAATATCAATCTTCATATGATAGGAAAATTACAAACAAATAAAGTAAGGGATTGTGTCAAGTATTTTGATTTCATTCACTCTGTTGATAGTAAAAAACTTGCAAAAAAAATTTGTGATGAACAAAAAAAAATCAATAAAAATTTAAAAATGTTTATTCAAATCAATATAGGTGGGGAAGAACAAAAATCAGGAGTTTCAAAAAATGAACTGGGTGAGTTAGTTGTATATTGTAAAGAATTAAATTTAAATGTTCTAGGGTTGATGTGTATTCCACCTATGGATATTAATCCATCTAAATATTTTAATGAAACAAAAGAACTAAATAAAAAATTTAATTTTAAAGAACTAAGTATGGGCATGTCATCTGATTACTTAACAGCTTGTAACTATTCATCAACATATTTAAGGATTGGTTCAAATATTTTTGGAAAAAGAAATTAAATAATTTTGATCTTCGTTTTTTTATTAATTAATTTTAATAAGATTAGCATATCCTCTTTTTTTATTGCTATACATCCAAGAGTTTTTTTATAATTTTTTGTTAAATGTAAAAAAATTGCACTACCTTTGTTTTTTTTTATATTACTTGTATTATAACATATTGGAATAATAATGTCGTAATTTTCACTTTTTCGATATAATTTTTCATGACGGACATTTTTTTTTATTACAAAAAGTTTGTTATAAAAATTACTATAAATATCATTACACCATCCCATATTTTTTTTAATTTTTATTTTTTTAAGTTTTGTATTGAATTTAGGTAATCTGTCATTTCTGTAATAAACTGGCCCTAATTTATAAATTCCTCTAGGAGTTTTTTTATCACCTTCTCTTTTTTTTTTAGAAATACCCTTCTTTCCCACACAACATTTGAATTTAAATTCGTCGTAGAAAAGTGTATCTTTATTTTTAACTAAAATTTGCATATTACATGAATTCAAAAATTTTATTTATTTACAAGTTTAATAAATTATTCGAAATATTAAATGAAATAAGAGAAAATTTCAATTTTGAGCTTAAGTCCATAAATGAAAACGATTTTAAAAAATTAAATTTTGATGAATTACAAAATTATTTAATTGTTAGTACTGATATATGTAACGATAATAAAAATCGTCTTAAATTAGATAAAACTCCTTTGAAATTGTCAGATTTAATAGAAAAGATAAATCTTAATTTTCTGAGGAATCATTTTAATAATCAGTCAGAATTAAAAATCGGAAAGTATATTTTAGATTTGAATTCAAGAAAAATTTATTTTAAGAATAATAGCCTTAACTTAACAGAGAAGGAAAGTGATTTAATATTATTTATAAGCTCCAACAAAAAAGCAAGTTTAAAAGAATTACAAAGACAAGTATGGGGTTATTCAAAAAATTTAGAGACCCACACAGTAGAAACACATATTTATAGATTGAGAAAGAAAATACTTAAAAATTTTAAAGACGATAACTTCATTAGGCACAATAAACAAGGATATTTTTTAAATTGAAAAAAAACCCAATTGCAAAAAAGTTATTTAGTAAAAGATTTAAGCCACGATTAATAAAACCTAAAAAAGGTAAGGGAAGTTTTAAAAGAAAAAAAATTAAATTCTAGCACCTATCTTTTGAATAATTCTTGATGATAATTCTGTTCCTTTAGTCAAACTCTCTTTCATGGACAATTTATTGATGAAACCATGTAAATATCCAGCTGCAAAAAGATCACCAGCACCTGTTAAATCTTTTATTTTTAAATTTTTTTTTGCATCACATTCTATAATTTCATTTTTATGAATAGCTATAGCTCCTTTCTCGCCTCTTGTTATAACCACATTCTTTTTAATTTCTTTAGAAAATTGAATTACTTCATCAAATGTTTTCGCTTCAATAAGGGAGGTAATTTCTTGTTCATTCGCAAAAATGATGTCTAATTTATTTTTAACCAATTCTAAAAAATGTGATTTATGTCTTTCTACACAAAATAAATCTGACAATGACATTGCTGTCATTTTTGAGTTTTCTATAGCTTTGTAAAAAGCTTTCTTTGGCTCTCCTTCATCCCACAAATAACCCTCTAGAAATATCATATCCGAATTTTTGATATTCATTTCATCAACATCATTATCACTAATTTTACCTGCGGTGCCTAAGAAAGTGCACATCGTTCTCTCTGAATCGGGTGTTATTAATATTAGACATGATCCAGTGGGAATTTGCTCAGTCTTTTTTTTGTAGAGATATTCAACGTTTTCTTTTCTAAGTCCATCTTCATATTTTTGCCCAAGATCATCATCGCTAACTTTTCCAATAAAACCAACCTTATTTTCTAGTTGAGACAATCCAACAATAGAATTAGCAACAGAACCGCCAGATATCGTTTCTTCAATTTTTAATGAGGAAATAAGTTTTTTAAATTCTGACTCATCTATTAATTTCATAGTGCTTTTTGTAAGACTATGATTTTCAAGAAATTCATCTGATACTCTACAAAGTACATCTACTATAGCATTTCCGATACCTAAAATTTTCATTATGGTTTTTTTGTTATAAATGGTTTTTTTCTATTAGGATAACAAGTAGTACAAATTTTACAAGTTAATCCGTAACAGCTACGAGCTTTACAATACTCTCTTCCATAATAAATTATTTGAAGATGAAGTTTATTCCAATTTTTTTTTGGAAATAATCTTTTTAAATCTTTTTCTGTCTGAATAACATTTTTTCCATTTGTTAGACCCCACCTTTGTGCAAGTCTATGAATATGAGTATCAACCGGAAATGCTGGGTTACCAAATCCTTGGGACATGACAACGCTTGCTGTTTTGTGACCAACACCTGGTAAAATTTCTAATTCTTCATAGGTTTTTGGAACTTTGCCATTATGCTTTTCAATTAAAATTTTGGATAGGTTATAAATACTTTTCGCTTTAATTCTAAAAATACCAATTTTTTTTATTAAACCTTCAATTTTCTTTCTACCCAATTTTTTAAAATGTTCTGGTTTATAGTATTTATTGTAAATATTTCTTGTAACATTATTTACATTTACATCGGTGCATTGTGCAGAAAGAAGTACTGATATTAATAAAGTAAAAACATTTCTGCTCTTTAAAGGAACACGGATATTTGGATAAGTTTTATTAAGAATTTTTAATACTCTTTTTGCTCTATTAACTTCATTCATTATTTGAAATTCATCAAATCTCTCATTGAATAAAGACCAGATTTTTTATTAATTATCCATTTTGCTGCAGAAAATGCTCCCTCAGAATATAAAGCTCTATCAAAAGATTCGTGATTTAACTTAATTATTTCTTTTCCGTTTGAAAATCTAACTTCGTGTTCACCAATTATTTGGCCTTTTCTAATCGAGTTAAAATTTATTTTTTCCCCATATGGAAAAGATTTTTTATTGAGATACTTTTTACCAAGTAACTTATAAAAATTTTTATTTTTTCCATTTGATATCCCTTTTCCCAACATTAAAGCGGTACCTGAAGGATAATCTTTTTTATATTTATGGTGTGTCTCAGAAATTTTACTTAAATATTTATTTCCTAAGGATCTGGAGGTAATTTCAGTCAAGTACATTAATAAATTTATACCTAAACTCATATTTCCAGCTTTTAGAATAGGTATTTTTTTTGCGAATAACTTAATTAAATTTTCTTCTTTTTTACTGAACCCAGTAGTTCCTATAACAACTTTTTTTTTAAGTTTTGAAGCTATTTTTAATACTTCGAAAGTACATTTAGGGACTGTAAAATCAATTATAACATCTACATTTTTAAAAGCTTTTTCAGAATTGAATTGCGGTTTAATACCATAAATTTTTTTTGAGATAGGCACACTTTCTGTAAGACTATGTAACTTAAAATTTTTGTCCTTTTTACATGATTTAATTAGTTGCTGACCCATTCTGCCCATGCAACCTGTTATACTTAGGTTAATTTTTTTCATTATTTATAATAATCGTAAATATGTAATATAGTTGTATGATTTTAACTCTCCAAGTGGAATATTCATTTTTTTAGAGATTATCTTCCTAACTGATGGAAATTCAAAATAAATATCTATAATATTAATTAAATTGTTACGATCATTTTTTTGGGGTTTTACATCTCTTATTCTAGATTTTAAAATATCTATTGAAAAATAATATTGGGAAAAAAGTAATTTTTTTAAAAATTCTTTAAAAAATAAAAAAAATGTTTTAAACAAACTTAATTTCCCCAATTTGTGGTTAAATCCAGAACTTTTTAAAGCGTGATTTAATGTATAAAAATCTCCTTTATAGGACCGATAGTTGTCCTCAAGAATTATATTTTTTATATTAAAGAATTTAGCCTGTTGAATTCTCTCCATATGACTTACATGATCATCAAAAAAGACTAAACTATTAGAGGGTAGATTTGAAAAATCGTGATACTTAAAATCAAGATTAGAGTATTTTGCATTTTTGGATATATATTTTCTCTGCTTAAGATCAATATCAATCGATATTATTTTACTTTTAGGGAGAGTTTTTTCTATTAGCCAAGTTGATTGGCCTTTAAAAACTCCACTTTCAATTACTACAGGCGGTCTAACTTTTTTAAGTATGAAATATGTAGCAAACATATGTTCAAATCTCATTCCACCTTTATTATTTTTAATTGGGCGATCTTTAAAAATTTTGGAAAATCTTTTAAGTTCAGAAACAAGTTCATTTTTTTTACATCCAGGAAAATTCGTTTTATATATTTTCATATTTTTGATTTTCCAATGTTCCTTGTTTTTTTTTAAAATTATTTTTCCTTAGATTGGAATTATCATCTTTTAATAAATAATTTAACGTCTATTTTATCTTAGAATTCATAACATTTTTTCAAAAACTAGGCTAATGATTTATTTTGGCGTAATCAAATAATTTGAATCATCTATTTTTAAATTAATTTTATAATTTATTTCTTCAATAAATTTTTTAAAATCATCAAATTTATAATTAAAAGTTTTCTCAAAATCTTTTTCGTATTCAAATACTATTGGCATTTTATGTTTTTTAATTGTTTCTTTTGCTCCTTTTAATACTTCGAGATCATAACCTTGGACATCTATTTTCATCACGGAGATATTCTTACTAAATTTTAAATTATCTATCTTAATTGCTTTTACTTTTTCAATATTTTTATTTGTGTTATTAACTTTTTTTATCCAATTAGATCCGTAAGTAGTAAATTCAATTAAGCTAGATTTTTTTATTAAAAGATTTTCATTATTCTCATTTCCAACAAGATTATGAAAGGGTTTAACATTTGCTTCGTTTATATTTATATTTTTTTCTAAAATTTTAAAAATATAGTTAGAAGCTTCAAAACTATATACTTCTACATCAGGTTTGCATTTTGACCATAAGACGCTCATTTGACCAAAATTTGCTCCTACATCAATTACTATTGAGTTAGTTTTTATAAGATTTTTTACACATTCAAAAATTTTTTCATCGAAAATTTTATTATCTATGATTGAATTTCTAATTCTATCTTTAAAAGCAAAAAAAGGTAAGAAATAAACACCAGTTGTTGTTTTATACTTTCTTAGAAATTTTAAATTAAAAATTTTAAATCTTATGTTTCTTGGTAAAAAGTACCAATACCGTTTTCCTTCTAAAAATTTTTTTAACAAATTCTAGTTCTTCCAGAAACTTTTTGCTTTTTGAAAAAATTTCTTAATACTTGGGTTAGATTTTTCATTTTCTATATCACGAAACTTTTCTAAGAGTTCTTTTTGTTCTTTATTCAGATAAACTGGAACCTCAGTTTTTACTTGAACATATAAATCACCATAATCCCCTCTACGCATAAATGGCATTCCCTTACCTTTTAGTCTAAATTGTTTACCATCTTGTGTTCCATCAGGTATCTTAATTTTAGCTTTTTTACCATCAATTGTTGGTATTTCTATTGTAGTTCCTAGTGCAGCGTCAGCTATTGATATTGGAAATTCAAAGAATAGGTTCACATCTGATCTTTTAAAAAGTTCATGAGACTTTACATTTATAAACAAATATAAATCACCAGTCGCTCCTCCTCTAGTTCCAGCTTCTCCTTTTCCAGCTAGTCTTATCCTTGTTCCATCATCAACACCTTTAGGTATTGTTACAGATATTTTTTTTGATATTTTTTTATTGCCTTGACCACTACAATCAGAGCATGGGTTCGTTATTTCCTCACCACTGCCTGCACATTGTGGACAGGTTTGTTGAACAGTAAAAAAACCTTGATTAGATCTTACTCTTCCATTTCCTCCACAATAAGTACATCTATCAGGGCTAGTTCCAGCTTTGGATCCATTACCTTTACATGTGTTACATTTCTCAGATGTTGAAAATTGAATATTTTGTTTTTTTCCTGAATAAGCTTCCTCTAACGTAATTGTTAAATCATATCTTAGATCTGACCCTCTATTATTAGAATTTCGTCCCCTTGAGCTTCGTCTTCCGCCCCCAAAATCACCAAAAAAATCTTCGAATATATCTGAAAAATCTGATCCGCTAAAACCACCGAAGCCACCAAAACCTCCGCTTTGTCCTCCTCCATTTTCAAATGCAGCATGACCAAAGTTATCATAATTATCTTTTTTACTTTTATCTGAAAGTATCCCGTAGGCCTCACTTGCCTCCTTAAACTTATCTTCAGCAGACTTATCACCTGGGTTTTTATCTGGGTGATATTTGACAGCAAGCTTCCTGTATGCAGATTTTATTTCTTCTGGGCTTGCACTTTTATTTAAACCGAGGACATCATAATAATCTCTTTTAGCCATTAATTTAACCCAGACAATTAGATGTTACTTAGGCGCTTTTTTCTTTATTCTCGTCTTTAACTTCTTCAAAATCCGCATCAACAACATTATCGTCTTTTTTATCTTTTTCTTCTTTTCCATCATCTTTTTCAGAAGATGGTTTTGCATTTTGTTGTGATTTATAAATTGCTTCTCCGAGTTTCATTGAAGCTTGAACTAATGTTTCAGTTTTTTTCTTAATATCTTCTGTATCTTCACCTTTTAAAGAATCTTTTAATGCACTAGAAGCATCTTCAATAGCTTTTTTTTCATCATTTGAAATTTTTGAACCATGTTCTTTAAGATTTTTTTCAGTTGAATGAATTAAAGTATCTGCTTGATTTCTCACATCAACTGACTCTCTCTTCTTTTTATCAGATTCTTTATTAGCCTCAGCATCTTTAACCATTTTTTCAATCTCATCATCACTTAAACCACCCGATGCTTGGATTTGAATTTTTTGTTCTTTTCCAGTCCCTTTATCTTTAGCTGAAACATTTACAATTCCATTGGCATCTATGTCAAAAGTTACTTCAATTTGTGGCACCCCTCTTGGAGCAGGAGCAATACCAACTAACTCAAAATTACCTAAGATTTTATTATCGGAGGCCATTTCTCTTTCCCCTTGTAGAACTCTAATTGATACAGCTGGTTGATTATCTTCTGCCGTAGAAAATACCTGACTTTTTTTTGTTGGAATAGTTGTATTTTTTTCAATTAACTTAGTCGAAACACCACCTAACGTTTCAATTCCAAGTGATAAAGGAGTTACGTCAAGTAAAAGCACATCTTTCACATCACCTTGTAAAACACCTGCTTGAATAGCTGCACCCATAGCTACCACTTCATCTGGGTTTACACTTTTATTGGGTTCTTTACCAAAGAAATTCTTAACCTCTTCTATAACTTTGGGCATTCTGGTCATACCACCTACTAAAACTATTTCATCAACTTCATTAGCTGTTATTCCAGCATCTTTTAAAGCTGTTTTACACGGAGGCATTGTCTTTGCGATTAAATCTTCAACCAAAGCTTCTAATTTTGCTCTAGTCATTTTAATATTAATATGTTTTGGGCCAGTTTTATCTGCCGTGATAAATGGTAAATTGATATCTGTTTGTTCTGCTGATGATAATTCAATTTTAGCTTTTTCAGCAGCTTCTTTAAGTCTTTGAAGTGCAAGTTTGTCAGATTTAAGATCAATACCATTATCTTTCTTAAATTCAGAAATTAAGTATTCAACAATTGCGTTATCAAAATCTTCACCACCTAAAAAGGTATCACCATTTGTTGATTTTACCTCAAATACTCCATCACCTAACTCAAGTATCGATACATCAAATGTACCACCACCTAAGTCGTAAACAGCAATTTTTTTATTCTGTTTTTTATCTAATCCATAAGCTAATGATGCGGCAGTGGGCTCATTTATGATTCTTAGAACTTCAAGACCAGCAATTTTCCCAGCATCTTTAGTTGCTTGTCTTTGAGCATCATTAAAATATGCTGGTACAGTAATTACTGCTTTAGAGACGGCTTGTCCTAAATATTTTTCAGCTGTTTCTTTCATTTTTTGTAAAATGAAAGCCGAAATTTGTGATGGGGAATATTTTTGATTTTTAGCCTCAATCCATGCATCACCCTTATCTGAATTTACAATTTTAAATGGTGCTGCTTCGATATCTTTTTTTACCGTTGGATCGTCGAAATTTCTTCCAACTAACCTTTTAACTGCAAAGATCGTATTTTCTGGATTTGTCACAGCCTGTCTTTTAGCTGGCTGACCAATTAGTTTTTCATTTTCATCTGTAAAGGCTACCACCGAAGGTGTTGTTCTTGCTCCTTCAGCATTTTCTAAAACTTTAGCTTGACTACCTTCCATTATTGCGACACATGAATTAGTAGTTCCAAGATCTATCCCAATTATTTTGCTCATAAATTTATACTTTAACCCTCATATAGGAGTTAAATTGAATTCTACAAGTTGATCTACGCATTATTTATCAGCCTTATTTGCTTCATTTTCCTCATTTTCTTGTGATTTAGCTGGTATTTTTTTTGAGACACCTACCAGTGAAGGTCTTAATAGACGATCTTTTATTGTAAATCCCTTTTGTATCTCTTGCACAATTGTCCCTGGTTCTTTTTGATTATCTTCGATTTCCATCATTGCTTGATGAAAGTTTGGGTCTAATTTTTTATTTAAACATTCGATTGGTTGAATATCATTTTTTTTGAAAATTGATATTAGATCTTTAGTGATAATATCCAGGTGTTCTAGAGTTTTTTTTAATGCATCCGTATTTTTTAACTTTTCATCGTTTTCTAAAATTTGTTTAGACCTTTCCAAGTTATCAATAAGGTTTAGGGCCTCTTTTGCAAAAGCATAACCGCCATACTCATAAGCATCTTCTTTTTCTTTTTCAAAACGTCTTCTTTGATTTTCCATTTCAGCAAATGTTCTTGCCAATTTATCCTCTAATTCGATTATTTTCTCTTCATTTGTAATTTCTTCTTTTTTCTCATTTGTTTCAGTTTGTGGTTTTAATTCTGAGTTATTATCAGCGCTTTCCTTTTCATCGTTATTTTTGATAGAAGAGCCTTTATCATTTGAAATTTCTTGTTTTTGTTCTTGTTCTTTATCCATAGCACCTTATATGGTAAGAAATTTTTAAATTGCTAGATTAAAATGAAAAAAATTAATCAACTTTTAATAGGCACTAATAACAAAGGAAAATTGAGAGAAATTAGAGCATTAATTCCAAAAAATTTAAAAATTTTCTCTACTTCTAACTTTAATCTTAAAAGCCCTAAAGAAAATGGCAATAATTTTAAATCAAATTCAATTATAAAGGCAAAATATTACTCAAAAAAAACAAAATTAGTATGTCTTGCGGATGACTCAGGATTAGAAATAGATATGTTAAATAAAGCGCCTGGTATTTTTTCTGCTAGATGGGGTGGAAAAAAAAGTGATTTTAATTTAGCTATTAAAAAAGTCTTTAGAGAATTAAAGAAGAAAGATGTTAATTGGGAAAATAAAAAAATTAAAGCAAACTTTGTTTGTGCACTATCTATTTGTTATTTAGATAAAGTAATTGCATGTGTAGAAGGTAAAATTAAAGGAATCATTTCATCAAAGCCAAAAGGAAAAAAAGGATTTGGTTATGATCCAATTTTTATTCCTTCTGGTAGAAAATTAACTTTCGGTCAAATCTCTCCAAAATTAAAAAATAAGATTGACCATCGTTTTGAAGCTTTTAAAAAAATCAAAAAATTTCTTTAATTCCACCTTCTTCAATTTTATAAAAATTTAGTTGGTGATTAATTTTGTTATCTTTAATATCAAAAACTCCAATTTTACCTTTAAAAGAGTTTTTTTTATTAAAAGCTTTATTTATTTCAACGACTTTATTTTTAATAGAAAGATAATATATCAAACCAACTAAATCATAGCTTAGTAACGATAAATGATTTGGTTCTTCATTGAATTCTATCAAAAATTTTTCTTTGAAATCCTCAAAATTTTTTTTGTTAATCGAAGGATAATAAATAGGTTGAGATGCTGTCTCATTTAACAAGCTTACATCAAACCATTGATTAAAAGTGATAAAAAATTTGTCTTTTGGAGAGACATCAGTATATAGCAAAGAAGTAATCACACTTTTGAGACTTTCATCAAAATCCGCAATTATAATCGAGTCGAAATTTACATTTCCAATTGTATATTTTTTTTCAAGATTTTTAATTTTCTTTTCTTTGTTTAAGTCATCTGAATTCTCTAATCTGGTGATTTCGTCAATTAGATTTTGTTTTCTGATTGAATAGTTGGTAATTTTTTCAATTTGTTTAGTAAGTTTTGTAGGATCAATATCATAAGAATATTGTTTGAAGCTTTTAATCTTTGATTCTTTAATTCCCTGTTTTATCTCTAAGTTATAATCCAAATTAGGAATTAGAAATATTGTTTTTTTAATTTCATTTTGTTCAATAAATTTTCTTACGGTGTTCAACTGAGAAGTAGAATTTATGCCTGTGCTTATAACGTTATTTGGTAAATTTAAAGTTTTATTTGTGAATGATAAAAATGTCAGATTTTTTACTTCATTCAGATAAATTAAGTTTTCATAAAAAACAGGTCCAATAACTATATTGACTCCTAATCTATCTAATTCAATTGCCGAATCTAAAGTTTGGTTTGGATTTGATTTTGTATCTTTAGGAAAGATTTCCAATGTATCTGAATTAATATCTTTTAAAGCTAATCGAGTTGCTTTCAAAACTTGTTTTCCTATTTCACTATTCTTCCCAGTCAAAGGCACAAGTAATCCAATTTTGACTTTATTTTCTTCACTTAAACTCAAACTCCCAATAAAAAATAAATTATAGAAGACTAAAAAAAGAATTATAAAAATTTTATTCATTTAATGTTAGTATTAATCTAATACTGTTTAAATTATGGTAAACCCTATATCACAAAATAATCAGCTTAAAAAAGGGTTATATTTAGTGCCAACACCTATAGGAAATTTAAAAGATATTTCATTAAGATCTGTCGAGATATTAAAAGACTCGGATTACATAGTCTGCGAAGATACAAGAGTCTCTAAAAAATTATTGGATAAATATGATATTAATACAGCATTAATTTCAAATCATAAGTTTAATGAAGTAAGCAATTTATCAAAAATAATTGATCTGTTAAAAAATAATAAAATTGTATCAATTATTTCTGATGCTGGGACTCCGTGTATTTCAGATCCAGGTGCTATTTTGGTTAATGAGTGTTGGAGACAAAACATTAATGTCATACCTGTGCCAGGTCCTTCTGCTGTTACGGCAGCAGTTTCGGCGAGCGGTTTTAATGAAAAATATTTATTTTATGGATTTTTTTCGAAAAAAAAAAACGAACTTAAACAAGAACTAGAAAGATTATCAAATATAAATTTTAGCTTTGTTTTTTTCGTATCACCTAAAAAAATAAATAAATTAATTCCTTACCTCAAATACTATTTTTATGACCGGAAAATACTTATATGTAGAGAAATTTCAAAATATTATGAAGAACTTATAAGAGCAGATTTAGCTAAATTAGAAGAGTTTAAATTCGAACCAAAAGGGGAGTTAACCTTAGTAATTTCAGAAAAGAATATAAAAAAAAAATCACAAAATTTAAGTGAATCAGATAAAAGAATTATAAATATGATAATTAAAAAATTAAGTGTAAGGGAAATCACAGATTTGATTAGTCAAATTAGTAAAACTCCAAAAAAAAAAGTTTATGATTATTGTTTGAAATTAAAAAATGAAAAATAGATTTATAATAATTTTTTTAATGGGAGTAATTCTTACTGGTTGCGCTGGAGTAGCTTCTAAGGGTATTTTTGGAACTGGAGTAAGTATAGCATTTGATCCAAGGTCAGTCGGCACACAAGTTGACGACTCAATAATGCAAAAAAATTTATTAGCAAGAATTGTTTTGATGGATAAAAAATATTTATTGTCAGTAAAATCAAAAGTACTAGATGGTAGAATTTTCCTTACAGGTAAAGTAGATAATCCCGAAGAAAAACTAAAACTTACAAAACTTGCATGGGAAACTGATGGGGTCAGATCAGTAAGAAATGATATAAAAATTAAAGAGGAATTTAATTTTCAAAAGTCTGCAAAAGACATTCTTATGACTTCTCAACTCAAATCCTTATTGATCTTTAATAAGAATATAAAAGCTACAAATTATCAAATTGATACTTATAAAAAGAAAATTTATATCTATGGTATTTCCTTAACTAGTGATGAAAAAAATTTAGTTATTAATAAAGCTAAAGAAATTAAAGACGTTGAGGATGTCATTGCTAGTATTATTCTTGTTGATGATTTAAGAATTCAAAAAGATTAATATTTTTTATATTCTATTACATCTGCAGAATAGGCTGCTATCGATGCTAAATTAATTATTTCTGATGTTGAGCTTCTAAGGGGGGCAATTTCAATAGGCAAACCTAAACCAATCAAAAGTGGGCCAATCACTTTTGTATCTCCTAAAGTTTTCATCATTTTATAAGATATTGCAGCGCTGTGTTGGCCTGGCATTATAAGAATATTCGCATTTCCAACTATTTCTGAAAAAGGATATAGACTTTTATATTCCTTGCTTAAAGCCACATCTGGTTGCATATCACCATCAAATTCAAAGTCTACTTTTTTAGCTTTTAAAATATCAACTGCTTCTCTGATATGTTTAGTTCTACTAGTAAGGGGCTGACCGAAAGTTGAATGTGAAACAAAAGCAATTTTTGGATCAAAACCAAACAATCTTACAACACGTGCACTAGATATTGCTATTTCTGATAATTGTTCTGAAGTCGGATATTCATGAACACTTGTATCCCCAACAAATATAGTTCTGCCTTTATGGACAACCAT
Organism: uncultured Pelagibacteraceae bacterium; assembly: GCA_902629575.1. Taxonomy (GTDB): domain Bacteria; phylum Pseudomonadota; class Alphaproteobacteria; order Pelagibacterales; family Pelagibacteraceae; genus Pelagibacter. The sequence continues at coordinate 63,490 of CACORJ010000001.1, forward strand.
ATTTAAACCAAACATTATCTCTCCTGGTCTTGAATTTACTACTTGCATGATTTTTTTTAGTGATGCACCAAATCTTCTAGTGTTACCTGTCACGGCACCATCCGCATCCTCACATGCCACCATACATGAAGCCCAAATAACTCTGTCATTTCTAACTAGACGGTCACAATCCCATTCTAACAACCCTTGTTCTCTTTGAAGTTTTCGGAATAAGTACTTAACATATTTTTGTCGTTTAGACTTATCTTTAGAGTTGGTAATCTCTATATCAAAATTTTCGTTATAACCAATTTTTTTAATTTGCTCTTTAATTTTTTCCTCTTTACCTACTAAGATTGGAGTTCCTAATTTTGAATTTTTAAATGCTATAGCTGCCTTTAGAGTATTTTCATCTTCACCATCAGCAAAAACAATTTTTTTTGGATTCTTTTTTATATAATTATTTATACCTTGCATAATGGTTACCGTTGGATCTAATCTTTGTTTTAATTGTTCTTGATATACATCAAAGTTTTCAATTTTTTTTCTAGCCACACCAGTTTTCATCGCTGCTTTAGCAACAGCAGCTGGAATAATACTTATTAGTCTTGGATCAAAAGTTGATGGAATGATGTAATCTTTACCATAATGAGGTCTATCACCTCCCATTGCAGCCACAACTTCATCAGGTACATCTTGTCTTGCAAGTTTTGCAATAGCATCTGATGCTGCCATCTTCATTTCTTCATTTATAGTCTTTGATCTAACATCTAAAGCTCCTCGAAATATGTATGGAAAACCAATAAGGTTGTTAACCTGATTAGGATAATCCGATCTTCCGGTAGCAATTATTGCATCATTCCTTACCTCCTCTACTTCCTCAGGGGTAATTTCTGGATCTGGATTTGCACAAGCAAAAATAATTGGATTTTTAGCCATTTTTTTTACCATACTTTTTGTTAAAGCCCCTTTTGCTGAAAGTCCCAAAAACACGTCAGCATTTTTAATAGCGTCATCCAATGTTCTATTGGAAGTTTCGATTGCATGCATTGATTTCCACTGATTTAATTTTTCTCTTCCTTTATAAATAACTCCAGTTCTGTCGATCATTGTAATATTTTTTTGTGACACACCACTTCTTTTAAATAAGTTTGCACAGGCCATAGCAGACGCTCCAGCACCATTAATTACAACTTTAATTTTTTTTATCGTTTTTTTATTTATATCAAGGGCATTTATTAAAGCCGCGTTTGTGATTATTGCTGTCCCATGCTGATCGTCATGAAAAACTGGAATATCTAAAATTTCTTTTAGTTTTTCTTCTATAATAAAACAATTTGGAGCCGCAATGTCTTCTAAATTAATACCACCGAAAGAAGGAGCAAAATTTTTAATAGAATTAATAATATCCTCTGAGTTTTGAGAATCTATCTCTAGATCAATTGAGTCTATATCAGCAAATCTTTTAAATAATATAGCCTTTCCTTCCATAACAGGCTTAGAGGCTAAAGCTCCTAAATTTCCCATCCCAAGTATTGCAGAACCATTGCTTATTACCGCAACTAAATTTCCCTTACTCGTATAATCATATACTGTTTCTGGATTTTTACTTATTGCTCTTACAGGGGCGGCAACGCCAGGAGAATAAGCTAAGGCAAGATCTCTTTTAGTTGTCATATTTTTTGAGGAAATAATTTCTATTTTTCCTGGTTTTTTATCAGTATGAAATTCTAATGCCTCTTTTTCGGTGTAGTGATCAGTCTTTGTTTTTTTCATTTTAAGTATTTAGATGTACAAATGGGGTAAATTTAAGACTAATATGATTTATGAACTTAATTAAGTCAACAGGCACTTTTAGTTTTTTTACAATAATAAGCAGATTACTTGGTTATCTAAGAGATATTCTAATAGCTATATTTTTAGGCACAAGTTTTTTAGCTGACGTATTTTTTGTGGCATTTAGAATACCAAATACTTTTAGACGATTATTTTCTGAGGGAACTTTTAACGCAGCCTTTGTTCCAAGTTACTCTTCTGAATTATTAAAAGGAAAAAATAATTCTAATAAATTTGCTAATGATGTTTTTAATTTATTATTTTTGATACTATTTTTTTTAGTTTTATTAGCACAAATATTTATGCCAATATTTGTCTCTTTAATTGCCCCAGGTTTTATCGGAGATCATGAAAAAATGAGTTTAGCGATCAATCTTACAAGATTTACATTCCCTTTTTTATTATTGGTATCTCTATCATCCTTTTTTTCTGCAATACTTAATTCACATAATAGATTCGCTGCTGCTGCAGCTGCACCAATCATATTAAATATTATTTTAATTGTTATTTTATCAATATCCAAAATATTAGGAGATGAATTAGTTTACTATTTATCATATGGGGTAACTTTTTCAGGAATATTGCAAATTATATTTTTATATTATTTTGTAAAAAAATATTTTAAGTTAGAATTTGAATTTAAGGTTAAAATCTCATCTAAAGTACGAATATTTTTTAGAAAATTACTCCCAAGTATTTTTTCGTCCGGTGTAACTCAAATAAATATCTTAGTTGGAACAATCATTGCCTCATTTCAGGCTAGTGCAGTATCCTATCTTTATTATGCTGATAGAATTTATCAAATTAATTTAGCAATTGCTGGTATCGCTATTGGAGTTGTAATTCTTCCACAATTATCTAAACACATTAAAAAAAATAATAAAAAAAAAATTGACTTAATTCAAAATAAAGCATTAGAATTAAGTTTATTTTTAAGTTTACCAGCTTCGGTAGCATTATTCATAGCATCAGAGGAAATAATTTCAGCTCTTTTTGGATACGGAGAATTTAACAGAAATTCTGTATTAAACTCATCAAAAGCTTTATATTATTTCAGTTTTGGTTTACCTGCTTTTGCAATGATAAAAGTTTTTAGTAATTTCTTTTTTGCTAATCAAGATACTAAAACACCTTTTTATATTTCCTTGGTATCTGTCATTATTAATATTTTAATAAGTCTATATTTCTTTAATTTGATTGGTTTTATAATTATTCCTATAGCAACCACAATTTCATCTTGGTTTAATCTAATAATTTTATTCCTTATTCTTCGAAATAGAAAATTATTTACATTTAATGAAATTTTTATAATGAGATTTTTTAAGATAGTATTTTCATCAATTGTTATGGGCTTATTTTTTAATTATTTATTGATATTATTCGATTACCAATTATCTTTTGATAATTCTTACAAACCAATTTATTTAGTTCTTTCAGTTATTTTAGGGCTTAGTTTTTACTTATTTGTATCTTACTTTATCAAGGCTTTTCAATTAGATGATATTAAATTAAAGTACTGAAATGGGTAAAAAAATATTTTCAGGTGTTCAGCCTACAGGCAATTTACATTTGGGAAATTATTTAGGTGCAATAAAAAATTTTGTTAAGCTTAATAACGATAATGAAAATGATTGTATATTTTGTGTGGTTGATCTTCACGCAATTACTGTAAAACAAAATTTTGAAGAGCTGCGAAATAATATAAGAGAAACTGTAGCGACGTTTATTGCATGTGGAATTAATCATGAAAAAAGCATCATATTTAATCAATCTGCTGTACCAGCACATTCAGAGGCAGCTTGGATATTAAGTTGTGTTGCTAGGATGGGTTGGTTAAATAGAATGACACAATTCAAAGAAAAAGCTGGTAAAGACAAGGAGAGAGCAAGCATTGGATTATATTCCTATCCAATATTAATGGCAGCTGATATTTTATTATACGACTCAAGTCATGTACCAGTAGGAGAAGATCAAAAACAACATTTAGAATTGTGTAGAGATATTGCTCAAAAATTCAACAATGATTATAGTGTTGGAACTTTTTTTAAAGCTCCAGAGCCTTTAATACAAAAACAATTTGCGAGAATAATGAGCTTGAAAGATGGAACGAAAAAAATGAGTAAGTCTGAATTATCAGATTTAAGTAGGATAAACTTAACAGATGATAAAGACGTAATGGTTAACAAAATTAAAAAAGCAAAGACGGATGCTCTACCTATACCGGGTAGTATAGATGAACTTAAAAAAAGACCAGAAGCAAAAAATCTTTTAGGTATATATTCTAGTTTAATGGACTTAACACTTGAAAAATCTATTTATGAATTTGAAGGTAAAAATTTTTCAGAATTCAAAAGTAAACTTTCTCAAGTTTTAGTTGAAAAAATAAATCCAATTTCATTAGAGATAAAAAAGCTGATCAATGAAAAAAAATTTTTAGACAAAATTCTTTTTGACGGCCATGTAAAAGCTAACAATATTGCATCCAAAAAGTTAAAAAAAATCCACGAAATTATAGGTTTTTAAGTCTTTTTTTTAAAGAAGTTTAAATTTATAAATTATTGATTATATATTAATAATGTTTGTTCAGACTGAGATAACACCAAACCCTAATTCATTAAAATTTTTGCCAGGGAAAATAGTCTCTAATAATGGGTCTTTTGAAATCACAAAAAAAGATGAGGTAAAAAACGAGCTTATTAAAAATTTGATATCTGTAAAAGGAGTAGAGGGTATTTTCTTAGGTAAAGATTTTATTTCTGTCAACAAATATGACAATATATCTTGGGATGAAATTAAACATATCATAATATCTTTCATTAATGATTTTTACTCAGGTGGAAAACAATTTGTTATTGATAAAAGTCCATTTGAGATTGATGAAAATCTTGGAGAAATTGAAACGAAAATTGTTAAAATTTTAGATCAAAAGATAAAACCTGCAGTGGCTAGAGATGGTGGTGATATCAAATTTAAAGGATTTAAGGACGGTGTAGTGACCGTTCAACTGCAAGGTAGTTGTTCAGGATGTCCAAGCTCAACTATAACTTTAAAACAAGGAGTTCAAAATCTTCTATGTCACTATTTACCTGAGGTAAAAGAAGTAATAGCAGTATAAATGAGAAAAATTTTTAAAAACAAAAAAATAAAAGTTTTTAAAACTCTAGATGAAAATAATCTTGGACCTCTTGCAAGAATTTTTTTAAGTAGTTTTGTAATCATTTTTATATTTTACTCATTGCCCATAATTATAAATTTTACTGACAATAATATTTTAAATACCAAGGAATTTAGAAATAATTCAAAAACTGTACTAGCTTATGCCTTAGATAATCAGAAAAATAAAATTTTTGAAAAAGACGAAAATTATGACGAAAGTGATTTGTTAGTTGATATTTACAGTTTAAATGAAAAAGAAACCGACGCGGTTAGACTTGATGCCACAACAATCAAGCAACTTTATGAAGATACTGGTTATAAGTTAGATGACATTAGAAAAAATAAATTAGTGAAACCAGTTGCATTAGACTCTTTCCCTCGTGAAATTAAGATGATTGAAAATACAAAAAAAAGAAAAGAGTTTTTTATACAAATAGTGTTACCTTTAATACTTCAAGAAAATAATAACATTAGACTCGATAGAAAAAGATTATTCAGCATTATAAACAAGAGTAATAATTCAGATCTCGAGAAAAAATGGTTAGATAAAAAATATAAACAATATGGAATTCCATCTAAAGATTTGTCCACATTAAAAATAAGAATGGATGAAATTCCAGTATCTCTTGCATTAGCGCAAGCAGCAAAAGAAACAGGCTGGGGTACTTCGAGGTTTGCACAAGAGGGTAATGCACTATTTGGCCAATGGACTTGGTCTGGTGAAGGGTTAAAACCCAAAGAGGCTGATGAAAGCAAAGGACATAAAGTAATGAGATTTAATGTTCTTCAAGCATCAGTAAGGGCGTATCAAAGAAATCTTAATACTCATAAAACTTATAAGGAATTTAGAATAGCTAGAGCTTATCTAAGGGATTCAGGAAAATCCCTAGATAGTATTATTCTATCGCAATACTTAGATGAATATGCTGAGACAGGACAACAATATGTCAAAACTTTACAAAAAATTATTGAGCAGAACGACTTAAAGGATTTTGACAATGCAAAACTTTTACCATCAAGTCTCGAGTTAGAAAGCCTTATTTAATTCTCCATTATTATAAATTGAGTTCCAAACCACCTCCATTTACCTTCATCGTTTAACGAACAATTTATTCTTCCTCTTCTAGGTTTGAAAGATTCTCTAAATTTAATTTTTACAACATTACTATCATGTACTATTTGAGATTTCTCCCATTTACCTCCCTCATTAGAATAACAAGAAATACTTTTAATATTTTTTTGATTTTTAAAAAATTCTACAGAAAATTTTGGTGGATTTTTTTGCTTATCAATTTTTTTTTCAAAAGGATATAAATTTTTATATTCCAGTGGATATGTTTTAATTATAGACTTAAATCTTTTTAATTCTCCATAATTCTCGTTGATTGGAAATCTAGGAAGTTGAAATTTTTCTTTATTAACATCTATTACCCCAGAGTGTTGACCAAAAGCTAAATCAAAATTATTTGAAATGTAATTTCTCATAAATTCACTATATTCTCCAAAAGGATATGAAAATAAATTAGGCACGTAACCAAGTTTGTCTTTAAAAATTAAATTTGCTTTTTTTATATCTTTAATAAATTCATCTTTACTTTTCTCAATTAAATATTCATGTGAATGAGAATGATGGCCGATTACAGCAAAACTTTCTTTTGCGACTTCATTTATTTGTTCCCATGTCATATAACCTTTATGACCAACAGGCTCAGTTGAAATAAATAAAAGGAAAGGAATTTTATTCTCTTTTAAATAGGGCCATGCAAAATCATAAAATGATTGAAAACCATCATCTATAGTCAAGAGTATTTTTTTTTGTTTTTTGGGACTATCAAAATTTTCTTTAAATTTATCTGGGTGAATAAATTTATAATTCAAATCTTCTATCAATCTTAAATGTTCTTTAAAGACGTTCATTCGAATATTTGTAGAAGGGTATTTATTTTCATTAAATCTATGGTACATAATAGACAATACACCTTCATCTTCTGAATATTGTTTGATATTATTTTGATCTGCTTTAGAGTTTGTTGAAATTAAAAAAAAGAAAATGAATAATTTGATAATTGATGCTGCTAATAAAAAAATATTTTTAATGCTCATTAAAGATAAGAATGTTTATAGTGTTAGTTATGAAAATAGTAAAACTAATTATGAAAAATTAACAATTTTAATTCATGAATTTTTAAACAATTATAATCTTAAATTAAATGAAATTTCGAGATTATATATAAATCGAGGCCCAGGGAGTTTTGCAGGTATTAGAAATTCTATAGCTATTGCAAAAGCTTTGCATGTTGCAAAAAGTATTGACTATTATTGTTTTAGTTTTGATGATTTTGATCAAATAAATAACAATAAATATGAAAATATTCCAAATTTATGTGATAAAATGAATATTAAAAAAAATTTGATTAATCCCATTTATTTAAGTTAAAATTAAGTATGACAGATAAATTAGAGCAAAAATTCCAGAGAAAAGGTCTTAAATTAACTGACCAAAGAAGAACAATAGCAAAAGTAATATTAGAGTCGAAGGAAGAATACGGAGAGTCAGATCATCCTGATGTTGATGAGTTGTATAATAGGGTTTCTAAAATTGATCCCAAAATAAGTATCGCTACAGTTTATAGAACTGTAAAACTTTTTGAAGAAGCAGGAATATTAACTAAACATGATTTTAAAACTGGAAAAGCTAGGTATGAATTAAATGATGATCATAATCATTTGATAGATATAAAAACTGGAGAAATTATAGAATTTGTTGATGAAGAAATTAACCAAATTCAGCAAAAAATTGCAGAAAAGTATGGATACTCTTTAGTAGATCATAGATTAGAGCTCTATGGTGTTAAAAAAAAATCTCAATAAATGAATCAAAAAATTTTTATAAAGACATTTGGATGTCAAATGAACGAATATGACTCAAACAGAATTTATGACACTGTTAAAAAAATTGGTTACGTTAAAACTGATAGATATGAAGACGCAAATTGTTATTTATTAAACACATGTCATATAAGAGATAAAGCTAAAGAAAAAGTTTACCATGAAATTGGTCGAGTAAAAAAAATTTTTAGATCAAAAAAAAAGCCTTTAGTAATAATTGCTGGATGTGTTGCTCAGGCAGAAAATGAGGAAATGTTAAAAAGGGAACCATATATAGATTTAGTTATTGGACCTCAAGCATATCATAAGATAAATGACTCGATTTTAAATTACACATATAGAAAAAAAATTGAGGAAACAAATTTTGATGCTGTAAGTAAATTTGAATATTTGAGCAGAATAAAAATTCAATCAAGTAAGTCTTCATCATTTTTAACTATCCAAGAAGGTTGTGATAAGTTTTGCCATTTTTGCGTTGTTCCTTACACAAGGGGTCCAGAATATTCAAGACCATTTAAGCAAATTATAGATGAAGCAAAATATTTAGCTGATCAAGGAACAAAGGAAATAATTCTTTTAGGTCAAAATGTAAATGCTTATAAAGATGGTAATCTAAAACTTTCAAATTTAATTTCTGAAATAGAAAAATTAGATGAAATTAAAAGAATTAGATATACTACTTCCCATCCAAGAGATATGTCAGATGACTTGATTGGAATATATAAAGATACAAAAAAACTTATGCCTTTAGTACATCTACCAGTTCAGAGTGGTTCTGATAAAGTTTTAAAACTTATGAACAGAAAACATACAATAAAAGAATATCTCAAAATTTACGAAAAATTTAAAAAAATTAATTCATCAATTGAATTTTCAAGTGATTTTATTATTGCTTATCCTGGAGAAGAAGAACAGGACTTTAGAGAAACATTAGATCTAATAAAAGAGGTAAAATTTATAAATTCATTTTCTTTTATATTTAGCCCAAGACCAGGTACAGTAGCAGAAAACCTTGAAATTATTGATAAAAACATATCAAAAAAAAGATTAAATACAGTCCAAGAAATATTATTTAAAAATCAACTTGATAAAAACAAATCTTTAGAGAGCAATACCATTGATGTTCTGGTTGAAAATAAAACTAAAGATGAAAAGAGACTATTTGGAAGATCTGAGTATATGACATCGGTATTGATTGATGGCGATGATGATCTTATTGGAAAAATTGTGAAGATAAAAATTTTGAATAGTAATCAAAATACATTATTTGGGTATGCTGTAGATCAAAAAAAACTTAAGGTGGCCTAACATTGAGTATTAATACAAAAAAAAAATTTGATGCAAACTTAAAATTTGTATACTCAGATAATGATACATTGAGCGTCATATTTCATGATAACGACTTGCTTATGGGAGTAGTCGGCGAATTTAACAAAAACCTAAAAGAGTTAGAAAAGATTACTTCATCAAAACTTTACTCCAGAGGTAACTCAATTCTAATTAAATCAACCTCAGAAAAAAATGAATTGGTAAAAAATGCAATACAATTTTTAGTTAATCAATTTATTAATAATGGAAATATCGAAAACAAAGACATATTATCATCTATAGATAAATTTATGATAAATGAAAAAGTAAAAAATCAAAATGTTACTGATATAATTAAGACACCAAAAAAATCTATAATTCCCAGGTCTGAAAAACAAAAGAAATATGTAAGAGCTTTAAGGCAAAGTGATATTGTCATTTCCGCTGGACCAGCAGGTACTGGAAAAACCTTTTTGGCTGTAGCAGTAGGTTTAACCATGCTTCTTGAAAAAAAAATTGAGAGAATTATTTTATCTAGACCAGCTGTTGAAGCTGGTGAAAGGTTAGGGTTTTTACCTGGTGATATGAAAGAAAAAGTCGACCCATATCTAAGACCTTTATACGATTCATTATATGATTTATTTCATTTTGAAAAAATACAAAGAATGATTGAAATTGGCGACATAGAAATAGCTCCGTTGGCATTTATGCGTGGTAGAACTTTAAAAAACTCTTTTGCTATTCTTGATGAAGCTCAAAATGCTACAGATACTCAAATAAAAATGTTTTTAACAAGAATTGGTGAAAATTCTAAAATTGTTGTCAATGGCGACCCATCTCAAATAGATCTAACGAATAAAAATATGTCTGGACTTAATAAATCGAAAAAACTTTTATCTCATTTAAATGAGATTGCAGTTGTAGATTTTGATCATTCTGATGTTGTTAGACATCCTCTAGTTTCTAAGATTGTTAAGGCGTATAGCAATCAAAATGATTAAAATTGATGTACTGTCAGAAGATAAAAATTGGTCAAAAAAAATAAAAAAAAAAAATTATTTTTTTAAATCGATTTGTGAAGCATTTCCAAAAAAATATCAGTTTTACAACAAAAAAGTATTTTTATCCTTACTGCTGTCTAATAATAGAAGAATTAAAAAATTAAACAAAGATTTTAGAAATAAGAATAAAGCAACGGACATACTTTCTTTTCCTTCTGAAAAAAAAATTAAAATTAAAGATAATAGATATATTGGGGATATTATAATTAGTTATGAGTTTATGAACAGGCCAAAAAATCAAGGTCTAGAATTATTTAAAGACAAAGTAATAAAAACTTTTATACACGGATTTTTACATTTGCTAGATTTTGATCATACAAAAATGAAGGATTACAAAAAAATGTTTAATGAAGAAAAAAAAATTTATAATTCAGTAATAAAGAAAATTTATTAAATTGAAAAATAAAAAATATATAGAGTTTCCTTTTTTGATTTTGTTAGGAATTATAACATCATCAAGTTTACCACCTTATAATTTTGTTTTTATAAATTTTATTACTTTTAGTTTGTTTTTCTATTTTCTTTATATAAAAAAAAAGTCTTTCAAGAGGGATAATATTTTTCTTTTTGGTTGGTTGTTCGGTTTTGGTTATTTTTTATCAAATTTATATTGGATCACTTTTTCATTAGAATTTGACGATAATTTTGAATTTCTAATTCCGCTAGCATTGATATTAATTCCCTCATTTCTTGCAATATTCTATGGGATTGTTACTTATTGTTTTTTTTTGATAAATCTTAAAAATGCATTAAGTAATTTAATGTTATTTTCGCTATTAATTGGATTAAGTGAATTTTTAAGAGGGCTCGTTTTTACAGGTTTTCCTTGGAATTTAATCGCATATAGTTTTTCAAATAATATTGAAATATTACAGATTATATCTTTGTTAGGTACTTATGCATTCAATGTTATTTGTATTTCTTTTTTTTCGAGTCTAGCAATATTTTTTTTAAAAAAGAATAAAAAGGAAATTTTGTTTTGTATTATTTTATTACTTCTACCAATTATATTTTACGTGTATGGATTTTACAAAATAAAATCCTTTCAGTTATTAGAAAAAATTAAAAATGACCGCTTGATAAGAGTGATTGGTTCAGAAATTGAAATAAATAGATTTTTTGAAAATACTAACACAAAGACGGTTATTGATGAATTAATTCAGCTTAGTGATCCTAATCCAGATACTAAAACACTGTTCATTTGGCCTGAAGGAATAATTCCACAAATAAATCAATCAGATTTAAAAGATTTTGAATTTTTATTTAATAAAAGATTCAACAAGAATCATTTAATAGTAATTGGAATTAATCATTTTGATAATATTAGTGGTAAAAATAAATATTATAATTCTTTTTCGTTGTATGATCATAAGCTTAACGTAGTTTCAGCATATAATAAGGTTAATCTTGTTCCTTTTGGTGAGTTTTTACCTTTTGAAAAGATTTTATCTAATTTCGGTTTAAAATCTCTAACAAATAATTATCAATCCTATACAAAAGGAGACAAAAGAGAAATTATTACAGTAAAGGATGATGACTTTATAATAAAGATATTACCACTCATTTGTTATGAGATAATTTACTCTGGTAAAATTTTTGATAATGATAACTTTGATTACATTGTAAATATTTCCGAGGATGGTTGGTTTGGTGACTCCATAGGCCCTTATCAGCACTTTACTCACAGTATTTTTAGAGCGATTGAAAGTGGCAAGTATGTGATTAGGTCTGCTAATAACGGAATAACAGCAATCATAAGTCCAGTAGGCTCAGTTGAAAAAAAAATTTCTTTAAGTAATTCGGGTTACATAGATTTTTATGAAAAAAGAGTTTCAAATAGCACTTTGTTTTCAAAACAAGGTAATAATATGTTTTTAATTTTAATTTTGTTGTATATTTTTTTGATGTTTTCATTTAATAGAATTTCATAATGAGTAATTTAAAAAATTATCTTTTTACTAGTGAGTCTGTTTCTGAAGGACACCCAGATAAAGTTTCAGATAGAATATCTGATATGGTTGTAGATAGTTATTTATCAAAAGATCCAGTTTCTAGAGTTGCATGTGAGACACTTACAACCACCAACAAAGTTGTACTTGCCGGTGAGATTAGAGGTCCTGAAATCAAAAATGAGGATCTAATTCTAAAAGTAAGAAATTGCATAAAAGATATCGGATATGATCAAGATGGATTTACCTGGAAAGATGCAACTGAAATTCAATGTCACCTTCATTCGCAATCAGCTGATATAGCTATGGGTGTGGACTCATCTGGTAATAAAGATGAGGGAGCAGGAGATCAAGGAATAATGTTTGGATACGCCTGCAATGAAACTAATGAATTAATGCCAGCTCCAATATATTATTCTCATAAGATTTTAAGATTAATGGCTGAGGATCGTAAATCTGGAAAATTAAAACACATTGAACCTGACTCTAAAAGTCAAGTTACCTTTGAGTATGAAAATGGAAAACCTAAAAGAGTTAAATCTGTTGTGATTTCATCTCAACATTCCCCTGAGGTTGATCAAGCTAAAGTAAGGGAACTACTTAGACCTTACATGTTAAAAACAATTCCAAAAATTTTTTTAGAGGGATTTAATGAAAATGAATTTTACGTTAATCCAACAGGTAATTTTGTTATAGGAGGGCCAGATGGTGACTGTGGTTTAACTGGAAGAAAAATAATTGTAGATACTTACGGTGGTGCTGCTCCTCATGGAGGAGGGGCATTTTCTGGGAAAGATCCAACCAAAGTAGATCGATCTGCTGCTTATGCTTCTAGATATATAGCAAAAAATATTGTTGCATCAAAAATCTCTGATAAATGCCTAATACAACTTGCATACGCAATTGGTGTATCAAAACCTTTATCTATATACGTGGATTTATTCGATAAAGACTTAGAAAAAAACAAATTTGTTGAGGAAAAAATTAAAGAAAATTTTGATTTAAGCCCGAGAGGAATTAGAGAGATGCTGCAATTGAACAAACCAATTTATGAAAAAACATCAGCTTATGGTCATTTTGGAAGAACGCCTGAAGATGATGGAGCATTTTCTTGGGAAAAAACAGATAAAACTTCAGTTTTTTCGAAATAGTTTCTATTGAATTAAAAAAAAACTTTAATATATTACCGTTACATTATTGGATATTCAAAATGGGCTTGAGCCCATTTTTTTTTGGAGCAGACAAAAAAATGTTAAATAAAAGAGCAGATAAACTGGAGTTATTAAGAATTGCTGAGGCCGTTGCATTGGAAAAATCTATTGATAAAGAATTGATAATAAGCTCAATGGAAACAGGAATAGCAAAGGCTGCAAAATCAAAATTTGGTCAAGATAATGATATTAAAGTCTTGATAAATCGTGAGAATGGTGACATTGAATTATTTAGAAAACTTATAATTTCAGAAAATCCTGACAACACAAATACAGAAATAAATCTTAAAGATGCAATTTTGTTAAATGAATTAAACAAAGATAAAAAAATTGGTGATGAAGTTCTACAACCACTTCCATCATTTGACTTTGGCAGAATAGCAGCCCAAACAGCAAAACAAGTTATTAATACTAATGTAAGAGAAGCTGAGAGAGAAAGACAATATAATGATTTTATAGATAAGAAAGATACAATTTTAAGTGGAATAGTTAAAAGATTAGAATTTGGAAATGTCATTGTGGATCTTGGAAGAACAGAGGGAATTATTCAAAAAAATGAGATGATACCAAGAGAAAATATTAAAGCGGGCGACAGAGTAAAAGCTTATTGCCATGATGTGAGAAGAGAACCGAGAGGTCAACAAATATTTTTATCAAGAGCACATCCAAAGTTTATGGAAAAATTATTTGTCCAAGAAGTTCCGGAAATTTATGATGGTTTGATTGAAATTAAATCTTCATCACGAGATCCAGGAAGTAGAGCTAAAATATGTGTTAAAGCAGTAGACACGTCAATAGATCCCGTTGGAGCATGTGTGGGTATGAGAGGTTCTAGAGTACAAGCAGTAGTAAATGAATTACAAGGTGAAAAAATTGATATAGTAAATTGGTCCGATGACCCAGCTATGTTGGTTTCAAACGCATTATCTCCAGCTGAAGTACAAAGAGTGAATGTAGATTTAGAGAGAAAAAAATTGGATGTAATTTTAACAGAGGAAAATTTAAGTAAGGCAATCGGTCGTAGGGGTCAAAATGTTCGATTGGCTACAAAACTTCTCAATTATGAAATAAACATAATGACAGACCAAGAGGATTCTGAGAGAAGACAACAAGAGTTTAAAGAAAAAACTGAGAACTTTGTAAAAAATTTAGAACTAGATGAAACCCTTGGGCAGCTATTAGTAGCTGAAGGATTCTCAACGATTGATGATATAAAAGATAGTAAAGCTGAAGATTTAACAAAAATTGAAGGTATTGAAGAAGATACTGCAAAAGCCTTGATTGAGAGAGCAAACGAATTTTATGAGAAAGATCAAGAGGATATTTCTCAGAGAATTAAAGATCTTGGTTTAGATGAAGCTTTGATAAATTTAAAAAGTTTAACTCCTGGAATGCTTGTTACGTTGGGTGAAAAGAAAATTCTCACTCTTGAAGACTTTGCTGATTTAGCATCTGATGAATTAACTGGTGGATATGATGTTGTAAAAGGCGAAAGGGTAAAAATACAGGGATATCTTGAGGATTTTGCTTTATCAAAAGAAGAGGCAGACGAATTAATAATGTCTGCTCGAAGTATTGTTTATAAAGATTGAGTGATGAGTTATGGAAAACAAAAAAACAAAATTAACGATTTCAGGTTCAGCCAAAAAGTCTATCAAAAATTTAGATTTAATTAAGTCGCAAGGAAAAAAATCAATTGTAATTGAAAAGTCTAAAAACAATTTCACCAAAAAAGGATCTACTTTCAAACCCTCTGGAGCAGGAAATAGACAAAAAAACTTATCATCATTCAATCGTGGAGCTCAGTTTAAAACATCATTTGGCTTTAAGTCTACACCGGTTATCAATGATTTCGAAAAAAGAAAACTTGCTGAACAAAGGGCTACAAAAAGACTAAAGGGAGAAAGTGAAAATAAAAAAATTAAATTAGGCACAAAAAAAAGAGAAACTAAGTTAACTGTGTCCAGAGCATTAAGTGATGAAATAGAGGCTAAAGAAAGAAGTTTAGCGTCTGTAAAACGAGCGAGAGAAAAAGAACAAAAAAATCTTAACAAAAATGACAATCAAGATAGTTTAAAACCTGTCAAAAGAGATGTAAATATCCCAGAGGCCATAACTGTTAGAGAGCTTGCAAACAGAATGGCTGAACAATCTAGCAATGTAATTAAACATCTTTTTGGGATGGGGGTGACAGTAACAATTAATCAAACTTTAGCTGCTGATACAGCAGAATATTTAGTTAAAGAATTTGGCCATAATCCAATACGTGAAGAAAAAGCTGAGGAAATAATTAAAAAAATTAAAGCAACAAGAGTTGAAAACTTGAAAAATAGACCACCGATAGTGACGGTGATGGGCCATGTTGATCATGGAAAAACTTCAGTTCTCGATGTCTTGAGAAGTGCTAATGTAGTTTCAGGTGAATTTGGAGGTATTACACAACATATTGGAGCATATCAAATTGAGAGTAATTCTAACAAAATCACATTTATTGATACGCCCGGTCATGCTGCTTTTACTGAAATGAGGGCAAGAGGATCAAAATTAACTGATGTCGTAGTTTTAGTAGTAGCGGCAGATGATGGGGTTAAACCACAAACAATTGAGTCAATAAAACATGCTAAAGCAGCAAATGTTCCAATAGTAGTTGCAATTAACAAATGTGATTTGCCAGAAGCTGACCCAAAAAAAATTAAAAATCAGTTACTTGAACACGAATTAATTGCTGAGGATTTATCAGGAGATACATTAATGGTTGAGGTCTCTGCTAAGACTAAATTAAATCTAGATAAATTAGTTGAAGCAATAATACTTCAAGCAGAAATCTTGGACTTAAAAACTGATTTTGATTCTAAGGCAACAGGGATTGTATTAGAGTCGAAAATTAATGTAGGTAGAGGCCCGGTAGCAACAATTATTGTAACAACTGGAACATTGAAAAAAGGAGATTTTTTTGTAAGTGGATTAAAATGGGGAAAGGTAAGAGCAATAATTGATGATAAAGGAAAAAACATTGATCAAGCTACTCCATCAACTCCTGTAGAGATTTTAGGTATTAATGGAGCAGGTAAAGCAGGAGATGATTTTATTGTTTTAGATAATGAAAAAGAGGCAAAAACACTAAGTGAAAATCGAGCTGATGAAGCAAAAGTTGGTAAAAATCCATTGACATTTGCAACACAAGAATCTGCCTTTTCTAACAAATCTACTGAGGAATTAAATTTAATTATTAAATCTGATGTTCATGGTTCATCAGAGGCTATTAAAAATGCAATTAGCCAAATAAATCATGATGAAGTTAAACCAAAAATTATATTAGCTGATGTTGGGATGGTAACTGAAACCGATGTTACTCTAGCTAAAGCTTCAAATGCTGTTTTAATCGCTTTTAATGTAAAACCAAGCAAAGAAGCAAAAAAGCTTGCAGAAAATGAAAATATAAAAATATCAGCTTATAATATTATTTACGAAGTCTTAGATTATATTAAGAAAAAAATGTCTGGATTACTTACACCTGATGTTGAAGAAACAATTTCTGGAACTGCAAAAATTCTTGAAATTTTTAAGGTCTCAGGAGCTGGAAAAGTTGCGGGATGTAAGATTACAGAAGGAGAAATAACTAGTGTTTCGGAAGTAAGATTGATCAGGGATGGATCTATTATTTTCACTGGAAAAGTAGGCTCTTTATTCAGAGAAAAAAATCAGGTTAAAGAGGTAAGTAATGGCCAGGAATGTGGAATTACGATAAAAGACTATATGGATTTTCAAAAAGACGACGTTATAGAGGCATTTAACATTATATCGAAAGAGAGAACAATCTAATGGCTGATAGAATAGGTAAACCAATCACACAGAGACAATTAAGAGTTGGAGAAATGATAAAACAGTCTTTAAGTATGATTTTTATAAAAAATGAGGCGAAGCTACCTAATTTGGAAACAAACATGATTACTGTAACTGAAGTAAAAATGAGTCAAGATTTAAAAATTGCCAAAGCTTATGTATTACCGCTTGGCGGTAAAGATGCGGATGAGATAATTAGCAGATTAAAAGAATACTCATTTTTGATAAGAAAAATTTTATCAAAAAAAGTTATTGTAAAATTTTTACCAAAACTACTTTTTAGGAAAGATGAGTCTTTTGAGTATGCAGAAAAAATTGAGAATTTAATCAAAGAAACAAACAAGTAAGGGAAATAAAGTATGACAAATAAAGTTAAAGAATTAGCAATCCATGATAAAGACACAGGTTCTTCAGAAATACAAATTGCATTGCTAACTGAGAAGATAGAAATTCTATCAAAACACATCAAACAATTTAAAAAAGATAAGCACTCTTCAGTTGGATTGTTAAGAGCAGTTAATAGAAGAAAAAAATTGTTGGAATATTTAAAAAAAAATAAAGTGGATTCCTACAAAAATGTACTGTCGAAATTGAATTTAAGAAAGTAATGATCAAAATAGATAGAATTGAACGAAACGAAACGAAACGGAAATGAAATGTTTAAAATATATAAGAAAGAAATTGAAGTAGCAGGAAAAAAAATTAGTTTAGAAACAGGTAAAGTAGCAAGACAGGCAGATGGAGCAATTATTGCAACATGCGGTGAAACAGTTGTTTTAGCAACTGTGGTTGGAGCAAAAAAAGTTAATCCAGATGTAGATTATTTTCCATTATCAGTAAATTATCAAGAAAAATACTATGCTGCAGGAAAAATTCCAGGGGGATATTTTAAAAGAGAGGCAAGACCAACTGAAAGTGAAACATTAATATCAAGACTTATTGATAGACCGATTAGACCTTTGTTTCCTGATGAATTTAAAAATGAAGTACAGTTATTACCGACAGTAATTTCTTATGATAAGGAAAATGAAGCAGATATTTTATCAATTACAGCTTCATCAGCAGCATTAGCTATATCAGGAATGCCATTTATGGGTCCTGTAGGAGCTTCTCGAGTTGGATATATAGACGGAAAATATATCTTAAATCCATCTAAAGTAGAATTAGAAAAATCCAAATTAGATTTAGTTGTAGCAGGAACAAAAGATGCCGTCTTAATGGTTGAGTCTGAGGCAAGTGGTTTAACTGAAGAAGAGATGTTGAATGCCGTTAAGTTTGGCCATGAAGGATTTGTCCCAGTCATTGAAATGATAGAGGAGCTTGCAAAAGAATGTAAAAAGCCTGACTGGACTGTTGAAAAAAAAGATTTATCTGAAGTTAAGAAAAAACTTGAAGAAACATTTACAGATGATCTTAAAAAAGCATTTGCCACAAGAGATAAACAAGATAGATCAAATCAAATATCTGAAATCACTGATAAAGCCAAAAAACTTTATGATGAAAATGAAAATTACACTGATCTTGACGTTAATAGTCAGTTAAAAAATATTGAGAAATCTATTGTAAGAACAGATATCCTTAAAAATAAAAATAGAATTGATGGAAGAGGATTGTCGGATGTAAGAGCTATTTCATGTGAGGTTGGTGTCTTGCCAAGAACACATGGATCTGCCTTATTTACAAGAGGAGAAACGCAAGCAATTGTTACAGCTACCTTGGGTACATCTGATGATGAACAAAGAATTGAGAGTTTAGATGGACTCCAAAGGGAACGGTTTATGCTTCATTATAATTTTCCACCATTTTCAGTTGGAGAAACTGGCAGAATAGGAACTGGTAGAAGAGAGATAGGTCATGGTAAATTAGCATGGAGAGCTATTCACTCCTCATTACCTTCAAAAGAATCATTTCCGTATACTTTTAGAGTTGTTTCAGAAATTACTGAGTCTAACGGGTCATCTTCAATGGCTACAGTTTGTGGAACTTCACTCGCTTTAATGGATGCAGGAGTGCCAATTAAAGAGCCAGTTGCAGGTATTGCAATGGGATTGATTAAAGAAGGTGATGATTTTAGTGTTCTTTCAGATATTTTAGGTGATGAGGATCATTTAGGTGATATGGACTTTAAAGTTGCTGGAACTAAAGATGGCATCACTTCACTTCAAATGGATATCAAAATTACCGGTATAACTTTTGAAATTATGGAACAAGCTTTAAGCCAAGCCAAAGATGGCAGGGTTCACATTTTGGGTGAAATGAATAAAGCGCTATCTGCATCAAGATCAGATGTTGGAAAGCATACTCCAAAGATGGAAAAAATTAATGTTGATAAAAAAGATATTGCTGCGGTAATTGGTAAAGGTGGTGCAACAATTAGAGAGATTGTTGAAAAATCAGGTGCAAAAGTTGATGTAAATGATGAGGGAGTTGTAACTGTTGCTGCTCCAGACGAAGAGTCTAGAAATATTGCTATGCAAATGATCAAAGATATTACTGCAAAAGCAGAACTAAATAAAGTTTATCAAGGAAAAGTGATGAAAATTATGGAGTTTGGTGCTTTTGTAAATTTCTTAGGAAAACAAGATGGATTAGTGCATATTTCAGAGCTAGCTGATAAAAGAGTTGCCAAGGTCTCTGATGTAGTTAAGGAGGGTGACGAAGTTAAGGTAAAGGTAATTGGATTTGATAGAGGTAAAGTGAAACTATCTATCAAACAAGCTGGTTAATTTTTTACTTTTATGTCAAAAAATTATCTTCAAAAATTTAAAAGAGTCAGAAGAAGATATATGATGCCTTTTTTATCAGTGATAAAAAACACTCTTAATACATTAAAACAGTATGCTTTACCTGATTACAAAAGACCACAATCTATATTTCAAATGTATGAAAATGAGGAGATACAGAAATGTTATATTAATTTTAAAAAACATTTTAAAACATCACTATTCTTAGATACATGGAAATTAAGAGAACATGCTATCAATAAAGCCATTGATAATGATAAAAACCTTGAAAAGACCTACATAGAATTTGGAGTTTTTAGTGGATCATCTATAAATTTTTTTTCTAAATTTCTTAAAGAAAAAGAAATTTATGGTTTCGATTCATTTGAAGGTTTAAAAGAGGATTGGGTCGGTACCTCAGTAACAAAAGGTACATTTGATTTAAAAAACAAAATTCCAAAACTAGAAAAAAATATTATTCCGGTAAAAGGATGGATAGACCAGACTTTACCTAGATTCTTAAATGAAAAAAATCCAAAAATAAATTTTATGCATATTGATGTAGATACTTATGAAACCACAAAAATAGTTTTAGAGCTTACAAAAAAATTCCTTGAAAAAGGCGCGGTGATTGTATTTGATGAATTATATAATTTTCCAGGATGGGATGTAGGAGAATATAAAGCTCTTAAAGAAATTTTTAATGATGAAGATTACATATTTTTATCATTTGCAAAAAATGGTCAACAAGCTACAATTCAAATAAATTGATTTAACTTATATTTTTTGGGTCAGGCATCCCAACTTTGTTATATCCTGCGTCAACATAATGTATTTCACCAGTTACCCCATTTGCAAGCTCGCTTAATAAGTATAAAGCTGAATTACCTACATCATAAATATCAACATTTCTTTTTAAAAAAGAGTGATCTTCATTCCATTTATATAAAAATTTAGCATCACCAATTGCTGAAGCGGCAAGAGTTTTAATTGGACCAGCACTAATCGCATTTACTCTTATACCCTTTGTTCCAAGATCTCTAGCTAAATATTTAACACTTGCTTCTAAAGCTGATTTACAAACGCCCATCACATTATAATTTGGAATTGCTTTAGTAGACTCATAAGTAAGGGTTAATAAGCTTCCACCTTTTTTCATTATTTTTGATGCTTCTTTTGAAACTTCAGTGAATGAAAAACATGATATCAACATACTTCTTAAAAAATTTTCCCTAGTTGTATTTAAATATTCTCCTGATAATTCTGATTTATCAGAGAAAGCTACAGCATGAACTATAAAATCAATTTCTCCCCATTTTGATTTAATACTTTCAAATAGTCTTACAACTTCATCTTTTTTTTCCACATCACAACTGAATGTAACTTTTGAATTTAATTTTTCAGCAAGCGGAATAACTCTTTTTTTTAAAGCATCTCCAAGATAAGTAAATGCGAGTTCAGCTCCAGCCTCAGCAAGTTTTTGTGAAATACCCCAGGCAATAGATCTTTCATTTGCTACACCCATGATCAATCCTTTTTTACCTTTCATTAAACCCATGATTATACCTTTTCAAAAATTAAAGCTGCATTAGTTCCACCGAAACCAAAACTATTAGACATAACACTATTTATACTTGCCTCTCTTTCGTTTTCAGTAATTATTGGAAAATTTTTAGCTTCTTCATCCATTTCGTTAATATTAGAGGATCCTACTATAAAATTATTTTTCATCATTATTAAACAATATATAGCTTCGTGAACTGAAGCAGCGCCTAAAGGATGTCCAGACAAAGATTTTGTTGAACTAATTTTTGGTATATTATCTCCAAATGTTTCTTTAATAGCTTTTAATTCTGTAATATCTCCTACAGGAGTAGAAGTTCCGTGTGTATTTATGTAATCAATTTTATTTTTAGAGGTTGTCATTGCCATTTTCATACATCTGACTGCGCCTTCACCTGATGGAGCGACCATGTCATATCCATCTGATGTAGCACCATAACCCGTTAACTCTGCATATATTTTGGCGCCTCTTGCTTTGGCATGTTCATATTCCTCTAATACTAAAACTCCACCACCTCCTGCGATCACAAAACCATCTCTTGTTTTATCATAAGCTCTTGATGCTGTTTGAGGTTTATCATTATATTTTGAGGATAACGCAGTCATGGCATCAAACATTGCAGTCATAGCCCAATGTATTTCCTCACTACCACCAGCAAAAACAATATCCTGTTTACCTATTTGAATTAATTCCATTGAATTACCAATACAATGTCCACTAGTTGCGCAAGCTGAACTCATTGTGTAATTAATCCCTTTTATTTTGAAAGGAACAGCTAAAGTTGCTGAAGCTGTACTAGCCATAGTTCTTGGTACTACAAATGGCCCCATTAGTTTAGGAGTTTTAGCTCTTGTCTTGTCTGCTGCTAGAATTACATTTTCAATTGAAGGTCCTCCTGAACCCATAACTATTCCAGTTTTAAAATTGCTAACATCTTTTTCCTCTAAACCTGAGTCCTTGATAGCTTCTTTCATAGCAACATAATTATAAGCAGATCCTGAACCCATAAATCTTATTGTTTTTCTATCTATATGTTCTTCAAGTTTTATATTTGGTTTTCCATGGACATGGCTCTTAAGGTTGTGTTCTTTATATTCTTCAGCAAAAGAGATTCCTGACTTTGAATTTAATAAAGATTGATAAACTTCTTCCTGATTATTACCTAAGCAAGAGACAATTCCTAATCCTGTAATTACAACTCTTTTCATTATTATTTAAACAATCCTACTTTTAAGCTATCAGCTGAATAAATTTTTTTTTCATCCGCAAAGACTACACCATTCGCCAAACCTACAGTAGTTCCTCCAGGGGCCATAATTTTCTTCATATCAATTTCATACTTTACTTGTTTAACATTTTGCAGAACTTCACCTGTAAATTTTACTGTCCCTACTCCTAAAGCCCTTCCTTTACCCGGATTTCCAATCCAACCCAAGTAAAAACCAACTAACTGCCACATCGCATCAAGCCCTAAACATCCCGGCATAACTGGGTCATCTTTAAAATGACAATTAAAAAACCATAGATTTTTTTTAATGTCTAGCTCAGCTTTTAAAGATCCTTTTTTAAATGCACCCTTATTATCATTAATTTCAGTTATTCTGTCAAACATGAGCATTGGAGGAAGTGGTAATTTTGCATTTCCAGGTCCAAAAAGTTCACCATTGCCACAATTAATGAGCTCGTCGTAGGTGTATGAGTTTTTTTTCATATAATTGAATACTCTTATTACTTGATTTTATAAGCTAATAATATACTTTTTAAAGTTGTTTGAACAATTGTTACTTTAAAAAAATATTATTGTCGTGAAATATACTGAAAAATTGAGAAATTCTGGA
Organism: uncultured Pelagibacteraceae bacterium; assembly: GCA_902629575.1. Classification (GTDB taxonomy): domain Bacteria; phylum Pseudomonadota; class Alphaproteobacteria; order Pelagibacterales; family Pelagibacteraceae; genus Pelagibacter. The sequence continues at coordinate 86,847 of CACORJ010000001.1, forward strand.
CTTAGACCAACTAAACAAAGAGTACAAATATGCAATGCTTTGTTTGACGAAAAGAAAACTTTTCATTTTACTGTAAAAGATTTAGCAAAAAAAATTCAAAATAAAATAAATAGCCATATTTCTTTAGCGACAGTCTATAATACCGTTCATGCTTTTGAAAAAAAAGGGTATTTAAAACAAATACCAATCAACTCTAATAAAATATATTTTGATACGAATGTTTCTGAACATCATCATTTTTATGATCTTGATAAAAATAAATTAATTGATCTGAATAAATGTGATGTTGGACCAATTAATATTAAGAAAAAAATTAATGGTAAAAAAATAAAATCGGTCGAGGTTCTAGTTAAACTAGAGAATTGATTTTTGAGAAAGTTTTTACTAATTGACAGCTTTTTAGAATCATTATAAACTACCTTTATTAAGGAGATAGATAATGAGCATTGAAAGTTTTAAAAAAAAATCTTTCAAATCAGAACAAATTAGTAAATGTCCGTTCACTGGTGCAGGTACACCTGCGAAATATTCTGCGGGAAGAGGTCAAACAGTCAGAGATTTCTGGCCTAATAGTTTAAATCTAAAAATTCTTAGTCAGCACTCTAATTTATCTAATCCCATGGATAAGAAATTTGATTATGCTAAAGAATTTAAAAAATTAAATTACAAAGCCCTCAAAAAAGATTTGAAAAAATTAATGACAGACTCACAAGAATGGTGGCCTGCAGATTATGGTCATTATGGTCCATTATTTATTCGATTAGCTTGGCATGCTGCAGGAACTTATAGAACTGGCGACGGAAGAGGTGGCGCAGGGACCGGTAATCAAAGATTTGCTCCGTTAAACTCTTGGCCAGATAACGTGAATTTAGATAAAGCAAGATTGCTTTTATGGCCAATCAAAAAAAAGTATGGAAGAAAAATTTCATGGGCTGATCTATTTATATTAGTTGGAAACGTAGCTTTAGACTCTATGGGTTTTAAAACTTTCGGTTTTGGAGCAGGTAGAACTGATATTTGGGAACCAGAGGATGACATTTATTGGGGCTCAGAAAAAGAAATGTTAGGAGTAGAAAGATATAGTGGAAAAAGAGATCTAGAGCAGCCACTAGGTGCCTCACATATGGGTTTAATTTACGTTAATCCACAAGGACCAGATGCAAATCCAGATCCATTACTAGCAGCACACGATATTAGGGAGACATTTGGAAGAATGGCAATGAATGATTATGAGACAGCAGCTTTAGTAGCCGGAGGACATACATTTGGAAAATCTCATGGAGCAGCATCAGAGTCTCACAAAGGCCCAGATCCAGAAGCTTCGAGACTTCAAGATCAATCTACTGGATGGAATAGTGGATATAAATCTGGAAAAGGTGTCGATACAATAAGTAGCGGTATCGAAGGTGCTTGGACTCAAAATCCTATTAAGTGGGATATGGGTTATTTAGATTGTTTATACGGTCATGATTGGGAGCTAACAAAAAGTCCAGCTGGAGCTCATCAATGGACTCCAAAAAAAAATGGTCAAAAAATTAAAATGGTCCCTGATGCACACCAAAAAGGTGTCCTTCATCCACCAATGATGCAAACAACAGATATATCAATGAAAGTTGACCCAAGTTATGGACCAATTACAAAGCATTTTCATCAAAATCCTAAAGAGTTCCATGATGCATTTGCTAGAGCTTGGTTTAAATTAACTCACAGAGATATGGGTCCAAGAGCTTGCTACTTGGGTAGTGAAGTTCCAAAAGAACAATTAATTTGGCAAGATCCAATTGATAAACCAAAGTATAAACTTAAGTCCAAAGATATAAAAGATTTGAAAAATAAAATTTCTAAATCAAAAATATCAATTTCAGAGTTAGTTACAACTGCATGGGCATCAGCTTCAACTTTTAGGGGTTCAGATAAAAGAGGTGGTGCTAATGGTGCAAGAATAATGCTAGAACCGCAAAAGAGTTGGGCTGTAAATAATCCTAAAAAACTTTCCATTGTGATAAAAGCTTTAAAAAAAATTAAAGATCAATTTGATAATAAGAAGAAAAATGTCTCAATGGCAGACTTAATTGTCTTGGCCGGGGGTGTTGGAGTTGAGATGGCTGCTAAAAAAGCAGGTCACAAGGTTAATGTCCCATTCTCAGCAGGTAGAGGAGATGCAAGACAAGATCAGACTGATATTCATTCTTTTGGTCTTCTTGAACCTCAGGCAGACGGTTTTAGAAACTATCTGAATGAAGGAGCTTCAAATGTTTCAGCAGAGGAAAAATTGGTTGATAAAGCACAACTAATGGGTCTAACTGGACCAGAAATGACAGTGCTTATAGGTGGCATGAGGGTCTTAAATACTAACTTTGATGGGTCAAAATATGGAGTATTTACAAATAAACCTGGTTATCTTACTAACGATTATTTTGTAAATCTATTAGATATGAATACTACATGGAAAGAAGATGATAAGTCTGAACAAACATTTTTAGGAAAAGATAGAAAAACTCAAAAAACAAAATGGAAAGCAACAAGAGTTGATTTGATTTTTGGTTCAAATTCTCAACTAAGAGCTCTTGCAGAAGTTTATGCTTGTGAAGACTCAAGTGATAAATTTGTTAATGATTTTATTGCTGCATGGGTGAAGGTAATGAACTCAGACAGATTTGATCTTAAATTAAATTGATTTTAAAAATTAGGCACTATATTCATTTGATTTCACCCCAAAGATCATTTTTGTCAATCCACCCCTTGATATGATCTGTTTTTACTTTACACCACTTATCTTCGCACTTTTGAATTATTAACAATCGCCCTTTTTTGATTTTTGCAATTGGTTTTGAAAATATTGAGGATTTTTTAAACATTATTTTATCTTTTGTAGTAATTACAGAATTAATTTTTTTTAACTGGGAAATATGTATCCATCCACTATTTTTTTTGTGATCAATTATTCTTCTAAAATTTTCTTTTTGATCGATTTGTTTTAAAGGAAGATTTTTTTTTTGATAAGTATATTTAATCGGAAATTCAAAACTTGGCCCATATCTGACATTAACTTTATTTTTTTTCAAAGATAAGTATTTTTCACTACCATATGATATATGAATTTGTGAAACTGTCATAAAGATTATTAAAAATAAAAAATTAATTTTTAACAAATACATTTTTTTCTTTTTCGTATTTCTGCTTTTCTAAATTTTAGATTAAGAAGATCTAATATAAGAATTTTATTATTTAAGTTTTTTCCTATACCTAAAATTTGTTTTAATATCTCATTAGCCTGTAAAGTACCAATAATACTTGCAATAGTTCCTAATACCCCTTCGTATTCACAATTTAAGATATCATCTGAAACTATATTTTCTTGAAAAAAACACCTTAAACAAGGTGTCTTTTTAATTTTAAAATTATAAGTTAAAACATGACCATCAAATTTATTTATAGCACCAACAACAAGATATTTTTTTAGTTTAAGAGAAAAGTCATTAATTAAAAATTTTGTTTTAAAGTTATCGCTACCATCAACAATAAAATCGTATTTTTGAATTAATTTATAGGCATTTAGATTGTTTAATCTTAATTTATAAGTATTTAGTTTTGTGTTTCCATTTATCTTATTTAGCTTATTTTTAGCACATATAACCTTTAATTTTCCTAGGTCATTTTCATTGAAGAGGCTTTGTCTGTGTAAATTTGATAAACTAACTTTGTCATCATCTACTAAACCGATTAGACCAGCCCCTGCCCTTGTCAGGAATTCCGCAACAGAGCATCCAAGTCCACCAACCCCGATTATTAAAATTTTAGCCTGTTTAATTTTTTTTTGACCTATATTACTAAAATTTTTTAATATTATTTGTCTTGAGTATCTCTCGATTTCTTTTTTACTAAGTCTTATGTTCATTTTCCTGTTGAGCCAAATCCACTATCTCCTCTCATTGTTATTGGGAGATTATCGGTTTCCTCAAATTCTATTTTTGCAACAGGAGTTAAAACCATTTGTGCTATTCTATCTTTATTATTAATTATAAATTCATTGTTTCCGTGATTATAAAGAATTACTTTTAACTCACCCCTGTAATCACTGTCTATTGTGCCTGGTGTGTTTAAAACTGTAATTTGTTTTTTTGATGCTAGTCCTGATCTTGGTCTTATTTGTACTTCAAAGTCACTTGAGAATGCAATAGAAATTCCTGTAGGCACCAAACATGAGGAATTTGGTTTTAAAACTATCGGTTCTTTTATGAGTGCCATTAAATCCATTCCTGAAGCACCATCAGTTTTATAAGCAGGTAATTCAACTGTAGGATCTAATTTTTTGATAAGAACTTTTGCCATTATTTCAATTGATGAATTATTCTATCAACTATTTCATCAGAAATTTCAGATTTTTTTTTATAAGAAAGTTTTTCTCTTATTAAATCTTTATTCTTATAATGAATTGTAACTTCATTGTAGTCTGAGTTAAATCCTATATCTTTATTAGAAACATCATTAGAAATAATCCAATCACAATTTTTCTTGTTTAATTTTTCTTCTGCATTTTTCACAATTTCATTTGTTTCTGCTGCAAATCCTATAACCATTTTAGGTCTCATCGAATTATGATTGGAAACATAATTTAGTATATCCAAATTCTTCTCTAGATTTAAATTGAAATTATCTTGCTTCTTAATTTTGTTTTTAAATGTTTTGTTTATTTTAAAGTCCGCTACAGCTGCTGAAAAAATTGCTACATCAACCGGTAGGTTTTCTTGGGTTGCGATTAACATTTCATCTGCTGTTTCAACTTTAATAAGATTGATTTCATCGTTTATCTTAAGATTAGTTGGACCAGAAATTAGTGTTGTATCAAATCCCTTTTTGGATAATGATTTAGCTAGTTCGTATCCTTGCTTACCACTAGATTTATTAGTTATAAACCTAACAGGGTCTATATATTCGTTTGTTGGCCCAGCTGTAATTAAAGCCTTAAATTTTTTGTTATTAATTTTACCTAAAAAATAATCATCAATTTCTTTTGCAATCTTTAAAGGTTCTGACATTTTGCCCTCTCCATATTCTCCACATGCCATATCACCGATTTCTGGACCAATTGTTTTATATCCAAATTCTTCAATCTTCTTTAAATTCAATTTAGTAGTTAAGTGCTCCCACATTCTTACATTCATAGCAGGAGCTAAAAAAATATCTTTATCTGAAGCTAAAACAACAGTTGATGCTAAATCATTAGTGATACCTTGTGCTAACTTTGAAATTGTATTTGCAGTTGCTGGTGCAATTAAGATTACGTCGGCCCATCTTGAAAGTGAGATATGATCCATCTCTGCCTCATTTTCCACACTAAACAAATTGTAGTAAACTTTGCCTTGAGAAAGAGAGGTTATAGACAACGGGGTAACAAATTCTTTGGCACTTTCGGTAAGAATAGTTTTGATTATTGCGCCGTTTTTTTTTAATATCCTAATTGTTTCTAAGCTTTTATATGCAGAAATCCCCCCACAAATTATGAATAAAATTTTTTTATTTGAAAGATTTTTCATCTACAGAATTAAAATACTATAAGACCTAAAATTACAAGTAGTAATACACCAATAATAGATTGATTTCTAAATGCTATCATCTCGGATTTTTTGTCATTCAGAGCTGTGTATGAATTTGAATTTTGAGGTATTTGACCACTCGCTAAATACGTTAGAGCTTGATTGGCTTTATCCATAATTTCAGGAAATTCTGGTAAACGTTTTATTACTTCAGACGTATTTCTTAATGTTTCATTAAAGTTATTTATTGGATCTTTTGTTTCTTTGAGCCAATTTTCAAGCACTGGTTTTGACGTTGTCCATATATTTGTGTTAGGGTTTAATTTTCTTGCAACACCTTCGACAACAACCATGGTTTTTTGTAACATTAATAATTGTGGTTGTGTTTGCATATTAAACTTTTCAGTCACATCGAACAGCTGTTTAAGTAATTTCCCCCCTGAGATATCTTTAACTTCTTGACCAAATATTGGTTCACCTATTGATCGAAGTGCTTGAGCTAAATCATCAATTGGTACATTTTTAGGAACAAGCCCAGCTACAAGGTGAACTTCAGCAACTTTCTTATAGTCTCTCTGAATAAATCCAAATAAAATTTCTGCTAAAAATCTTTTACTTAGTTTGTCTAATCTTCCCATAATACCAAAATCGATGGGTACAATTTGACCACTATGATCAATAAAAATATTTCCTTGATGCATATCAGCATGAAAAAAACCATCTCTGACAGCATGTCTTAAAAAATTTTGAATTATATCTTCAGCAAGTTTGTTTGTGTCTAAATTTTTTCTTTTTAGTTTTTCAACCTCTCTGATTGAAGTACCGTCAATCCAATCTAATGTCATTACATTTTCGCTAGTAAAATTCCAATAAATCACAGGAACTTTAAATCCAACGTCATTTTTAGTGTTTTCTGCATATTCATTTGCCGCTGCAGCTTCAAACCTTAAATCCATTTCAAGATTTGTTATTTCTTTAAGTAAAAAAACAACTTCGACAAGTTTTAATCTTTTTGTTTTTTTTTTAAAAGACTCAATTATGAATGCAAAAAGCATCATTGCATCAATTTCTTCATTAAATATTTTTTTTATATCTGGTCTTAAAATTTTTATTGCAACATCTTTAATAGTTCCATTATCATTTATTTTTGCTTTATGAACTTGAGCAATGGATGCGGCAGCAACAGGTTCACTCAGATCAATTATTGAGTTAAATGCATCTCTTCCAAGATCATTCCTAATTATGTCTTTTGCCTCTTGAATGGTAAAAGGTGGTAAGCGATCCTGTAGTTTTTCGAGTTTGGATGACAATTCTTCTCCTATAATATCTGGCCTAGTCGCAAGAAATTGTCCAAGCTTTATGAAAGTTGTACCCATAGACTCTAATGATTTAGAAAGTTTTTCACCATCATCTTCAATTAATTCATCCTTTTTTTTCTTTTCAAATGAAATTGATAATATTTGAAACAATAAAGTTATAGTTAATGGAGGTTTTTTAAATTTAGATGCAATTTTTAAAATATCAGATCTTGCAATTTTTCTTCCTAACTTGAATAGTGTAATGAGCTTCTTTATCATTAAATTTTCCATCCACTGTGAATCGAAACAATACCCCCAGAAAGATTTCTATATGAACATTTATGGAAATTATTCATTTCCATAAGTGACACTAACTCATCCTGATTGATAAATTGTTCAATACTTTTTATAAGATATTCATAAGGCTCCTTTTCTCCGACTACAAATTGGCCTATGAGGGGAATAAGTTTTGAGTAATTTTTATATATAAAATTAAGATTTGAATTTTGAATTTTTGAAAATTCTAAACACAAATAACGACCACCAGGTTTTAAAACTCTATAGGCCTCTGATATTGCTTTTTTTAAATTCTTGGTATTTCTAAGACCAAAACTTATTGTATAATAATCAAAGGAATTGTCAGGAGTTGGTAATTTTTCCGCATTTGCTAAAATCCATTTAATATTTTTATAATTTGATAATTTTCGCTTCCCTTCACTGATCATCCCCTTGTTTGGATCAACACAAGTAATTTTATTATTTTTGTTAGTATTATCTAAAAATAATTTTCCAATATCACCTGTTCCACACGCAACATCTATTAATTCTCTGTTGGATCTTGGGTTCATCATATTAATGAGACTTTTTTTCCAATATCTATGAACGCCCATAGACATGAAATCATTCATTAAGTCATATTTATTGTAGACTTGATTAAACACATTTTGCACAAGTCCTTTTTTATTTTGAAGATTTTGTTGCATAAAAAATTATATATTGAATATAGTATTAAATGCCAGAATTACCAGAAGTAGAAATTGTAAGACAATCTTTAAACCAAAAGATCAAACAAAAAAGTATTAAAAAAGTAATAATTAGAAACAGAAATTTAAGGTTTAAAATAACAGAAAAGTTTGAGAATTATCTTACATCAAAAAAAATAATCAAAGTTGATAGATTTTCAAAATATCTGATAATCCATTTTGAAAATGGTTTTATATGTATAATTCATTTAGGAATGTCAGGAACCATTCATATTTTAGATCAAAATAATCCTGTAAATTTTACTAATACAAGTTTTTATAATTCTCCTTCATTACCAAAAAAACATAATCATGTTGAGTTTATATTTGATACTTTCAAATTAATTTATAATGATCCTAGGCGTTTCGGTTTTTTTGAAATAATGAAAAATGAAAGTGAATTAAAAAAAAGATTTAAAAATTTAGGACCCGAACCCTTTAATAAAAGATTTAATTTAAATTACGTGATAAATTATTTTAAGCATAAAAATAAAGATATAAAAAGTTTCCTTATCGATCAGAAATTCGTATCTGGAATTGGCAACATATATGCGAGTGAAATTCTTTTTGCAGGAAAGATTAATCCCTTTAAAAAGGCAAGGTTATTAAATTTAAGAGAATGTAAACAAATTATAACTAATTCTAAAAAGATACTTCAAAGAGCTATAATAAAAGGAGGTTCAAGTATAAGAGATTTTAAAGATGTTTTAGGAACACAAGGTAATTATCAAAAGGAGTTTAAAGTTTATCGACAAGATGGTAAAAGATGTAAGCGCTCAAAGTGCACTGGTTTCATAAAAAAAAAAATTGCATCAAATAGATCAACTTTTTTTTGTATTATTTGTCAAAAATAGATGAATATTTTGTTGACCACTATAAATTCTCAAGTTATACCCCTGCGCATGGCTAATACGAAATCAGCGATTAAAAGAATAAGAAGAATATCAAAGCAAACAGCTGTAAATAAAGCTAGAAGAAGTCGATATAGAAATGCTCTCAAAAAAATTAACCTTTTAATTGAAGGAAAAAAGAAAAGTGAAGCATTGAAATTCTTGCCAAAATTGAATTCTGAATTAATGAAGATTGCAAAAACTGGGATTATAAAGAAACAGAATGCATCAAGAAATGTTTCAAGAATAACAAAAAAAATTACATCGTTATAAATGTAATACCTGAAGTTGATTCAACTACAAAGATACGCGTCATATATCAAAATAAATACAGGTAAATCTATATTTAGCTTTTTTAAAAAAAAATAGAAAAAAATTACTCATTTTATTTTATATAAGCTTAGATCAAAAAAATTTTTTTTGTCAAAACAAATTTTTAATATTTAAAATTTTACACAATCATAGATTTCATTTTTTTTTAATTAAAAAAAATTATTTCTTGCAAATTATTTTCATATAGTTCTAACTGAGATTCTTCCGTTTTTATGAATAACAACTTTACAAGTAAAAATTTAAACAATTTAAAAATAGAAAATTTAGATTGGGCTCTGATTCAAAATCAAATGAAAAATAAATTGGGAACTGAAATTTATGAAAGTTGGTTAAAAAAGATTAATTTTATCGAAGAATTTAACAATTATATTTTATTAACAGTTCCAACTAGGTTTATTAGAGACTGGATTACGTCAAGATATCTAGATCAAATTTTACAAATTGTTAAAGGCTATAAGAAAGAAATAGTAAGAATTGAATTCAAAATAATTGACCAGAAATCTGCCAAAAGTGATGATAAAAAAGATAATATTAGAGAGCCGAATAATAAAGAAAATGTCTCCTTTATAAAGGATTCATATCTTCAATATAATCGCATTGATCCTAACAAAAGATTTGACAATTTTTTAACTGGATTAAGTAACAAACTTGCTTACGAGGCATCACTAAAAGTTTCTGAAAATGTTGCATCATATAATCCCTTATATATTTATGGTGGTGTTGGAATGGGTAAGACTCATTTATTAAATGCAATTGGTCTTGAATTGAAGAGAAATAGCAAAGTCATGTTCATTTCGGCAGAAAGATTCATGTACCAATTTGTTAAGTCTATAAAATCGAATGACATGGTTAAATTTAAAGAATATTTTAGAAATACAGATATTTTGTTAATTGACGACATTCAGTTTATGAATGGTAAAGAGGCTATGCAAGAAGAGTTTTTCCACACATTTAATGCCCTTTTAGACAAAGAATCGAAAATTATAGTTTCAGCAGATAGACCCCCTAATAAATTGTCGAGAATACAAGAAAGAATTAAATCTAGATTTTCTGGTGGTTTAGTAGTTGATATTCAAAAACCCGATTATGATTTGAGAAAGAAAATTGTAATCCAAAAGACAGAGGAGTTAAATAAATTATACTCTGATCAAATTAAAATTTCAAAAGAAATACAAGACTTTGTCAGTTTAGAAATTACTGCAAGTATTCGAGAGTTGGTTGGTGCTATTAATAGAATAGTTTCTTTTTCAAGAATTTATAATAAGACCCCAAATTTGTCTGAAATAAAAGTCGTTTTAAAAGATTTATTAAATTTGTCCGAAAATAAAGTTACCATTGACTTGATACAAACTATAGTTTGCAGGTTTTTTAAAATTAGTAAAAATGAAATGTTATCTTCTAGAAGATCAAGATATCTTGTTAGACCAAGACAAACAGCTATATATTTGACTAAAATTTTAACATCAAAATCACTACCAGAAATTGGCCGTGAATTTTCAAATAGAGATCATACCACAATCATTCACTCTGTTAAGACGATAGAGAAGCTCAAGGATAAAGATCCAGAAATGGTTGAGAATATTAATAAGTTAAAAAACCAAATACTATATAATAATAAAGATAATGAAATTTAATGTTAATCAGCAAGATTTACAACAATCTTTAAATTATTGTCAGGGTGTAATTGAAAAGAGAAGTACCCTTCAAATACTATCTAACGTACTTTTAGATGTAAGTAATTCGAGATTAACACTTACTGCAACAGATTTAGATTTAATATTTATACATCAAATAAAAGACATTGAAATTTTAGAGGAAGGTAAAACTACTACTTCATCGTCAATTATGTATGACATAGTAAGAAAATTTTCATCAGGAAAAAAAATAAATATATCCTCCTCAGACTCAAATAAACTTCAATTAGAGTCTGAAAAATCAGTATTTAATTTAAATTGTATTAGTTCATCAGAATTTCCTTTAACAGAAGAAAATTTTAATGAAAATGAATTTTTAATAAATTCCAAGTATCTTTTAAAACTTTTAAATAAGTGTAAATTTTCAGTTTCTAATGATGAAACTAGACATTATTTAAGTGGAATATATTTGCATCAAACAGAATTTGAAGATAAGAATTATTTAACTGCTGTAGCTACTGACAGCCACAGAATGTCAATTTCAAAGATAAGATTAGAAAACAAAATTTCATTTGACCCTATCATATTACCAAAAAAAACTATTTTTCAGCTTGTCTCATTATTAGACAATTACGATGGTGATGTAAAAATCTCTAATGTAAAATCAAAGATTAAATTTGAGTTAAATAATAGTATTTTAATTTCAAAATTAATAGACGGTAAATTTCCCAATTATATTCAGGTAATTCCAAAAAATAATCAGAAAAAACTTGAAATAGATCTTAAACTTTTTTTGGGTTCTGTTGATCGTGTTGCCTCAGTGTCATTGGATAAAAAAGATGGAGTAAAATTTAGTTTAACAAAAGATGCTTTAAATCTCTCTGTAAATAATACTAATAGTGGAGATGGAAATGAAACATTAAATGTAAAATTTGATCATGAACTAGAAATAAGCTTTAATTCAAGATATTTAATTGATGTTGCCTCTCAATTAGATGGTGAAAAAATTGAGATTTTTTTAAATGATACAGGGTCTCCAGCATTAATAAAAGATCCAGGAGATTTTGATAGCATATATGTAGTAATGCCAATGAAAGGCTAACTTATTCTATCTAGCTCAGCATAAATTTGTTTCTGTAAATTTTTTAAGAAATCATTTTTTTCAGCTCCATAATCAATACTTGGCATTATAGAAACGGTTATTTGTTTATTCGTTATTTTTGGCCCTTTTTTTGGCCAGACATAACCTGAATTAATAGCTACAGGTTGACAACAAATTTTTAGTTCATCATAAATTCTAGCTACTCCTTTTTTAAATGGCAATCTTTCACCTGGTTCCAGTCTCGTTCCTTGAGGAAATATAATTAAAGGTCTTTTAGCATCTTCTAAGTTTTTTTTTATCTCATTAAAAAAATTAAGATTATCTCTGGAATTTTTACCTCTTTTAATTGATATTGATCCAATTTTTTTTAAATACCATCCAAAAATTGGGATATATGTCAATTCTTTTTTTAAGATAAAAACAGGAGAATTAAAAATTGTTTGTAGATAAAAGGTTTCAAACATCGATTGATGCGATGCTGCTATAAAGAATTTTTTGTGTTTGATAATATTTTCTTTTCCTAAAACTTTTATATTAACTGATAAAAGGACTCTTAAACAAAATCCTGTCCAGTATCCCATCAATTTTCCTCCGGCCAAAACAAAACTTTTAGGGAGAAAAAATGACGGTAGAAATATAATTGAAATAAAGAATATTCCTGAGAAAAAAATTATTGAGAATAATAAATTTTTCAACATTATTTCGAGTCTTATAATAACTTTGATAAGTTTTCTCTTTTATTTATAACTTGAACTTTATTCCTTCTAATTAATATTTCCATTGGTTTGGGTCTAACATTGTAATTTGAGGCTAATGAAGTTCCATATGCACCGACATCACATATAACAATAAAATCTTTTTCATTTAATTTTTGAAAATTTTTAATATTAGAAAAGGTATCTGTACTTTCACATATCGGACCTACAAACTCATAATTATATATTTTTTTACCTTTTATTTTTTTATAAGGTAAAATTTTATGGTTAGCACCATATAAAGCTGGTCTCATAAAGTCATTCATTGCAGCATCTAAAATTACAAAATCTTTATTATAACCCTTTTTAATATATATGATTTTCGAAATTAAGATCGCAGAATTGCCGATTATTGATCTTCCAGGTTCGAATATAATTTTACATTTGTTATGTTTAAGAAATTTTTCAATATTTTTTGAATATTTTTTGAAATCTAACTTAGTATTATTATGTTCATAATCAATACCCATTCCACCACCTAAATCTATATATTCAAATTTATGATTTGATTTTTTGATTGTATTATTCAAACTCTTAAGCATGTTTTGATAAGGCTTAATATTAAGAATTTGACTCCCAATATGCACACTTAAACAATTTAGATTTAAATATTTAGATTTTTTAAGGTAATCAACAAGTCTAAGAAATATTTTTTGATCTACACCAAATTTATTTTCTTTTTTGCCTGTCGAAATTTGACTTAGAGTTTGTGCATCAGTATTAGGATTTAATCTTATACCTATATTAACTATTTTTTTTTTTGACCTTGCAATTTTTTCTATTTCAAGAATTTCACTTTTAGACTCTGTATTTATCAATAAAATATTTTTTTTTACGGCAAACTCTATCTCTTTAGTAGTTTTTCCTACTCCTGAAAAAACTATTTTTTGAGGTTTAATACCGGCCTTTAAAGCTTTCATTAGTTCACCAATAGATACAACATCAGCACCAAGATTATTTTTTTTTATTTCTTTTAAAATTTTTAGATTTGAATTTGCTTTAACTGAAAAACAAATAAGTGGATTTATTTTTTTAAAATATTTTTTAAAATTAAGAATATTATTTTTTATTTTATCTAAAGAATAGCAATAAATTGGTGTTTTAAATTTTTGACCTAATAAGGCAACATCAAATCCATCAACTTTTAGCCTATTTTTTTGGTAAATCATGAAAATTTAATTTTTTGAAAAACAATTATCTCAGAATTTTGACTTTCTTTATAGACTGGATCACCTTTCTTTCCACATGAAAAAAAGATTAAGATACCAAATATTATTACAAAAATTTTTTTTTTCATTTACTTTTTTTATATTTCAATATCATTCTTTTAATGTTTTCAAAAGATGTTCCTCCATAAGATTTTTTTGAATTAATTGAATTTTTTAAATCAAAAACTTTTAAAACATTAATTGTTAGTTTTGGTTCAATTTTTCTGAGCTCATCAATTTTAAGATCTTTAAGTTTCTTTTTTTTCTTTTCAGCAAAATTTACAACCTCAGCTGTTTTTTGATATGCTTTTCTAAAAGACATAGAATGATACTTAACTAAATAATCTGCAAAATCTGTGGCAGTTATAAAACTAGCATCTGCCAATTTATATAATTCTTTTTTATCTGGTTTAATATTTTTTAAAACTTCATTTAAAATTTTTAAACAATTAACTATTGTATCATGAGATTTAAAAACTATCTCTTTATCATCTTGTAAATCTTTAAAATAAGATAATGGAAGACCTTTTAGAATAGTTAGCATAGAAAATAAATTTCCAACCGTTGTTCCGGTTTTACCTCTGACATATTCTAATAAATCTGGATTTTTTTTTTGTGGCATTATTGATGACCCAGTAACTATTTTATCTGAAAGATGAACAAGTTTGAATCCATCTGAATTCCAAATGATTAGTTCTTCTGCAATTCTTGAAATATGAATAGAACATACAGAAATACAATAAAGAAAATCTAGAACAAAATCTCTATCAGATACTGTATCTATCGAATTATTTGTTAAATATTTAAATCCTAATTTTTTAGCAGAATAGTTTCTATCAATATTAAAGGAGGTGCCTGCTAATGCAGCAACACCGAGGGGACTTTCGTTTAAAATTTCTAAATTATTGTTAAATCTTTTTTTATCTCTTGTAAACATCTCAATATAAACCATAAAGTAATGGGCGAGAGATATAGGTTGAGCATTTTTTAAATGAGTAAAACCAGGCATGACTGTTTCGATATTTTTTTCAGCAATCTTTAAAGTAGTTTTTATAATTTTATCTAATTGAGCATTTATTTCCCTATTTGCAGATTTAATCCAAATTTTTAAATCTGTTATGACCTGATCATTTCGTGATCTACCAGTATGAATATACCCAGCGTCATCACCAATTATTTCAAAAAGTCTTTTTTCAATATTCATGTGAATATCTTCATATTTTTTATCGAATTTAAATTTTCTTTTTGATATCTCATTATTAATTTTTTGCAGACCAAAGACAATTTTATTTTTAATTTTAAAGGGTATTATTTTTTGTTTAAATAACATTTCAACATGGACTATTGATCCAATTATGTCTTCCTTATATAATCTTCTATCCACATCTATTGAACCTCCTACATTTTGAAAAAGTGAAGACACATTCTTTTTAATTCTAGTTTTCCATACTGGTTGGTTGTTTTTATTTTTAGTCATGATAATTACTTATACCCATTTAATATGAAA
This sequence comes from uncultured Pelagibacteraceae bacterium, assembly GCA_902629575.1. Lineage (GTDB taxonomy): Bacteria > Pseudomonadota > Alphaproteobacteria > Pelagibacterales > Pelagibacteraceae > Pelagibacter. The sequence goes on from CACORJ010000001.1 coordinate 102,133, forward strand.
TTTTTAATAATATTTATATTCCTTATTTCAAAAGCAATAGCAAATGAGACTCCAAATATTAAAAATTTAGTTGTACATGAGAAATTAAAAACTCATGAAAATATAACTTTTTTGGACACAAACAAAAGACCAATAAAATTGAGTGATTACAAAGGAAACTTAGTAATACTAAATTTTTGGGCTACTTGGTGCGCACCATGTAAAGAGGAAATGCCATCTCTGGATGATTTAAAGGAAAATCCATTCTTAAAGAATATCAAGATATTTCCTATTAATATTGGCAATGATAATAAAGATAAAATACATAAATTCTTTGAGGATACTAAAATTGAAAATTTGGAAATTTTTTACGACAACCCAGTTACTTTGGCCAAAAAGTTTTCTTTAAGAGGTGTCCCAACTACAATTATATTTAATAAAGATGGAAAAGAATTTGCCAGGATTATGGGTTCGATAGATTTCTTAGATAAAAATTTTATTGATTGGATTAAAATATATAATTAGTTTTTGAAAAAATAAGCAAAGGCTATTAAAAATATAATAGCTATAAATTGTAAAAGGACCCTTAGCTGCATTAACTTATTTGAGTATTTTTTACTCACTTTTCCTCCTTTAAATAAAGTTCCTATACCAAGGATTAACACAATTCCAACAGCTATTATAAGGACTATAGATAAAATTTTAACAAATATTCCTGTAAACATTATTATATTGTAAAGTGTTTTTAAAAAATAAAAACAAATTTTATTTATTATGACATTTTGTCTTGATAGCACGATTATAAAACCTGAAAAAAACAAGGATATTAACAATTTAGTTTTATTACTTCATGGATATGGAGGAGATGGAAAAGATATAAGCGTGCTAACACTGAATTGGAAAAGATATATGCCCAACACAATCTTTGTTTGTCCAAATGGACATCAATCATGTGAAGTTAATCCTATTGGATATCAATGGTTTGATCTTACAAAAGATGATGCTGAATATATATTAATTGAAACTTTAAAAGCAGAAGAAAAAATAAACAAATTTTTAGATGAAATAAAAGAAGAATATAATCTTGAAAATAATAAGATTATTCTGTGTGGCTTTAGTCAAGGATGTATGATGTCAATCAATATTGGGCTTACTTCACAAAAACCATTTAATTGTATTGTGGGTTTTTCGGGAAAAATTATTAATAGAGACGATTTAAAAAAAAGAAAAAAATGTTCCTCAAATACTTTATTAATTCATGGCGAATTAGACGATATTGTATCTCCAACTTATTTATTAGAGGCAAAAGATTTTCTTATAAGAGAAAATGTTGAAGTTGAAACACATTTATTAAAAAATTGTGGTCATCATATTCCTAATGATGCATCTAGTATAGCTTTAAATTATATGTTAAAAAAAATTTGATGATTAAGTAATATTGATATCATTATTTAATTGATGTAAGATTTATTATATGAATGAATTTGTTGAGGAAAATGTTTCTTTAGAAAAATGCCCAGCACTTGTGCTTAATGCTGATTACAGACCTTTAAGTTATTATCCACTTTCATTATGGTCTTGGCAGGATGCAATAAAGTCAGTTTTTTTAGATAGAGTTATTATAGTTAGTAATTATGATCGACAAGTAAGAAGTCCATCATTTAAAATGAAACTTCCAAGCGTAATAGCACTCAAAAGTTATATTGTGCCTCAATCTAAACCAAGTTTTACAAGATTTAACGTTTTTTTAAGAGATCGTTTTTCTTGCCAATATTGTGGAAGTGGAGAAGAATTAACGTTTGATCACTTACTTCCTAGATCTAAGGGTGGCGAGACTAATTGGGATAATGTGGTTACTGCTTGTTCAGAATGTAATGTTAAAAAAGGCGGAAAGCTTCTTAAGGCCTCAGGAATGAAGCTGTATCAATATCCTTATAGGCCCTCAACAGAAGATCTTCATAAAAATGGAAAACATTTTCCACCAAATTATCTTCATAAAAGTTGGATGGACTATTTATACTGGGACGTAGAGTTAGAATCTTAATTTTTTAAATTTTTTCAGAAATATTTATAGCAATTTTTGAACCTGTCTTAATTACTTTATCAAGAATCGAATAAAGACCTTTCTTTGTTGCCCCTTTGTCATATGCAATATCTTTATGATCAAGTTCATCTTGTCTAAATTTAATTATCTTTTTTTTTAATTCCTTTTCATTTGAACCTAATTGATCTATTTGGTCTTGATAGTGTTTGTCTATCACTTCTTCTACAGAAGCTGTACATAACATAGCAGCTTTTTTGCCAAGTAAAGTTGAACCAAAACCTAAACCTATTCCTAAAAGATCCCATAACGGGAGTAATTTTGTGGGTGAAATATTCCTCTTTTGGATTTCTTTTTCAAAAAATTCACAATGCTCTTTCTCATGAACTTTCATTTCTTCAATAGTTTTTTTTAATTCTTCGTCTTTTACTAAAGTACTCAAAGCAAGAAGTTGGCCCTCATAAATTTTCACTGCTCCCCTCTCACCTGCGTGGTCAACTCTTATAAATTCTTCAATTCTATTTTTTGTTATCATTATTAATTAAGTAAATTTTTATTGAAACTATCACCATTAGTAAACTTATAAATATATTATATGTTGTAAGTGATAAACCAAATATTCTTAATGTCACATCTTTACAACTTATATTTATTTCTTGTAGTGATTTTAAAATATTTTCTTTTGTTAATAAATCAGCGTTATTAGACCCACATACACTTGACTCATTAATAAGTCCCTGTTCAATACCAAGGTGATAAATCGAAATAATTAATGAAAAAGAAAAAATAAGTATCAGTAAAACACTGTAAAAGATTTGATCTTTTTTAAATATATGATTTAAAATCAAAATAGTAATTGCGATTGAATATGGAATTCTCTCAATAATACATAGATTACATGGTTGGTATCCTAAGATATATTGTATAAAAAAAGCAGCTATTAAGATTGCTAATGAAGAAATAAATATAAATTGAATATATCTTTGTTTTTTAAAACTAATCATAAAATATAAAAAATTAAAAAAATAATTAATATTAAAATACCAATAATTGTAAACCACCTTTCACCTTTATCATTCATGAAATTTGTAAAATTTGTACCTAGTTTTGACGATAGATAAGAGATAATGAAAAATCTTAGACCTCTTGAAATTAAGCTAATTAATATAAAAATTATAAAATTAAAATTAATTAACCCGCTTACAATAGTGAAAACTTTGTAGGGTAAGGGGGTAAATCCAGCTAAAAATAGAATTCCGAGCCAAGCATAAAATCCATCTCCCTCATTAAGAACTTTTTTTAGATGAATAAAATTTTTTTCATAATTGTAAAATTCAACTATAGTCATCGCAAAATCAAAAAAATATAGACCGATTGCATATCCAAAAATCCCTCCTAGAACAGAAAAAATTGTTGCAATCAAAAAAATTTTTTTGAATTCTTCTTTCTTTGCTATAGCCATTGGAGCTATCATAATATCAGGTGGAATAGGAAAAAAAGAACTTTCCACAAAAGATACAAAAGCAAGAAAATATTTAGAATATTTGTGAGCAGCTAACTCTAAGCATTTATTATAAAGTTTAGTAAACATTTTTTTGGTTTTAATATAAATTTTGTTCTTATACTATTTAAATAATATTTTTATAATTAAAGAAAGGGCGAATGGCGGAATTGGTAGACGCGCACGACTCAAAATCGTGTTTCGCAAGAAGTGAGAGTTCGATTCTCTCTTCGCCCACCATAACTTTATGAAATTGAATGATTACAAAAACTTATTAGAATTATTCTTTCTTCGATATCAATCTGAAGATAAAAATGAAATTTTTTTACAATCACTTAAAGAAAAAGATTTAAGATTTAATTGGAAACAAACTTACGACTGCATTCAAAAGTTGTCTTATTATCTGCAAAAACATATTTCTTCTGGGGACAGAGGTTTATTAATTTCAGAAAATAGACCAGAATGGTTAATAAGTGATTTATCTATAATGCTTGCTGAAGGTATTACTGTACCAGCTTATACAACATACACAGAGAGAGATTACGAATATCTTATAAACGACTGCAAACCTTCAATTATAATAATTTCCAATTCGCTTCAATTTAAAAAGATAAAAAATATTATTTTAAAAAAAGATTTTATAAAAAAAATAATAAGTTTCGAAGAAGTAAAAGATAAAGAAGTGGAAGTTATAAACTTAAAACATATTCTTAAAGAAAATAATTATTTTGAAAAAAAATTAAAAGATATTACTTTAACTAGAAAAGATATATCCTGCATTATTTATACTTCTGGAACTCAAGGAAATCCAAAAGGTGTGATGTTAAGTCATGGAGGTATTCTAAATAATTGTGAGGGCTCAACAAAATTGTTAAAAGAAATAATTGGTTATAAACCCAAGTTTCTGACTTGGTTACCATTATCACATTCGTATGAACATACGGTGCAATTTGTCCAAATTGCTGTTGGAGCAAAAGTATTTTATGCAGAAAGTATTGATAAGCTAATTAAAAATATGAATGATTGTAGTCCTGATATTATGACTGCTGTACCTAGATTTTATCAAAACCTATATCAGAAAATATCGAACACTTTTAATAAAGCGACTGGCCTAAAAAAATTTTTAGTACAGTCGACTTTAAATATAGGTAGAAAAAGATTCTTAAATCAGAAGCTTTCCATGTATGAAAAATTTATTAATTTGATTTGTGACAAATTAGTTAGAAAAAAAATAAGATCACAATTTGGTGGTTTTCTTAAAGCATTCATTTCTGGTGGTGGTGCGTTAGACTATAAAGTTGGAGTTTTTTTAAATTCAATAGGTCTGCCAACCTTGCAAGGTTATGGCCTTACAGAAACATCACCAGTAGTAAGCTGTAATTCAATAAATGATATAAAAATAGATACAGTTGGAAAGCCATTCAAAGGTAATCAAGTAAAGATTTCTGATGATGGTGAAATATTAATAAAAGGTGAAAATGTTATGCTGGGATATTGGAAAAATCCTGGTGAGACTGAAAAAGTTTTAAAAAATGGATGGTTGTATACTGGAGACATAGGACATTTTGATAATGGATTTTTAAAAATTACAGATAGAAAAAAAGACATAATAATAACACCAGGTGGAGATAATATTTCACCAGTAAAAATAGAAAATGATCTAACAAAAATAGAATTTATTGATCAAGCACTTGTTTACGGAGATAACAAGCCATTTTTAGTAGCATTATTAGTACTGAGTGAAGAAAAAAAAGGCATGGATAATAAAACTATAAGCAATGAAATTGAAAAAACTAATAAATATTTAAGTAAAGTGGAAAAAATAAAAAAATTTATTGTTGTAGATAAACAATTTTCAATTGAAAATGGTTTAATGACACCTACTTTAAAACTTAAAAGATATAAAATAATTAAAGAATTCAAAAATAAATTAGAACAACTTTACAATTAATATCTAAAAACTTCTAATTTAACGCGTAAACATTAACTTTTTTAAACTAATTAAATAAATTTAATTAAAATTTTTTTTAAGAAGAAATTTTTTTTGTTTTTTTAAATTAAATTTTAGAATTGACATAACTAGTTTAAAAAAATAAAAATAAACCAATAGCGAATCAATTTGATTCGTAAAACTAAAAAAGGGAGCTAAAGATGCCTAAAAGAAGAAAAAAAGCAGCAAAGAAAACTAAGAAAAAAGCTAAAAAGAAAGCTAAAAAAAGAAGAAGAAGATAGTTACTTAGTTATCTTTACAAAAAACGCTTCTCATAACATTTTGTGTGAGAGGCGTTTTTTTTATTCATCTATAGGCTCTGCTTCGTCATTATCAGCTATGGGTTCGTCTGTTGACAAGTCATTTGAACTCGTTTTTGAGGCTGTAACAACTGTTTGAGGTTGTTGACTTCCAGGTAAATTTCTTTTTAAAGCTTTATCCAGTTTTTTCTGCGTATCTTCTATTGATAAATTTAATACAATTTGGAATTCAGACAAAATTCTTTCATATGCTTTTTCAAATAATTGTCTTTCACTATAAGATTGATCAACCATTAGATCATCACCTTTATTTAGATCCCTTACAACTTCAGCCAATTCATAAATTTTTCCTGATGATATTTTAGCTTCATATTCTTGAGCTCTTCGACTCCACATTGATCGCTTAATTTTTGGTTTACTTTTTAAGATAGATATACATTTATTAACCTGATTGATAGTTGCTAAGGGACGTAAATGAGATTGTTTATTAACAGGAACCATCCCATTGGCTTTATCCTTTTCAAATTTTATAACATATGTTTCAACATCTATTCCACCGATATTAATCTTTTTAAATTCAGTAATTTGGCCAACCCCATGTTTAGGATAAACTACATAGTCTTTTACTTTAAATTCTTTTTTTTCAGTCCCCTGCTTTTTTACTTTTTTAATTTCTGGTTTAAGCTCATTAGTTTTGGAAATTCTTAAATTATCACTTTTTACTTCCGTTACTTGGTCTATTTTCTTAATTTGTTTCTTACTTTCATTTTTTTTTATATTTTTAACCTTTTTTTTAGAAATTTTCTGGGTTATGGGTTTTATCTTAGTTTTTTTGGTTTTATTTACTTTTTTATTTAAAACCTTTTTTTTATTCTTTTTTTGATTATTTTTTTTAAAGGTTTTCTTTAAAATATTTTTCAAACTTATTTTGCTCATTTTTATATTTTTCATGATCCAGCGGAGGATCTTTCTTTTCACTTATGTTAGGCCAGATTTCAGAATATTTTTTATTGATTTCTAACCATTTTTCGCTGCCTGTTTCTGTGTCAGCTGTTATGGCATCAACTGGACATTCAGGCTCACAAACGCCACAATCTATACACTCATCGGGTCTAATTACAAGCATATTTTTACCTTCATAAAAGCAATCAACTGGACATACCTCAACACAGTCCATCAATTTACATTTAATACATTTGTCATTAACAATGTAAGTCATTATAAATTTTCTTTTCTAATTTCCTCTTTGATATCTCCCATTGTTTTATTATTTATGTAAAGTAAACCGGAAAGTCTTCTCATAAGGTTAGTTTCGTACATATCCGCATCTTTATTGGAGTAGATAATTCTCCAGAGAGACTTAATAATCTTTATTTTACTGTTTTCATTTAAGTTTTTAACTTCTTTTGTAAATTCAAGTATTTGAGTAGCATTTTCTTCATTTAACTTTGCTTTAGTAATCAAATTTTCTAATTCAGCTTCTCCCACTCCAAGATCTAATAAAGTTTTTTTTATTATTTCTTCCTCTTCTTTTGTATATTTTTCATCTATTTTAGCAGCATGAATAAGTAACGCAGCAATTTTTTCTAAATATACATTATCTTTATCCTGTTTATTTTTTTTATTAAAAAACATTTTTTTAACTTAAGTTTAAGTTTTTCAATACGCCAAAGGGATTCTCTTTGTAATTTTTTTTATTCTCCGTTTTTCTCAATTTTTTTTGAGGTGAATATCTAAAAAATATATCATCATTCTTTTCAAAGACCTTATAATTCATTTTTTTTATCAATTTTTTGAAATTCTCCTTATTACATCCCAAAAGATTTAGCATTTCAGGTATTAACTTGATCTCTTTGTTTTCATCAGGATTTGAATTTATAATTTGCATAAATAACCTTTCCAAAATATCAATTCTCACAAAAAAATTATCAAACTTTTCAAATCCACAAAGTAACATAAAATTTTTATTTCTATTATCAACATCCTCAATAAAATTTAAACCAAAAGTTGGAGGATTGAGTTTAAAATATTTTTGATGATAATTTTTCCAAAGTAAAGTTCTTATTGTCACAGGCTCAGGTTTTATCAATTTATATAAAAAAACATGATATCTACCAAATTTGACTCCCATTTCCCGTAAAATTTTTCTTTCATTCTGTCCTAAAGATTTTAAATATTCAGAAACATTTTCTCTTACAAGAACACCATTGTTCTCATAAAGCTGATATGCTAAGGCTTTAATGGAAGAATTTTTATCTTTAAGATTTTTTAGATCAATTAAACTTTGAAGAACAGTATCTATTTTATTTTTTAACCATTTTTTTATAAATGAAACTAACCTTTGTTTCTGATTTACTTCTAAAATATCATCAACGATTAGTTCAAAACTAGGATTTAGGTAATCATTACCGGGAGTGAGTCTTGCAATAGCAAAATTGTTCCAGTAAATTTTAAAATCATTGTTTAACTGAACTAATTTATTTTCAATTATAATTTGAATTCTCTTTTCAAGTTCTGGCCCTATAGTTTGTCTAGCAGCTTTTTTAAGTGATTTTATATCAGTTTCTAATGCACCTTTCTTAAGGTCAAGTTCTAATTTTAATCCTTTTATTTTTCCAATAAACTGACCATCAATTTTTACTTCATTATTATCTGAAATTTCTGTTTTAAATTCCATATCTTGTTTTAATCCTCTAGCAAGTATACTTGCTCTTTTATCAATAAATGTTTTTGTAAGTTCTTCATGAAGTCGATCTGATAGTCTGTCTTCTAATAATTTTGTTTTCTCTATCCAATAATTTTGATTTTCAACCCAATTATTTTTATTTGAAACATATGACCAAGTTCTCACATTTGCAATTCTATTTGATAAAGAATCTACATTTCCGTCTAATTTATCCAGTTTCATAAGCTGTATTTGCATAAAATCGTTAGTAATTTTGCATTTTTTACTCGAAAGAAATTTAAATACGTTTTCAATTACTTCGTAGTGATTTCCATAACTTTTTTTAACAAAGTCTGGTATCTGACAGCATTCCCAGAGTAACTTTAGTATTCTGTTATCAAAGTTCAATTTTTCAAAATTTTTATCCCTTAAAAAAAATTTTAAAGCTTTTTCATCCTCACATTCATGAATTTTTCTTAACCATTCTTTATGGGGCCTCTCTTCTAAAGATTTGATCAAACTCTGCGGATTATTAAAATTTAAAGCCGAATTTCTCCAATATAAAGTTTTAATTTCCTCAAAATTATGATTTTCTAATAATTCAACTTCTTCAGCGTTTATTTCCTTACAATTTCCAGTTATCCCGAAACTTCCATCATTTAAGTATCTACCTGCCCTACCAGCAATTTGCCCTACCTCAGATAAATTTAATCTTCTTAATTTTTTTCCATCAAATTTTTTCAAATTAGAAAAGTAAACATTATCGAGGTTCATATTAATACCCATACCGATTGCATCAGTTGCTACAAGATAGTCGACATCACCAGATTGATATAATTCAACTTGAGAATTTCTTGTTTTAGGACTTAAAGATCCCATTACAATTGCTGCACCACCTTTTTGCCGTCTGATTAATTCTGCAATCGCATAAACCTCTTCAGCAGAAAAAGCTATAATAGCAGTTTGTCTATTTATTCTTGAAATTTTTTTATGACCAACGTAAGAAAGTTTTGAAAATCTTTTTCTATTTATAAATTCTACATCATCATCCAATTTTGAAATTATATTTTTAATTGTATTAGATCCCATTAACATAGTAAGCTTATTTCCTCTCATATTAAGCAGCCTATCCGTAAAAATATGACCTCTTTCATGATCTGCACACATCTGTATCTCATCTACTCCAATAAACTCTACCAATTTATCTATAGGCATCGACTCAACAGTACATAAAAAATATTTAGCACCAGTTGGAATTATTTTTTCTTCACCAGTGATAAGAGCAACTTTATCTTGTCCAACTTTTTTAATTACTTTGTCATAAACCTCCCTAGCCAAAAGTCTTAAAGGAAAACCAATAATACCACTGTCAAAGGACAGCATAGTTTCGATAGCTAAATGAGTTTTTCCTGTATTAGTTGGACCTAGTACTGCAGTGACTTTATTTTTACTCATTTCTATCTTTAGTATACTTTTTTTTTAACCTACCAGATGTTGTTACCGTTGAAGAACAAAAATAGACTAAAACATGGCCGAATCATTGAATAAAATGTTCTCATTTTAGTTATTAATATTCATATTCTAACATATTTATTAACAATTCTATATTTATTAATATTTGATTTAATGAGTAAAAAAATTTGGCAACCCTCAAAAAATTTAATTAAGAACTCTGAACTTTCGAGTTTTGAAAAATTCATCTCAAAAAAAACAAATATTAATTTTAATAAAGAATATAAAAAAATTCATGATTGGTCTGTAAAAAAATCCACAGATTTTTGGAGTTATTTTTGGGATTTTTCGAAAATTAAAGGAGATAAAAGTGATAAAAAAATCAAAAAATCTAAAACATTTTATAAGAATTATTTTCTACCTGGTTCAAAATTAAATTTTACTGAAAACTTATTGTCAAAAAATAATGAAGAAAAAGCTTTAACATTCATTAGTGAAAATGGTTTTAGAGAAGAAAAAAATTGGAAGGACTTAAATATAAATGTATCTAAATTGACGGATTTTTTAGAAACCATGGGAATTAAAAAGGGAGATAGAGTAAGCGCATATTTACCAAATATAACAGAAACTGTGGAGATATTTCTAGCTTCATCAGCTATAGGTGCAATTTGGTCTTCATGTTCACCAGATTTTGGAGCAAAAGGAGTAATTGAAAGATTTTCTCAAGTGAAACCAAAAATATTATTTATTATAGATAGATATTTTTATAATGGAAAAGAAATTAATGTGCAAAATCGATTATTAGACATTGTATCAAAAATATCATCTATCAAACATATAGTCATTGTAAAATATCCTGGTCAAAGGCAATTGATTAAAAGGTTTAATATTAGAAAAGTTAATATTCACAATTTTAGTAAGATAAAATCCAAAAAAAAGATTATTAAAAAAAAATTTAAAAGGTTTGATTTCGAGCATGAATTAGCAATATTATATTCTAGTGGCACTACAGGAAAACCGAAATGTATATGTCATAGAACTGGAGGCGTTTTAATACAGCATAAAAAAGAACATCAATTACACTGTGATATAAAAGAGGGAGACAATGTATTTTATTTTACTACTTGTGGATGGATGATGTGGAACTGGCTTATAAGTGTTTTAGCACTCAAAGCATCTATTGTTTTATATGATGGTTCACCTGTTTTTAAAGATAATGAATTACTTTTAAAAATAGCTGAAAAAGAAAAAATAACTCTTTTTGGAATAAGTGCAAAATATATTGATAGTCTTAGAAAAGTGAAGCCTAAATTAAAATATAAATATTACTTACCAAAATTAAAAACTATTTGCTCAACTGGCTCTCCTCTGTCTATTGATGGTTTTAAATATATTTACAATAACATTAAAAAAAGAGTTCACTTAGCTTCTATATCGGGGGGTACAGATATTGTTTCTTGTTTTGTATTAGGTAATTTATATCAACCAGTAAACCTCGGAGAAATACAAAATAAAGGTTTAGGAATGAATGTCGATGTATTTGATGATAATGGAAGATCAATTTTAAATAAAAAAGGAGAATTAGTTTGCAAAAGCCCTTTCCCATCAATGCCAATTAAATTTTGGAAAGATAAAAATAACGAGAAATTTAAAAAAGCTTACTTTAATAAATTCAAAAATATTTGGCACCATGGTGATTTTTCTGAAATCACGAATAATGGTGGTTATATAATTTATGGAAGATCAGATGCCACACTAAATCCAGGAGGCGTGAGACTTGGAACATCAGAAATTTACAATGAAGTAGATAGATTTAAAGAAATAAAAGAGGCAATAGCTATAGGGCAGTCTTGGAAAAATGATGTAAGAATAATTTTATTTGTTGTGATGAACGATAAGTTTCGTATGAACTTAGATTTAGAAAAAAGATTAAAATTTAGCATTAAAAAAAATGCCTCACCTAGACATGTTCCTGATAAGATTTTAGTTGTTAATGATATACCAAAAACAAAAAGTGGTAAAATAGTTGAGTTAGCAGTCAAAAATACTCTTGAAGGAATTCCTATAAAGAATGCAGAAGCTTTAATTGATCCAACTGTGCTTAATCAATTTAAAAACTTAAAAATCTAAGTTAACTTTCAACACTTAATTTTCAAGATTTTATTTTTAAAATTTTCCAAACTCCTGATGCAGATGTAATAATTTTACCATCACATTTTAATTCACAAAATAAAAAGATTAAAGTTTTTGTTTTTTTTAGTACTTTTACGTTTCCAATAATTTCATCCCCAACTTTTGATGCCCCAATAAATTTAAGATCTAAGGAAATAGTAACACACGGAGCGTTATCTGCTGAACGATGCGCTGCTGTTCCAGAACCTGCATCCACCAGAGCTGATAAATAACCTCCATGGGTGATGCCTGCGGCATTCAAGTGATTTTCATTAATTTTCGATTTAAACTCATATTCATTTTCCGAAATGTTTCTGAAAAAAACTCCACCATTATGTTTCATAAAGCCTGGTTGTAAGCTAATTTGTTTAAATTTTTCCATAATTTTTACTTATAATATAAAAGTTAAAACTAATAAAATAATAAAAATGATAATAAAAAAATAAATTACAGAAATTTGTAATGAAGTTTTCATTAACCATTTTAACATTTTTTTCCTTTAAATGGTGCGCCTGCTAGGAGTTGAACCCAGAACCTCCTGGTCCGTAGCCAAGCGCTCTATCCAATTGAGCTACAGGCGCAATTTAAAATTAATTTAATTATAGTATATTAATTTTTAGTGTATTTTAATTATAAGACAAATTTAAAATTTTATGAAAAAAAAATCAATTGAAGTAGTCATTGTAAGTGCAATTAGAACGCCTATTGGAAGATATAAAGGTTCATTAAAAGAGATGAAGTCTGATGAGCTTGGCGCACTAGTGATAGACCAAGTTTTGAAAAAATCTAAATTTTTTAAAGATGAAATTGATGAGGTGATTATGGGTCAAGTTTTAACAGCGGGTTGTGGGCAAAATCCCGCAAGACAAGCAGCTATAAATGCTGGAATACCAATTTCTAAACCATCGTATATAGTTAATCAAGTATGTGGATCTGGACTTAGAGCAGTTATATCAGGTTATCAATCAATAAAATTAGGGGAGGCTACAAGTGTAATATCGGGTGGACAAGAAAGTATGTCTAAAGCTCCTCATTCAATTTTATTTGATGATGAAAAAAAAATTAAAAAAGATGAACTTATTAATACAATGGATAATGATGGTTTAATTGATGCATTTAATAATTATCATATGGGCGTGACAGCAGAAAATGTGGCAAAAAAATTTAAAATTACAAGATTTGATCAGGATGAATTTGCTCTAAATTCTCAAAAAAAAACAGAAGCTGCAATTGAAAATAATAAATTTGATGATGAGCTTATTAAGATAAATCAAAACGGATGTATTTTAAGTAAAGATGAACATCCAAGATCAGACTTGAAATTATCAGATTTAAATAAATTGAAAACAGTTTTTCAAGATAAAGGAACAGTGACTGCAGGAAATTCATCTGGAATAAATGATGGAGCAGCTGCGCTGTTATTAACTACATCTGATAATGCAGAAAAAAAATTTGCTAAACCTTTGGCTAGAATAGTTTCATGGGCCTCAGTAGGTGTAGATCCTTCTTTAATGGGGTTAGGACCCATTGAAGCAATCAGAAAAGCAACAAAAAAAGCAAAGTGGAATTTACACGAAATCGATTTATTTGAAATTAACGAAGCTTTTGCAGCACAGAGTTTAGCGGTAATTCGTGAATTAGGAATTGATATAAATAAAGTTAATGTAAATGGTGGAGCAATTGCTTTAGGTCATCCAATCGGCGCCTCAGGAGCAAGAATATTGGTTACATTAGTACATGAAATGAAAAAACAAAAAAAGGATAAAGGCTGTGTTTCACTTTGTATTGGTGGTGGGATGGGAATAGCTTTGTGTGTTGAGAGAATTAAAAATTAATTTTTTCCATATTTTTTTTCTAATAGTATTTTTTGTATCCATATTTTTGTATCAATATTACAGCTTACTTTTGGCTGAATAAGTGCATTTAATAACTTTTTAATCATTTTTGTAGCATCTATTTAAAGAGTGTCTAAAATTGGTGCAGAATGTGTTAAAATTAGCGTTTAAGAAATATTTATATTGTATAAGAATTTAATTTGATGATTGAAAAATTATTAGTTCCTGACATTGGTGATTTTGAAAATGTAGAGGTGATTGAGATTTTGGTTAAGTTGGGTCAAGAAATAAAGATAAACGACCCAGTAGTAACAATTGAAAGTGATAAATCTAGTGTAGAGGTACCTTCAACGATTTCTGGAAAAGTAGAAACTATTAATGTTAAGATTGGTGATAAAGTTTCAAAAGGAGATTTACTTTTGAATATTCTTAATTTAAGTCAAAATGCTTCATCATCAAAAGTTATACCTAAAGATACTGAAAACTTGATACAAGAAGCAGAAAATTATCTTGAAAGAAACAAGACGGAAAAATTTCAAAGAGAAGAAACTTTTAAAGAAAAAACTGAAATAATTCAAATTAAAAAAGGTGGGGATATAGATCCTTTGGAAACAAAAGAATGGCTTGAGTCTTTATCAGCTGTAATTGAAAAAGATGGGAATCAGAGAGCACATTATTTGATTAAGGAGCTAATTAATAAGGCCTACATGGAAGGAGCTAATATTCCTTACACACAAAATACCCCCTATATAAACACAATTCCAGTGAGTGAAGAAAAAAAGTCTAACGGTGATCAAAATATAGAAAGAAGAATTAGATCACTTATCAGATGGAATGCTGCTGCTATGGTTGTGAGGGCAAATAAAAAGCATCCAGAACTTGGAGGTCATATAGGAACTTTTGCATCAGCTGCCACACTTTACGATGTTGGCATGAACCATTTTTGGAGGGCAAAAAATAATAAGTTTGGTGGAGATCTTATCTATTTTCAAGGACACAGTGCGCCTGGTATGTATGCGAGAGCTTTCCTTGAGGGAAGACTTAATGAAAAACAACTTGATAGCTTTAGACAAGAAGTTAACCCAGGAGGACTATCATCTTACCCTCATCCATGGTTAATGCCAAATTTTTGGCAGTTTCCGACAGTCTCAATGGGATTAGGGCCCATGCTAGCTATTTATCAGGCAAGATATATGAAATATTTAATTAATAGAGGTTTAATTAAAGATGAGGGAAGAAAAGTTTGGTCATTTTTAGGAGATGGTGAGATGGATGAACCAGAGTCGCTTGGTGCTATAGGTTTAGCCGCACGAGAAAACTTAGATAACTTAATATTTGTTATTAATTGCAACCTCCAGAGATTAGATGGACCTGTGAGAGGAAATGGGAAAATTATACAAGAGTTGGAAGGTATTTTTAGAGGAGCCGGATGGAATGTTATTAAAGTTATTTGGGGTTCTTATTGGGACCCATTATTAGCTAATGACAAAACAGGACACTTGATTAAAACAATGAATGAAACTGTAGATGGTGAATATCAAGCAATGAAAGCTAGAGATGGTGCTTATGTAAGAGAAAAATTTTTTGGAAAGTATCTTGAAACTAAGGAATTAGTATCAAGTCTTTCAGACAAAGATATTTGGAGATTAAATAGAGGTGGTCATGATCCACACAAAGTTTTTGCAGCTTATGATAAAGCATCAAAAAATATAGGTAGTCCAACAGTTGTGATAGCAAAAACAATTAAAGGTTATGGAATGGGTAAAAGCGGAGAAAGTGTAAATACCACGCATCAAACTAAAAAATTAGATATTGACGATCTAATGTATTATAGAGACAGGTTTGATGTTCCATTGACTGATGATCAAGTAAGAAATATTGAATATTATAAACCTGATCAAAATTCTCAGGAGATAAAGTATATAAAAGAGAGAAGACTTAAACTTGGTGGCTTTATTCCAGAGAGAACTACTTATGCTAAGCCAATTAAAGCACCTCCAAAAAATATTTTTGATAATATGAAAGAGTCTACTGGTAAAAAAGAAATGTCAACAACTATGGCATTAGTAAGAATGTTAACAAGCTTACTAAGAGATAAAAATGTAGCACCAAGATTAGTTCCAATAATTCCTGATGAAGCAAGGACCTTTGGTATGGAGGGCTTTTTTCAAAAAGTCGGAATTTATGCGCATGAGGGACAAAAATACGAACCCGAGGATTCTGCACAATTGAGCTCTTATAGGGAGGATAAAAGTGGCCAAGTGCTTGAAGAAGGTATAACTGAAGCTGGTGCCATGTCTTCTTGGATTGCTGCAGGCACATCTTACACTAACCACGATATTGAGATGGTTCCTATTTATTTGTTTTATTCAATGTTTGGTTTTCAAAGAATAGGAGATTTTGCCTGGGCAGGAGCTGATAGTCAATCTAGAGGTTTTCTTATTGGAGCAACGGCTGGAAGAACTACCTTGGCTGGAGAAGGTCTCCAACACCAAGACGGACATAGTCATTTGCTTGCTTCCACGATACCTAATTGTAAGTCTTATGATCCAACATATCATTATGAACTTGCGGTTATCTTCAGGGAAGGACTAAAGCGAATGCACGAGAAAAAAGAAAATATTTTTTATTATATCACAACCATGAATGAAAATTATCCTCATCCTGATATGCCAAAGGAAAAATCTTGTGAGGAAGGAATTTTAAAGGGCATGTATAAAATTAAAGACTTTGATAAATACAAAAAAACTAAAATCCAATTTTTAGGTTCTGGATCTATTTTAAGGGAAATGATTGCAGGTGCTGAAATATTACAAAAAGAGTACCAAATTGACAGTGAAGTTTGGAGTGTTACTAGTTTTAATGAATTAAGGAGAGATGGTTTAGAAGTTGAAAGGTATAATCTTCTGAACCCAGATAAAGAACCTAAAAAATCATATGTTGAAAGCTGTTTAGGTAAAACAGAGGGACCTATTTTAGCTGCCTCTGATTATATGAGAATGAATTCAGATCAAATCCGACCTTATATAGATAAAAGTTTTTATTCATTAGGAACAGATGGGTTTGGTCGTAGCGATACAAGAAAAAATTTAAGAAAGTTTTTTGAAGTCGATAAAGAACATATTGTTACCTACGGCTTAAGTGTTTTAGCAAAAGAACAATTAATTACTTCTAAATACGTAAATGACGCGATTAAAAAATATAAAATTGATAAAGAAAAACCAATGCCAACAAAATTGTAATGTCCAAGAAAAATATTAAAGTACCAAATATTGGTGAATTTAAAGATGTAGAGGTCATTGAAGTTTTGATAAAAAAAGGTCAAAAAATAAAAAAAAATGATCCGTTAATAACTATTGAAAGTGATAAATCAAGTGTAGAGATACCATCATCAGATGAAGGTACAGTAATTTCTTTAAATGTTAAAATAGGAGATAAGGTATCCGAGGGTGATAAAATTATAGAAATTGAAGCTGAGGAAGAATTTAAAGGTATAGAAGTTGAAAAATCACCGAAAATTCAATTATCAAAAGAGGTAGATAAAAAAGAAATTAAAGAGAACAAAGAAACTGAAAATATAATAATTAAAAATGTTTTAACAAGAACTTCTGCATCACCAAAAGTTAGGAAATTTGCAAGGGAGCTTGGAATAGATATCAACAAAGTTTCTGGTAGTGAAAGGCAGGGAAGAATTACCGAAAGTGATGTAAAGTTATTTGTTGCTACAAAATCTAGTAAAAGTTTTAAAAACCAAAATGTAACAGATCAAAAAATTAAACTAGAATATTCTCATTCTGAATTTGGAGAAGTAGAAATTAAAGATATTCCAAGAATAAAAAAATTATCATCTAAATATTTAATAAATTCCTGGTCCAAAATTCCTCATGTAACAAATCATGATGAAGCTGATATAACTGAATTAGAAGAATTTAGAACTTCACTCACAGATATATATTCTGGAGAAAAAAAAAAAATTACTCCACTAGCTTTCATCGTAAAAGCATTAACAGTATCATTAAAAAAATTTCCAAATTTTAATACTTCAATAGACGAAATCGAAAATGGTAAAATGACAGTTAAAAAATATTTTCATGTTGGTATTGCTGTAGATACTCCTAATGGATTGATGGTTCCAAAATTAAGAAATGCTGATAATAAAAATATTTCTTTAATAAGCACAGAGCTAAAAAAAATAAGTCAGCAGTGTAGAGATCTTAAAATTGATAAAAAAGAGTTATTTGGAGGTTCTATGACTATAACTAGCTTAGGAGGTATTGGAGGCTCATTTTTCACTCCTATTGTAAATTATCCTGAGGTCGCAATTTTAGGAGTAGGTAGAGCAGAAAAAAAACAAGTATTTATTAATGGAAAATTTGTTACGCGTACTATGTTGCCACTATCTTTATCTTATGATCACAGAATTATTGATGGTGCAGAAGCCGCTCGTTTTAATAATGAATTAAAAGAAAACCTTGGTAAAAACTTTGCATATAAGTTAGCAGTTTGATTAAAATTATGTCTAAGAGCGTTTCATTGTTAAGTGCTTTATTGTGCACATTTATTTGGGGAACCACATTCATTGCTCAAGATACTGGTATGGATGACATAGGCCCATTTACATTTAATGCTGTTAGATTTTTTGTAGGTTTTTTAGCAATTCTTCCTTTAGCATTATTATTTGAGACTAAAAAATTAAGAATAGAGTTTAAAATAGGTTTTAGACATTTTATTATTCTATCTTTTTTAATTGGATTATCATTATTCTTAGGCTCGGCATTGCAGCAAGTAGCGCTGCTTTATACAGATGTAGCTAATGCTGCCTTCTTTACAATTTTTTATGTTCCTATGGTGCCAATTATTATTTTCATATTTAAAAGAGACTTATTACATTGGAGTGTATGGCCCTCAGTAATTTTATGCTTAATTGGTGGATATCTTTTAACCAATTTTTATGATGCTAAAGTTAGACTTGGAGACACATTGGTTGTTCTTGGAGCATTATTTTGGAGCACCCATATTATATTTACTGGCATGATTGTTAAAAAATATAACTTACCTTTAACATTAGGTGCAATCCAAACTTTAATGGTAGCTTTATTTTCTTTCATCATTGGTTTGATTTATGAAGAATTTATAATTGAGAATATTTTCAATGAGATAGACTCTATTCTTTATGCTGGGATTTTATCAGGAGGTTTTGCATTTGTTCTACAAATTTACGCTCAAAAAAATATAACACCTGCACCAGCAGCAATAATTTTTTCTTTAGAAGGTGTTTTTGCAACTATCGCAGCATGGTTTTTATTAAGTCAAATTTTAAATTTTAATAATATATTAGGGTGTTTGTTCATCTTATGTGGTGTTTTAATTTCTCAACTATTACCCTTAATGAGGAAAATAAATTACTGATAATAAAATTAGACCAACTAATATTCTATAAATTACGAATACATTTAAAGAAAAATTACTCACATATTTTATAAAATATTTAACTGTGATAAATGAGAAAATAAATGAAAAGGTAATTGCAATTAATAATAAATAATTAAATTCAACAGATTGTTGTATAGCATCTCTAAGACCTAAAAAGCTAGCGCCGGCTAAGGCGGGTATAGATAATAAAAAAGCAATTTTACTTGAGTCGACTCTATTAAATTTTAGAAAGCGAGCAGCTGTTAAAGTTATTCCTGCTCTACTTACACCTGGTACGAGTGCTAAAATTTGAAATAGTCCTATAAATAATATTGTTTTTATATTTAAGTTACTTGATATATTTAATTTCATATCTCTTTTGTCTGATAAAAATAGAACCAAACCAAAAAATAAAGTTGTCCATACAATAATTTCTATATTTCTCAAAAGATTTACAATAACAGTCGAATATATTATATACCCAAAAATTATAAGAGGTATCGAGCCAATTAAAATCAAAACTAATAGATTTTGATTTTTTCTCAAATTTAGTAAATCTTTTTTAAAGTAATAGATTATTGCAATCAAAGAACCTAAATGTAGACCAATATCAATAAATAAAGAGCTTGAGCTAAAATCATAAAAATTTGATATCAAGATTAGATGAGCTGAGGAGCTAATAGGCAAAAACTCAGAAATTCCCTGTACTGCAGAGAGAATTAGGATTTCTATAAAATCTTGAAACATAAAGATGTCGTAACTTAAAAAATACTCATTTCAAACAATTCGATTTAATCATAATAGGTATGCAAATAATAAATTTCCTATATTCTATGCTAAATAATGGCAATTATAGGTCATAATTACTGACCCAAATAATAGTTTTATTAATAAAAACAATGTATAATTTGCCAGAAATTTAGAGATTCTATGACTAATAAAATGTTAAAATTTGTAAAAATAGGTCAACAAACTCCACCTAAAAGGGAGACTGTAACTAGAAAAAAGGATTTTAATGAGATCTATGATGAATTCGTTAAGAAAAAAGCTGAGGAACAGTCGAGCAGATGTTCTCAATGTGGAGTTCCATTCTGCCAGGTACATTGTCCTTTAAGCAATAATATACCAGATTGGTTAAAACTTACAGCTGAAGGGAGATTAAAAGAGGCCTATGAATTATCTCAAAGCACTAATAATATGCCGGAGGTATGTGGTAGGATTTGTCCTCAAGATAGATTGTGTGAAGGTAACTGCGTAATTGAACAATCAGGTCATGGAACGGTAACTATTGGTTCAGTTGAGAAATATATTAATGATACTGCGTGGGAACAAGGTTGGGTAAAACCAATTTCTTTAAAACATGAGAAAGAGCAAAGTGTTGGAATAATTGGTGCCGGTCCAGCAGGTTTAGCAGCTGCTGAGCAGTTAAGAAAAAATGGATATAAGATTACCGTTTATGATCGATATGATCGTGCAGGTGGATTGTTAATTTATGGTATTCCAAATTTCAAACTTGAAAAACATGTTGTTGAAAGAAGAACGAAGTTACTAAAAGATGGCGGTATAAAATTTGTTCAAAATTTTGAAGTTGGTAAAGATGCAACGTTAGAACAGTTACGAAAAAAACATGATGCAATTTTAATTGCTACAGGTGTATATAAACCAAGAGAAGTTGAATTACCTGGTAACGATTTAGCAAATATTTTTCCAGCAATGGAATTTTTAACAGCTTCAAATAAAAAAGGATTAGGTGATAAAGTAGATTTATTTGACAAAGGAATTTTAAATGCTGAGGGAAAAAATGTTGTTGTAATAGGCGGTGGTGATACAGCTATGGATTGTGTGAGAACTTCTATAAGACAGAAAGCAAAGTCTGTTAAATGTTTATATAGACGGGATAAAGAAAATATGCCTGGATCTGCTAGAGAAGTTGCGAATGCAGAAGAGGAAGGTGTGGAGTTTGTTTGGCTCTCAAGTCCAAAAGAATTTAGAGGAAAAAACAAAATTGAAAATTTAGTTGTTAACCAAATTGAATTAGGTGAACCAGATGAGTCAGGAAGACGTAAACCTGAAATTAAAGAGGGTTCAGAATTCAACATAAAGGCTGACATGGTAATCAAAGCTCTTGGATTTGATCCAGAAAATTTACCATCATTATTTGATGTACAAGAATTACAAGTAACAAAATGGGGAACAGTTAAAACCGACTTTGATACAATGGAAACAAATCTAAAAGGTGTTTTTGCTGCAGGAGATATTGTAAGAGGAGCCTCGTTAGTAGTATGGGCGATTAAAGATGGAAGAGATGCAGCTTCTTCCATGAAAACATATTTAGAAAGTATGGAACTAAAAAAAACAAAAGTAGCATAATGGAAAATTATAAAAAAAACTTAGAGCTGCTTACAAAAAATCATGTTTACTCTAAAGAAATGGAACATGATGCTTGTGGAGTGGGCTTAATTGCATCTACGGAAGGAAAAAAATCTAGAGCTATAGTTGAGTATGGAATTGAGGCTTTAAAAGCTGTTTGGCATAGAGGCGCAGTTGATGCAGATGGAAAAACAGGTGATGGAGCTGGAATTCATGTTGAAATTCCAAAAGATTTTTTTATAGAAAAAATACAAGTTACTGGACACGATTACGATAACTCTGAAATCTGTGTAGGAATGATTTTTTTGCCTAGAAACGACTATTCTGCGCAAGAGAGTTGCAAAACAATAGTTGAGAGTGAACTAACCAAGAATAATTTTAGTATATATGGTTGGCGCCAAGTGCCAGTTAATCCAAAAGTCTTAGGAGAAAAAGCTCTTCAAACCATGCCAGAAATCATACAAGTTCTTTTTAAATCTAATGATCCAAATTTATTAGATAAAAATTTAGAAAGAAAAATTTATGAAACAAGAAAGAGAATTGAAAATAAAGCATTTGATGCTTCATTGAGTAATTTTTACATTTGTTCAATTAGTTCAAAATCTATAATTTATAAAGGGCTATATTTAGCAGAAGCAATATCAGACTTTTATCTAGATCTTAAAGATATAAGATTCATTTCAAGATATGCAATTTTTCATCAAAGATTTTCAACAAACACTGCACCAAGCTGGAGTCTAGCTCAGCCATTTAGAGCTATAGCACACAACGGTGAAATAAATACTTACAAAGGAAATAAAAACTGGATGAAAGTTCATGAACAGGAGATGAGCAGTCCACTTTTTGATAATATTGAAAATTTAAAACCAGTGATTCAAAAAGGAGTTTCTGACTCTGCAGCTTTAGATAATGTGTTTGAATTATTGAATAAATCAGGCCAATCGGCGCCATTAGCTAAATTGATGTTAGTACCTGACGCGTGGTCAAAAAAAAATAAAACATTATCAAGAAGTCATCAACAATTATTTAATTTTTTGAATAGCACAATGGAACCATGGGATGGACCTGCTGCTATTGCAGCTACAGATAATGAGTGGGTTATAGCCGCAAATGATAGAAACGGTCTAAGACCTTTAAGATACGCTATAACAAAAGATAAAATGCTTTTCGCAGGCTCTGAAACAGGAATGATAGAATTAAATGAGAAAAAAATTTTAACCAAAGGTAGATTAGGTCCTGGAGAAATAATTGGGGTTAGAATTGAAAAGGGTAAAGTTTTTTCAAATACTCAAATTAAAGATTATTTAGCAAAAGAATTTAAACATTTTAATTCTCAAATAATCGATTTAGATGATAAATTAACAATCTCTAATGAAAAACACAATTTTGATGGCGAAAGTTTAAGAAGAAGACAATATACATTTGGAATAAGTTTGGAAGATCTTGAGCTTATTTTACATCCAATGGCAGAGGATGCAAAAGAAGCAACTGGCTCAATGGGTGACGATACTCCTTTAGCAGTACTATCTGATAAGTATAGACCGCTTTATCATTTTTTTAGACAAAATTTTAGTCAAGTAACAAATCCACCAATTGACTCCTTGCGGGAAAATAAAGTGATGAGTTTAAAAACCAGATTTGGAAACTTAGGTAACATTCTTGATTTTGACACTTTAACAAAAGAGAATATTTATGTTTTAAACAGCCCTATTCTATCAAATTCACAATTTAATAAGTTCACTAATTTTTTTGGAAAAAATTCAGTGACTATTGATTGCTCTTTTTCAAAAGATGACAATTTGACGGACTCTATTAGCAGGATTCAAAAACAATCTGAAATTGCTGTAAGACAAGGTGTTACCCAATTAATTTTAAGTGATAAAAATCTCTCTTCAGAAAGGTTGCCAATGCCAATGATATTATGTGTTGGAGCCATAAACACATTCTTAATACAAAAAAGATTAAGAGGATATGTTTCTATCAATGTTCAATCCGGCGAAGCCATAGATACACATTCTTTTGCAACATTAATTGGAGTTGGAGCAACAACAGTAAATCCATATCTAGCTTTTGATAGTTTATATCAGAGATATGAAAAAAAACTTTTTGGCCAATTTAGTTTTGATGAGTGTGTACAAAGATACATAAATTCAGTTAATGCAGGTTTATTAAAGATAATGTCGAAAATGGGAATTTCCGTTTTAAGTTCATATAGAGGTGGATGCAATTTTGAAACTGTTGGATTAAGCAGAACAGTAGTAGATGACTACTTTCCTGGAGTTACATCAAAAATTTCAGGTATTGGTTTAGTTGGAATTGAAAAAAAAATAAGAGAAATTCATAAAGAGGCATTTGAAAGTACAGATACAGTATTGCCAATTGGAGGAATTTATAGATACAGGAAAAACGGTGAAACACACCAATACCAAGGAAAGCTCATTCATTTATTGCAAAGTGCTGTTGGTTCAAATTCATATGAGGCATATAAGAAATATGCTGAAGGTATATACAATTTACCTCCAATTAATTTGAGAGATCTAGTTGATTTTAGAAAGAAAAAACTTAGTCCGTCAATAGATATATCTGAAGTTGAGCCAATAGAAAAAATATTAAAAAGATTTGGTAGTGGAAGCATGTCTCATGGTGCTTTATCTAAGGAAGCGCATGAAACACTTGCTATTGGAATGAATAGAATTAAAGGAGCTTCTTGTAGTGGTGAGGGCGGGGAAGATGCCGAAAGATTTAAAGTATTGGATAGTGGTGACAGTGCAAATTCTAGAGTTAAACAAATTGCATCAGCTAGATTTGGTGTGACTGTAAATTACTTAAACAATTGTAACGAGATAGAAATAAAAATGGCTCAAGGTGCTAAACCGGGAGAAGGTGGGCAGTTACCTGGTTTCAAAGTTACAGAGGAAATTGCAAGGCTAAGACATTCAACACCAGGGGTAACATTAATTTCTCCACCTCCGCATCACGATATTTACTCTATAGAAGATCTGGCACAACTAATTTATGATTTAAAGCAAACAAATCCACAGGCCAGAGTTGGAGTTAAGCTAGTTGCATCGTCAGGAATTGGAACTATTGCTGCAGGTGTAGCTAAAGCAAAAGCAGATATTATTTTAATTTCGGGCCATAATGGAGGAACAGGAGCAACTCCTCAAACAAGTGTCAAATATGTAGGAATACCTTGGGAAATGGGTTTAACTGAAGCAAATCAGGTTTTAACATTAAATAATTTAAGACATAAAGTTACATTAAGAACTGATGGTGGCATTAAAACTGGAAGAGATGTTGTTATTGCTGCAATGATGGGAGCAGAAGAATATGGAGTTGCTACGACAGCTCTAGTGGCAATGGGATGTATAATGGTAAGACAGTGTCATTCAAATACCTGCCCAGTAGGTGTTTGTACACAAGATGAAAAATTGAGGGAAAAATTCACTGGTACACCGGATAAAGTTGTTAATTTATTTACTTTTATTGCTTCAGAAGTAAGAGAAATTTTAGCTGAACTAGGTTTTAAATCATTGAACGATATTATTGGAAGAACTGACTTGTTAATGCAAGTTAATAAAGCATCACCAAATTTAGACGACTTAGATTTAAACCCATTATTTGTTCAGGCGGACCCAGGAAATAATAAAAGATATTGTGAGTCTTTGGAGATCAACAAAGTACCAGAAACATTAGACCAAGAAATTTGGCCAGAAATTGAAAAATCTTTAGATAATTCTGAAAGAATTGAAAAAGAATTCATTATTAAAAATACAAACAGAGCAGTTGGTACAAGAATTTCACATCATCTTTACAAAAAATATGGTTATGAAAAGTTAGATGAAAATTTCCTAACATTAAATTTCAAAGGTTCTGCAGGCCAATCTTTTGGAGCTTTTTCATCTAAAGGATTAAAATTAAATCTTAAAGGTGATGCAAATGATTATGTTGGTAAAGGATTATCAGGCGCCACAATCTCAATAAAACTTTCAGATGAAAGTAATTTAGTTTCTAATGAAAATACAATCATTGGAAACACAGTTCTCTATGGAGCTACTTCAGGTAAACTTTTTGCTGCTGGTCAAGCAGGGGATAGATTTGCTGTTAGAAATTCTGGTGCAACTACAGTTGTTGAGGGATGTGACTCAAATGGATGTGAGTACATGACTGGGGGAACAGTAGTAATTTTGGGAGATGTTGGCGATAATTTTGCAGCTGGTATGACTGGTGGTATGGCATTTATTTATGATAAATCCAATGAGTTTGAGAAAAAAATAAATCCAGACTCAGTTATTTGGCAAAATGTTGAGACAGATTATTGGATAAGTTATTTAAAAGAATTAATTTTGGAACATTCAAAAGAAACAAGTTCTTTAATATCAAAAGATATTTTTGACAATTTTAAAGATGAAATTAAAAATTTTGTTCAGGTGTGTCCAAAAGAGATGATTGATAAACTTAAAAATCCAATTACATTAAAGTCTAAGATAAAAGAAGTTAGTTAATTATAATTTTTAACTCCTTAATTAATATATTTAACCACCTTGGCGAAGATAGGCTGTGATCACCGTTTTTGACAATAACTAATTTCTTTTTGGAATTTACGAAAATTTTTAAAATTTTTTTTGAATAACTAATAGGAACAGACTCATCCTTTTGTCCATGAACCATTGTAACTTTTAATTTTTCATAGATTTTTTTATCAAATACTTTATTTTTTCGGCCGTCTCTAATTAATTGTAAAGAAATTGGATATTCATAATTCCCATGTTTTAAATTGATTATACCGTTTTTTGTTATCTCCTTTTTCATTTTCTTTGAAAATTTTTTCCACATTAATCCTTCTAAAAATTCAGGAGCAGAGCCAATTCCTAAAAATCCTACAATTTGTTTTTTAAAAAATTTAAATTGATTTAAGGAAATCCAAGATCCCATACTCGAACCAACTAATACGATACTATTTTTTTTAACAACTTTTTTAATTAATATAGTTGTTTCCTTAGTCCATTTTGAAATATTTCCATTAGTAAATTTACTGGATGACTTACCATGACCTGAGTATTCTAATGCGAGAAAACCAAATTTATTTTTTTTTGCGAAATTTAAAAATGCTTTTGGTTTTTTTCCCTCTAAATCAGACATAAATCCGTGTAAAAAGACAATGTAGGTTGCATTTTTTTGGTTGTATTTTAAGTACCTGATTTTTTTAGTTTTATTTATTTTAAGGTAATCAAATTTATTCATAAAAGTTTAATAGTTATCTCTATTATTATATAATGTAACTGTATGTCGTCTAATATAAAAGTCCTACAAGTAATACCAAAATTAGGTTATGGAGGGGCAGAAACCGGATGCTATGACATTGCACATTATTTACCAGAAAACGGGTGCGGATCTTTTATAGTAACAAGTGGAGGAGAATTAACAAAATTTGTTGATAAAAAAAAAGTAAAATTAATTAAACTTCCAGTACATAGTAAGAATCCTTTATTGATTTTGATTAATACAATTTTATTAATTGGGATAATTCTATTTTTTAAAATCTCGATTGTTCATGCAAGAAGTAGAGCACCGGCTTGGTCTTGTTTATTTGCAACAAAGTTAACAAATAGAAAGTTTGTTACTACATTTCATGGAACTTACAATTTTAGCGGCAAACTTAAAAAATTTTATAATTCTGTTATGGTAAGATCTGATTTGATAATTGCAGGATCAAACTTTATTTTTTCTCATATAAAAGATAATTATTCTGAATTTTTGACAAGCCACAAAAAATTTTTAGTTATTTTCAGGGGAATAAATGTTGATTATTTTGACTCATCTACAAAATTAGAAGATGACGAAAAAAATTTACTGCAAAAATGGCATATTAACGATAAAAAAAAAATAATTTTAATGCCAGGTAGACTTACTTCGTGGAAAGGACAAGAATTATTTATTGAGGCGATCAATCTTGTTAAAGTTGAATTAGGCTATGAAGCTTTTCATGCAGTTATACTAGGAAATGATCAAGGAAGAGATCTTTATAAAAAAAAACTAATACGTCTTACCGAGCAATATCGTTTAACAAACCAAATAAAATTTATAGATCATTGTCAGGATATGGCATTAGCTTATAAGGTTTCTGATATAATTATATCGGCCTCAGTAGAACCAGAAGCTTTTGGAAGAGTAGCCGTAGAAGCTCAATCTATGGAAAAATTAATCATAGCTAGTGACATTGGAGGATCTAATGAAACAATTAATGATGAAAAAACAGGGTTTTTATTTAAGTCGGGAGATGCAGACTCATTAAGTAAAAAAATAATTCGTGGATTAACAATGGACGAAACGTCTATGAAACTTATGGGCAAAGAAGGAAGAAGAAATATAATAAAAAAATTTAATGTTGAAAAAATGTGTTTTTCTACATATTCAGAGTATAAAAGATTATTAAACTAAATGCCTATAATTAAATTACCAGACGGAAAAAATATTAAATTTGCAAAAGAAGTAACAGGTTTAGATATTGCAGAAAAAATAAGCAAGTCACTATTAAAACAAGCATTGATAATGAGCGTCGATGGTGAGTTAAAAGATTTATATTTTTCAATTAAAAAAGATTGTTCAGTAAAAATATTTACTGCAAAAGACCCAGAGGGCCTTGAAGTTATTAGACATGACGCTGCTCATATTATGGCGATGGCTGTTCAAGAATTATTTCCTGGTACACAAGTAACTATTGGACCGGTAATTGAAAATGGTTTTTACTATGATTTTGCTCGTAAAGAGCCATTCACAGAGGATGATCTAGGAAAAATAGAGAAAAGAATGTCAGAAATTATTGACAAAGATGTAAAAACAAGAAGAGAGGTTTGGGAAAGGGATAAAGCAATAACTCATTTTAAAAAGATTGGAGAAAAATATAAAGCAGAAATAATTGAGAGCATTCCAGAAAATGAAGAGTTAACCGTTTATCATCATGGTGATACTTGGTATGATTTGTGTAGAGGCCCACACCTACTTTCCTCTGGAAAAATTGGTAAGGCTTTTAAGCTTACAAAGGTTGCAGGTGCATATTGGCGTGGAGATTCAAAAAACGAAATGTTACAAAGAATTTATGGAACTGGTTGGGCTTCTAAAAAAGATTTGGATGATTATTTAAAAAGAATTGAGGAAGCTGAGAAAAGGGATCACAGAAAACTTGGTAAAGAAATGGACTTATTTCATTTTAGAGAGGAAAGTCCAGGATCTGTTTTTTGGCACGAAAAAGGATGGTCTTTATTTCAAAAATTAATAAATTACATGAGAGCCCGCCAAGATGAAGCTGGATATCGAGAAGTAAATACTCCAGAAGTTCTTGATAGATTGTTGTGGGAAAAATCAGGTCATTGGGAAAAATATGGAGAAAATATGTATACTTCCGAAACACCCGATGAAAAAGTTTTTGCGATAAAACCTATGAATTGTCCAGGCCATATACAAGTTTTTAATCAAGGTTTAAAAAGTTATAGAGATTTACCATTAAGAATAACAGAGTTTGGTAAGGTACACCGTTACGAACCATCAGGAGCTTTGCATGGTCTTTTAAGAGTTAGGGCATTTACTCAGGATGATGCACATATTTTTTGTTCAGAGGATCAAATTACCAGCGAGTGTTTAAATGTAACTAATTTAATTTTAGATATTTATAAAGACTTAGGGTTCGAAAATGTAGTTTTAAAGTATGCAGATAGACCTGAGGTAAGAGTAGGTGAGGATAAAATTTGGGACAAAGCTGAGGCATCACTTTTAGAGGCAGTTAAGGCCTCAAAATTAGAATATAGTATAAATAAGGGCGAAGGTGCTTTTTACGGACCAAAAATAGAATTCGTTTTAAGAGATGCAATTGGTCGAGATTGGCAATGCGGAACAGTACAGGTTGATCTAAACTTACCAGGAAGATTAGATGCTTCCTATATTGATAAAGATGGAACAAAAAAAGTACCTGTCATGTTACACAGAGCTTTATTTGGTTCACTTGAGAGGTTTATAGGAATTTTGATTGAAAATTATGCAGGAAAATTTCCATTTTGGATATCTCCATTACAAACAGTTGTAATTCCGATTTCTGAGGACTTTGAAAATTATGCAATTAAAGTTTCAAAAAAAATAAAAGAAGCCGGCATGAGCTCAATAGCTGATTTAAAAAATCATAATTTAAATTACAAAATAAGAGAACATTCACTCGCAAAAGTCCCTATTTTATTAATTTGTGGTAAAAAAGAAGTTGACAGTAACTCAGTAACTATTAGAAGATTGGATTCTAATAAACAAGAAAATATGGATTTAAACACATTCTTAAAAAAATTTTCTGCTTTAAATAAAGCATCTTCAAATTAAGTGGTAGATTTTAAACAAAATTATTTTCAAAAAAGAACTAAGGAAAGAGGTCCAAAATCAAACAACAGAATCTCATCTCCAGAAGTACAGGTTATAACAAGTGATGGGGAGAATTTAGGAGTTATAACTACAAATGATGCCATATCAATGGCAAAGCAACAAGGTTTAGATTTAATCGAAATTGCACCAAATGCAAATCCCCCTGTTTGTAAAATTATGGATATGGGTAAATTTAAGTATGATGCTCAAAAAAAGGCAAACCTTGCAAAGAAGAAACAAAAAATTGTTTCACTTAAAGAAATTAAAATGAGACCTGTGACGGAGACACATGATTACGAGTTTAAAGTGAAAAATGCAAAGAAATTCATTTCAAAAGGAGATAAAGTGAAATTTACAATACGATTTAAAGGAAGAGAATTGCAACATTCACATTTAGGAAATGAATTGATGACAAAAATTAAAGAGGACATGAAAGAAGTAGGCAAAGTAGAATTACACCCTAAGTTTGACGGTAAACAAATGATAATGGTTATTCAGCCTTTATAAGCCTTAATTTAGGTTGTAAAAATTTAACATCTTTTGTATAACCTCGCAGATTATGCCAAAATTAAAAACGAAAAGCTCAGCGAAAAAAAGGTTTAAGATTTCAGCCAGAGGGAAAGTAATTACCGCTCAAGCAGGTAAAAGACATGGCATGATTAAAAGAACTAATTCACAGATAAGAAAATTAAGAGGCACAACCGCGATGTCTAAACAAGATGGAAAAATTGTGAAATCGTATATGCCGTACAGTTTAAGAGGTTAAAATGGCTAGAGTAAAAAGAGGTGTAACAAGTCGGGCAAAACATAAAAAAGTTTTAAAGACTGTAAAAGGTCAATGGGGCAGAAGAAAAAATACAATTAGAGTCGCAAAACAAGCGATGGAAAAAGCAATGCAGTATGCCTATAGAGATAGAAGAAACAAAAAGAGAGATTTTAAATCACTTTGGATACAGAGAATAAATGCAGGTGTTAGAGCAGAGGGCATGACCTATTCAAAGTTCATTTTTGGACTGAATAAGTGTGGAATTAAAATAGATAGAAAAATTCTCGCTGAAATAGCCTACGATAGTCCAGATGCGTTTAAAACAATAGTGCAAAAAGCTCAATCTGCAATAAATTAATCTTCACTATTGTTTTTATTTCTTTAAGAAATAATCTATTCCAATGTCTGATATTAAAAAAATTAAAGACGAATTTTTTCAAAAACTTAAAGGAAACTTAAATTTACCAGAATTAAACGAGATTAAATCCAATCTGTTTGGAAAAAATGGAATAATTTCATTACAATTTAAAAAAATAGGGTCTATTTCTGAAAATGACAGAAAAAAATTTGCATCCGACTTAAATAAAATCAAAAACGAATTACAAGATTTAATAAATAATAAATATAATGAAATTCAAAATGCAGAAATCAATAAAAAACTGGAGAAAGAAAAAATTGATGTAACTTTACCTGAACGAAATTTTGTAAGAGGTAAAATTCACCCAGTTTCACAAACTATTGATGAAATATCATCAATTTTTTCTGAGATAGGTTTTAGTGTCGAAGAAGGTCCAGATGTTGAAAACGAATACAATAATTTTACTGCTTTAAATACACCGGATAATCATCCAGCGAGAGATATGCACGATACTTTTTATTTAGACGAAAAAAGAGATAAGCTATTGAGGACACACACCTCTCCTGTTCAAGTAAGAACGATGCTTAATGATAAGCCGCCATTCAAGATAATTGCACCTGGGAGAACTTATCGATCTGATAGTGACCAAACTCATTCGCCAATGTTTCATCAAGTCGAAGGCCTCCACATCGATAAAGATATAAATATGGGTCATTTAAAAGGTTGTCTGAATTATTTTATTAAAGAATTTTTTGAGGTAGAAAAAATTCGAATAAGATTTAGACCAAGTCACTTCCCATTTACTGAACCTTCTGCTGAGGTTGATATTGGATATGAAATTAAAGATGGTAAAATCAAAATAGGTGAGGGTGATAAATGGCTTGAGATTTTAGGATGCGGAATGGTTCACCCTAATGTTCTTAAAAATGTTAATGTTAATCCTAATCATTTTCAAGGTTATGCATTTGGTATTGGTATAGATAGACTAGCAATGCTAAAATATGGAATTAATGATTTAAGATCTTTTTTTGATTGTGATTATAGATGGTTGAATCACTTTGGGTTCGATCCTTTAGATGTTCCTACAAATTATAGAGGTTTAAGTCGATGAAGATTACTTTTGATTGGCTCAAAGATCATTTAACTACAAAATTAAATGAAGAACAACTTTTAGAAAAACTTACTAATATTGGCTTAGAGGTTGAAGCTGTACAAAACCTATCTATAGGTCTTGAAAAATTTAAGATTGCAAAAATTATCAATACTCAAAGACACCCTAATGCTGATCGTCTTAAACTTTGTGATGTGAACGTTGGAGAAAAAGAACTTAAAAAGGTTGTTTGTGGAGCTGATAACGCAAGAGAAGGATTGATCACGATTTATGCCTATCCAGGAGCAATAGTTCCTAAAACCAAAACTAGACTTGAAGTTACAAAAATTAGGGGAGTAACTTCTTTTGGAATGCTTTGTTCTGAGAGTGAGTTAAATTTATCAGATGAAAGCCAGGGTATAGTGGAATTGAATTCCAAAAAATACGAGAAAAATATTGGTAAAAGTTATTTTAGAAAATTAAATTCAAATTTGATTGATTTATCGATTACACCAAACAGACCAGATTGTTTGGGTTTTAGAGGAATTGCAAGAGATCTTGCAGCCTCAGGTTTTGGAAAATTGAAATACAATAAAAATAAAAAAATTAATTCTAAATTAAAACAATATATTAACGTAAAGATCAAAAAAGAGAAATCCCAGGGCTGTAGTATTTTTGGAAGTTGTTTAATAAAAAATGTAAAAAATACAGAAAGCCCTCAATGGTTAAAAGATAAATTAATTTCCCTTGGTCAAAAACCAATTTCTGCAATAGTGGATATTACGAATTACGTAATGCTTGATATTAATCGACCTTTGCATGCGTATGATGCTGATAAAATTTCAAAAGGCATAATTGTTAGAAATTCTAAATCTGGCGAGGAATTTATAGCTCTAGATAATAAACAATATAAATTAGAAAATGGGATGTGTGTGATAAGTGACGATAAAGGAGTTTTAGGACTTGGAGGTATTATAGGAGGAACAAGATCAAGTACAGAATTTAATACAAAAAATATTTTATTAGAGTCCGCTTATTTTTCACCTGGCTCTATTAGAGATACAGCTAAAAAATTAAATATTGATACTGATGCAAAATTTAGATTTGAAAGAGGTATAGATCCATTATCCATCGAGGATGGACTAAATAAAGCTGCATTTTTGATTAGAGATATTTGTGGGGGTGAAATCAGTAAAATAGATATCCAAAGAGTTGGAGTTCATAAAAAAAAGGTAATAAATTTTAATCCCTCAACATTTAAAAGAATAACAGGTTTTAGTATTTCCAGCAAAGAAATGTTTAAAATTTTGCAAAACCTAGGTTTTATGATTAAAAAAGAAAAAAAAAATTTAAGATTAGAAATACCTTCTTGGCGACCTGACGTTATAGGAGAGATAGATGTTATTGAAGAATTAGTAAGAATAAGTGGATATGAAAAAATAAAAACATTAAATCCAGTTAAAGAAAGAATAAAACCAACCTTAAATCGATCTCAAAAGCTATTTCATTTTATGCAAAGAGCTATAGCTTCAAAAGGATATTTAGAGGCGATTACATGGTCATTCACTGACTCTAATTATAATAATTATTTCAGAGGTACTAATAAAGAGATTAAGATTTTAAATCCAATAAGTTCAGAGTTAGCAGTTCTAAGAAATTCAATATTTTCAAATCTAATTATGTATTTAAATAAAAATTTAGATAGAGGTTTTAAAGATTTATCAATATTTGAAATAGGGCCAATTTTTACTGGAAATAATCCTGGTCAGCAAAATACTGTAATCTGTGCACTTTCAGCTGGTAAAAAATCTAGATCATCATGGATAGAAAAAGAAAGAAATGTCGACATATTTGATGTTAAAAGAGATGTGGTTCAAACTTTAGTTGAAGCTGGATTTAATTCAGACAATTTTTTCATTGATAGTGAGACACCAAATTATTTCCATCCAGGAAAGTCAGGCAGATTATTTTTAAATAAAGCAAAGGAAAATGTTGTCGCCTATTTTGGCGAAATACATCCTACAATTTTAAAAGATTTAAATTTGAAGACAGAGTCATTAGTTGGTTTTGAAATTTTTCTAGATAACTTAAAATTTCCAAAAAAAACTTTAAATGATCAAAAAACAAAATTTGATGTGTCAGATTTTCAAAAATCAGAGAGAGATTTTGCATTTATTGTGAGCAAAGAAATCAAAGCTCAAGATTTGATAAATGCTGTTTCGAGTGTAGACAAAAAACTAATAAGCAATATAAAGATTTTTGATGTTTATGAAGGTGAAAATATTCCTAAGGATCAAAAGTCAATTGCGATTAACGTAACAATACAATCATTTGAAAAGACTCTAAATGATAATGATTTAGAAAACATAAATAATCAAATTATAGACACAGTTGAAAATAAAACTGGTGCAAAAATTAGATCATAGAAATCATGGACAGTATTGATCATATTAGAAATTTTGCGATCATAGCACATATTGACCACGGTAAATCAACTATAGCCGATAGAATTATACACAAATGTGGCGGTTTAACAGAAAGAGAAATGAAAGCTCAAGTTTTAGATTCTATGGATATTGAGAGAGAGCGCGGTATTACAATCAAAGCTCAAACTGTCAAACTAAACTATAAAGCTAAAAATGGAAATAATTATATTTTGAACATAATTGATACCCCAGGGCATGTTGACTTTAGTTACGAGGTTAGCAGGTCATTGTATGCTTGTGAAGGATCTATATTAATAGTTGATAGTACTCAAGGTGTTGAGGCACAAACTTTAGCAAATGTCTATCAGGCACTAGAAATTAATCACGAAATTATACCTATTTTAAACAAAATAGATTTACCTGCATCAGATATTAACCGTACAAAAAAACAAATTGAGGATGTAATTGGAATTGATACTGATAACGCAGTTCCTTGTTCGGGAAAAACAGGTGATGGAATTGATGATATTCTTGAAAAAATTGTAAATTTACTCCCTGCTCCAATAGGTCAGCAAAGTGATAATTTAAAATGTTTATTAGTTGATAGTTGGTATGATACTTATTTAGGAGTTGTGATTTTAGTAAGAGTAATTAATGGAAAATTAAAAAAAAATATGAAAATCAAAATGATTTCAACTGATCAGGATTATATTGTTGAAAAAGTTGGAGTTTTCACACCTAAGCCGAAAGATATAACAGAACTGAATGCAGGAGAAATTGGTTTTATAATTACAGGCATTAAAGTTTTATCAGATACTAAAGTTGGAGATACGATTTGTGATGCCTCAAAACCTAAAGTTATGGCTTTACCTGGTTTTAAACCAAGTAAGCCAGTTGTATTTTGTGGATTATTTCCTGTAGATAGCTCTGAATATCAAAAGTTAAAAGATGGTTTAGCAAAACTTCAATTAAATGACGCAAGTTTTTCATTTGAAGCAGAGTCATCTTCAGCATTAGGATTAGGATTTAGATGTGGTTTTTTGGGCCTATTGCACCTTGAGATTATTACAGAGAGACTAGAGAGAGAATTTGATGTAAATTTGTTAACTACAACACCTGGTGTTGTCTACAAAGTGAATTTAAATAGTGGCAGATCGATAGATTTACAAAATCCCTCAAGTCTACCAGATCCAACTTTAATAAAAAATATTGAGGAACCTTGGATTAAAGCAACGATTATAACACCTGATCAATATTTAGGATCCATAATTAAACTTTGTCAGGATAAAAGAGGAATACAATCTAACCTAACTTATTCTGGAAATAGAGCAGTATTGAGCTATGACCTACCACTGAATGAGGTAGTATTTGACTTCAACGATCGTATAAAATCTATGACAAGTGGTTATGCAAGTTTTGACTATGAATTAGCAGAATATAAAGAGGGAGATTTAGTAAAATTAGGAATTTTAGTAAATGGTGAGCCAGTAGATGCAT
Organism: uncultured Pelagibacteraceae bacterium; assembly: GCA_902629575.1. Taxonomy (GTDB): domain Bacteria; phylum Pseudomonadota; class Alphaproteobacteria; order Pelagibacterales; family Pelagibacteraceae; genus Pelagibacter. Next base: position 138,347 of record CACORJ010000001.1, read on the forward strand.
TAGCAATGATGATCCATAAAGATTTTGCTCAAAGAACTGGGAGAGATGTTTGTGAAAAATTAAAAGATTTGATCCCAAGGCATAATTTTATGATACCTGTTCAAGCTGCCATAGGGGGTAAAATAATTGCAAGAGAAACTATTAAAGGGTTTAAAAAAGATGTTTTGACAAAAATTCATGGTGGAGGGGCTACTGATAGAAAAAGGAAGTTATTAGAAAAACAAAAGAAAGGTAAAGCCAGATCAAAGCAGTTTGGCAGAGTAGAAATACCTCAAGAAGCATTTATAGGGGTGCTCAAAATTCAAAAAGATAATTAAATTTGTGAAATGAAAATTATTGATTGTATTACATTTTTTGACAATAATTTCATATTTGATGTTAGATACAATATTTTAAAAGATTTTGTAGATTATTTTGTTATTTGTGAGTCAAATTTTAATCATAAAGGTTTAGAAAAAAAAAGAAATTTTATTTTAAAAGACAATTATGATCAAAATAAAATAAAATACCTTTTTTTAAATAAGCCATTTCCAAAAAATAATAATCCCTGGAAAAATCAAGCAATTCAAAGAGAATATATCTTAGAAAATTTAAATTTTGCTGATGCTGAGGATTATATTTTTTTTTCTGACCCTGATGAAATTCCTAATCCTGAAATTTTAAGTAATTTCAGCTTAAAAAAAAAATACGGAATTTTTTTTCAAGATTGTTTTAATTATAAATTCAATTTATATAACCCTTTTGAAAGCCCATGGGAAGGTACAAGGGTTGCAAAAAAAAAAGATCTCAATTCTATTAATTTTATGAGACAAAAAATCAAATCTAAAAATTTGAATTATAGTTTTTTAAGATTTGATAAAGAAAAAAACATTGAAATTTTTAGGGAAGGTGGGTGGCATTTTAATAATTTAATGACTCCTGAAAATATTTCTATTAAATTAAAAACCTTTGCTCATACAGAATTTGCACATGAAAGATTTTCCTCGATAGAGGTAATAAAAGAAAAGATAAGTAATAAAGTAGATTTATTTGAAAGAGGTCATAAGTATAAGTTTTTAACTTTGGATAGAAGATTTCCAAAATATATATTAGATAATAAAGAAAAATTTAAAGAATATATTATTTCTTCTTAAAGGAGAGGTGGCCGAGTGGTTGAAGGCGCACGCTTGGAAAGCGTGTAAAGGGGAAACCCTTTCATGGGTTCGAATCCCATTCTCTCCGCCAGAAAATTGATTAAAAAAATAATTATTTTTTCTCAAAAAATGTTATAGGACAAGTGGTCGTTTTAAAGTTCTTAATAAACCAAAAAGGCATAAATCTTTCAGCTAAAAATCCGTAGATTCTTACTTTATTATAGCCATCTAAATTACAATTCTTAAATTTTTTTTCACATCTAAAAAGCCATGGAAAAATCTCATTATAAAATTTAGTTAAAATGTTAAAATTTTTGCAAATAAACATATTGTATGGGTGTAAAATATATCCATTTAGAAAATCTTTAAAATCTTCTTGATATTTTTTAGGCAATAAATCAATGGCTTGATCTAAATAAAATGAACCATGAAATACTCTAAACTGGTCCTCAAGTGTATTATTACTATACATCATTGAAGGTTTTTTTAGGACTTCAAAAAAATTTTCTTTAACTAGTTTTATATTTTTAATTTTTTTAAAAATTAAAGGTTCACCTAAAACTACATCGTAATTTTCCCATTTTTTTTCAGGTTTTTGTATTATGTTTTTGCTAAGTTCACTAAAATTACGAGGTTTTGAATTTTTTCTTTTAGTCCAAAATCTTCTATAAGAGCAAAATCCAATCCAATCATTAGGGTTTGAAATCAGTTTTTTATTTTTCCATAAACTATAGTGGAAAGTATATTCGCCAAAATTTAAATTTTTTGATGATATATTTTGACCTGATTTATCATTAAGCCAATTTTTATCAAACTTATTCAATCCTAAACCGACCGGTGTCAAATTAAGTTTTTTAAATTCCTTAAAATTTTTATCGATTATTGAAATACAGAATATTTTCATAAATTATAAAAAATTTTTTAGTACAGTTTTTATATAAAAAATAAAGGGGTAAAGCATCTTTAGAGGTATGGTAAATACAATTTTTTGTTAGTTCATTTTTTAACTCAATTTTATTCACTAATTACTGTTATTTTTAGAGGTTTATCACTTTAATTTTGCTTTCAAAATTGATTAAAATTAAACATTTTTCAAAAAAAATGTTATAAATTTAAATTCCCAAATATATAAAATGACAAATATCAAATCATACCAAGCAGATTCCATTAAGGTTTTAAAAGGTCTTGAAGCGGTTCGCAAAAGACCCGGTATGTATATCGGTGATACAGATGATGGAACTGGTTTACATCATATGGTTTATGAAGTTGTCGATAACTCCATAGATGAAGCTCTTGCAGGACACTGTAATAATATTTCTGTAAAACTAAACTCTGATGGAACCATAACTGTAAAAGATGATGGTAGAGGAATACCGGTTGACATGCATAAAGGAGAAAAAAAATCAGCAGCCGAGGTAATAATGACCCAATTACATGCAGGAGGAAAATTTGATCATGACTCCTACAAAGTATCAGGTGGACTACATGGAGTAGGCGTATCAGTTGTGAATGCATTGTCTGAAAGATTAGAATTAGAAATAAATAGAGATGGTAAAAAATATCTTATAGAATTTTTTGACGGTGAGGCTAAAAAACCTCTTAAAGAAATTGGAAAATCAAAAGAGACAGGAACAAAAATAACATTTCTTCCGTCCAAAAAAATTTTTTCTTCAGTAAAATTTAGCTCAAATATTTTAATTAAAAGAATGCGTGAGCTAGCTTTTTTAAATAAAGGAGTAAAAATCACTGTTATAGATAGCTCTCAAAAAAAAGAAAAAATACAAAATTTTAAATATGATGGCGGAATTTCAGAGTTTGTTGAATTTTTAGATGAAAAAAGAGAAAAGTTAAATAACAAAAATGGAAATGATTTATTTAAGAAACCAATTTATATTGAAGGAAATAAAAGTAATATTGAAATTGAATGTTCGTTAAAATGGAATGCAGGTTATTCAGAAGATGTATTTCCATACACAAATAATATTTATCAAAAAGATGGAGGTACACACGTCCTCGGTTTTAGGAGCGCTTTAACAAGAATAATTAATAAGTATGCTAATGAGAATAATCTTCTAAAAAAAAATAAATTAGCTATCTCAGGAGATGATATAAAAGAGGGGTTAACTTGTGTGCTTTCAATAAAAATACCAGATCCAAAATTTTCATCTCAAACTAAAGATAAATTGGTCTCATCAGAGGTGAGGATGATTGTTGAAACAATTGTAAATGAGAAACTTTCTATTTGGTTTGATCAAAATCCATCTATTGCTAAGATTATACTTGCTAAGATTATCCAAGCAGCTATGGCAAGAGATGTTGCCCGAAAAGCACGAGAAAATGTTAGAAGAAAAGGTGCGCTAGAATTAAGTGGCTTGCCTGGCAAATTGGCAGATTGCCAAATTGGAAAACAAGAAGGTACTGAATTATTTATTGTGGAAGGTGACTCAGCTGGAGGTTCAGCAAAACAAGGAAGAAACAGAGCTAACCAGGCAGTTTTACCTCTTAGAGGAAAAATATTGAATACATATGTTGAGGATATTCAACTGAAGAAAAATGGAAATAGAGATGGATCTGAGCAGAGAACAAAAGCTTTGTCAAAAATGATTTCATCAAATGAAATAGTTACACTTATAAATGCATTAGGATTAGACCCTAAAGCTCAAGAGGTCGATTTAAAAGATCTGAGGTATGGAAAAATTATAATCATGACAGATGCTGATGTAGATGGTTCACATATTAGAGCTTTACTGCTGACATTTTTTAACAACAAGCCATTTAATAAATTAATAGAGCACGGACATGTTTATTTAGCTCAACCTCCATTATTCAAAATCAATAAAGGTTCTAAAGGAATCTATATTAAAGATGAAAAAGAATTAGAAGATTATATATTACAAAATAATAAAAATTTAAAAAAATTAAAGAAAGGTTCAAAAGAATTTTCAAAAGAAATCGACAGAGAAAAATCTAAACTAAATATTCAGAGATTTAAAGGTTTAGGTGAAATGAACCCAGAAGAGTTATGGAGTACAACACTAGACCCTACAACAAGAAATTTATTGCAAGTTCAATACTCTAAGGATTATAAAAAGGATCAAAATTTAATCCATACATTAATGGGTAATGATGTATCTCTAAGAAAGGATTTTATAATTGCCAACTCAATAAATGTTCAAAATTTAGATGTATAAAATGAAGTTTTTTGAAACTTCAAAATACCATTTTTTTAAAAAATCAACCTACATAAGTCTTCGATGGATTGGTATTATCGGACAGTTGATTTCGGTATATTTTGTTTATTTCTTTCTAAAATTTGAATTTGATTTCCATACTTCAAATCTTATTATTTTATTAGGTATCTTAAGTAATTTTTATCTAATTTTCATATATGAAAAAACTCAATTATCAGATAGATCAGCATTTATTTTTTTAGTTATAGATATATTGCAATTAGGCGCCCTGCTTTATTTAACAGGCGGCGTTACAAATCCATTTGTAATTTTTTTATTAATCCCAAGTGTATTTTCATCATCAAATTTAAGTTTTAAAACAAATTTATTATTAGTATTATTAACTATTTTAACAATTTTTGTCCTTACGTTTTATTCACAAGATCTCCCTTCTCCAGTTAGCGATCATTTTCATGTAAGTGAATATTATTTCTTTGCTATTCCGATCGCTTTAGTGATTGCCCTTATTTTTTTGAATTATTTAGCAATGACCTTTGGGACTCAATCAAGGCTAAGGATGGAGGCACTATCAAAAATGGAAGAGGTTATGGCTACAGAACACGAATTACTTTCTCTTGGAGGCCAAGCTGCTGCTGCGGCTCATTCTTTAGGGACTCCTTTATCCACAATTAAGATTATCACACAAGATTTAGTAAAGCAATTTAAGGGAAATTTAGAAGTTGAGAAAGATATTGAATTGTTGGCTAGTCAGGTTGAAAGATGTAACCAAATCTTAAAACGATTAACTCTTAATCCAGTAGAGGAAGATATATTTATTGATAAAGATCTTACAATGAAAGATTATATTAGTGAGATTATTTCATCGTTTAGAGAAATAAGTAAAAAAAACTTTATTTTTAATTTTGATCAATTTTCAAATGTAAAAAAAATAACAAAATCTATTGAAATTGTTTATGGTTTAAGAAATTTTATTGGAAATGCCAATAAATTTTCAAATAAGAATGTTTACATAAATCTTAAGAGCGACAGTGAAAATACTGAAATTACTATTGAAGATGATGGAAATGGTTTTCCAAGAGACATCTTATCTAAAATTGGAGAACCATACTTAAGAACTAATGATCCTGTAGAAAAATCCAAAACAGGGTTAGGTCTAGGTATGTTTATAGGAAAAACTCTATTAGAAAAAAATTTTGCATCAATAAATTGTAGAAATTCAGAGACTAGAAAAGGTGCCGAAGTTAATATTAAATGGAAAAATAAAGATTTAGTTAAAATTTAATTAAGCTTCTTTTTGGCATCAAATAATGAGCTTAATTGTGAAATCATTACATCTCCTAGCTCGTTAACATCTGTAATTTTTATTGCTCGATCATAATATCTTGAAACATCATGACCTATTCCTATAGCTAAAACCTCTATTTCAGTTTTTTGCTCGATAAATTTAACTATTTTTTTTAGATGTTTCTCTAAAAAATCCCCAGAATTTACTGATAAAGTAGAGTCGTCCACAGGTGCACCGTCAGAAATTACCATTAAAATCTTTCTTTCTTCTTTTCTTTTCTTTAATCTTGAAAAAGCCCAATTAATCGCCTCCCCGTCAATATTTTCTTTTAGCAATCCTTCTTTTAGCATTAAGCCAAGATTATTTTTTGCTTGTCTCCAATGAGTATCTGCACTTTTATAAATAATATGTCTTAAATCATTAAGTCTACCTGGTGTTTTTGGTTTATTATGTTTATTCCAATACTCTCTACTTTGACCGCCTTTCCAATTTTTTGTTGTAAAACCTAAAATTTCAACTTTAACAGAGCAACGCTCTAGAGTTCTTGATAAAATATCTGCACATATTGCAGCAATTGTAATAGGTCGTCCACGCATTGATCCCGAATTGTCAATCAAGAGAGTAACAATAGTATCTTTAAAATCTAAATCTTTTTCTTTCTTGAACGATAATGAGTTATAAGGATCCATTATTATTCTAGGAAGTTTGGAACTATCTAATAGACCTTCTTCAAGATCGAATTCCCAAGCTCTGTTTTGTTTTGCTAATAACTGCCTTTGTAATTTATTAGCAAGTTTTGTAACAATATCTTGAAAACCAATTAATTGTTGATCTAAAGTTTTTCTCAGTTTTGAAGACTCGTCCGAATTCTCTAAGTTTTCCGCCTTGATAATTTCATCATATTGAGATGTAAAAATTTTATATTCAATATTAATATCATTGATATTTTTTTTTTGAATAACTTGCTCGGATGTTTGTTGATTTTCATCAGTATCTACAAGTTGTTCATCTAATTTATAGTCATCAATGCTATAATCTGAATCTAAACTAGCTTGATTTTCATCATCTTGATTTTGATCTTTTTGATCCTCATTTCCTTCCTGATCTTCATTTGATTGATTATTTTGATCAGACTCTTGATTTTCCTCTTTAGTTTCCTCATTATCCTCTGTTTGAAAAATATCCATTTCTTGTAATATTTTCGAGAATTTAGAGCCGTAAGTATTCTGATCTTCAAAATTATCTTTCAAAAATTTAATGTGTTTTTTTATTGATTGATCAAATTCTTCTTCCCAAAAATTTAACATTTTTGAACAAGTTAAACTTAGTTCAATATTATAAAAATTCTTAAGCATATAAAGTTCAAATGCCTCATTTATTGACACATCTTCTTTAGTTTTTAGTTGATCCTTTTTTTTACCATTTATTATATGGCTATAATTATCTTTGAGATTCTTATCGATTCCTTTAAGCATTTTGCAACCCAATTTTTCATATCTAGTTCTTTCCGCTATTGCATACAATGGTTTGCAGTTCGAATTCATTGGTATGTTTTTCTTATAAATATTATTATTTGAAAATTTCTTTTTTAAGGCTGCTGAGTCTGCGTCTGCTCTTGCTTTTACAAAGTCAAATTTGTTATTAAGTTCATCTAATTCAAATAAATCTGATTTTTTGGATTTTTTTTCTAATTCTGTTTTAATCCCATCATTTAAATCCTCTGAAATAACCCTAATAGTAGAGGATAAAGCCTGTCTTAACTTTTCTTTGAAATTTATTTCTTTATTGCTCATTAAATTTGAATATTTACTAAAGATTCTGGTAAATCTTCTCCAAAACATCTTTGATAATATTCTGCGATCGTATTTTTTTCCATATCATCGCATTTATTTAAAAAGGTAACTCTGAAAGCATATCCTACATCTTTAAAAATTTTAGCATTGTCTGCCCAATGCAGTACGGTTCGAGGACTCATTACAGTTGATATATCTCCTGCTATAAAACCCTTTCTAGTTAAAGATGCAACTTTAATCATATTAGCAATTTTTTCCTTACCCTTTGGATTATCTAGACTTTTATTTTTTGCTATTATAATTTCCATTTCTTTTTCAAGACTTAGATAATTTAAAGTTGTTACTATATTCCACCTGTCCATTTGACCTTGATTAATTTGTTGTGTACCATGATAAAGTCCAGTGGTATCCCCTAAGCCAACTGTATTTGATGTTGCAAATAATCTAAAAAATTTGTTTTGCTTGAGAACTTTATTTTTATCTAAAAGAGTAAAGTTTCCTTCCGACTCCAATACTCTTTGAATAACAAACATTACATCAGGCCTACCTGCATCATACTCATCAAATACTAATGCAACTGGATTCTGAATTGACCAAGGTAAAATTCCTTCATTAAATTCAGTTACTTGTTTTCCATCCTTAAGTACTATTGCATCTTTACCAATTAAATCTATTCGACTTATATGGCTGTCTAAGTTTACTCTAATGCAAGGCCAATTTAATCTAGCTGCTATTTGCTCAATATGGGTTGATTTTCCCGTACCATGATATCCTTGTACCAAAACTCTTTTGTTGTAAGCGAAACCTGAGATAATAGCTAATGTCGTATCGCGATCAAATTTATAACTTTTATCAATATCTGGTACATAATCATTTTTTTTTGAAAAGGCATCGATCTCCATATCTGAGTCAATACCGAAAGTTTGTTTTACAGAAATCTTTATATCAGGTTGTAAATTAAGTTCAGGTGTCAATTTTTTCTCTATAAGTATTTTTTAACTGCGTATAAGCTAAAGTGATTTGTTTAAGTTTTTCTTCATATTTTTTATTACCGGCATTTATATCTGGGTGAAATTTTTTAACAAGGATTTTAAATTTTTCTTGAATTTTTTGCCATTTTAAACCTACCGAAACCCCCAAAATACTGAAGGCTTTAATATCTTTATGATCAAATTTAAATTGACGCATATGATTGTAATCAGATTTAAGTTTATCTTTATCTAACTCATCCCTGAGAGTGTTGTTCCATAAGACTTTGAAAAAATTGTCAGATGAGCTGAAGCTTTGAGTTGGCTTGTGCCAAATCATATCTGATTTTAAAAAATCAATCACTTGGTTATCATTCATACCAGCAAAATAATTCCAATTTTTATTAAATTCTTTTACGTGCTCCAAACAAAGCATACGATATTTCTTGCTATTATCCTTCTCAACAGGAGCTTTATATTCACCTATTTCCTTACAATTATTCCAGTCACAAATATTTTTCATGGTATAATAAACAACATTTATGAATATAAATGATTTAATTGCAATTATAAAAAAAAAATTAAATGAAGAAATTAAAATTGAACAAATTGATGTTCAAGACAAGACATTCCTTCATAAAAATCATCAAGGTTTTCAAGCAGGAAAATTTCATTTAAAAATTATTATTAATTCTAATGAGCTTAAAAGTCTCAATAAAATAAATAGCAACAAAAAAATTTATAAAGTTTTAGAAAAAGAAATGAGAGAATATATTCATTCGTTGCAAATTTTAATTAGCTAACTCTTTTTTTAAAAAAGTTTTTATTTCTAAACGAGTAAATTCTTTATTTATTACAGTTGAGCCAATTTTTTTTAACAGTATTAAATTTATTTTATCTGAAGTATTCTTCTTATCTTTACTCATGAACTTTAAAATCAAGTTTAGATTTTTTGATAAAAAATATTTTCTAATATTATTTGGAAGTTTTGCATTACTAATATGATTTATTATTTTTTGATACTCACCTATTTTAATTAATTTTTTTTTTAGACTAAATCTTAATGCCGTAGAGATACCTAATATGACAGCCTCACCATGGTTTAATTTCCTTGAATACCCTTGAGCAGCCTCATAAGCATGTGCAAAAGTATGCCCGAAGTTTAATATTTTCCTCTTATTTTTTTCTTTTTCATCTTTCTCAACTATCATTTTTTTTATCTTGCAACTTTCAAATATTGCTTTTTCAATAAATGGACTTTTTAAATTCATAATGTTTGAGTAATTTTTATTTAAATACTCAAAAAAGATTTTATCTAAAATTAATGAATGTTTTAAAATTTCTCCGTATCCACAAATTATTTCTCTTCTTGGTAACGACTTTAAAAATTCAGTATCACTAATAACTATCTTTGGTTGATAAAAACTCCCAATAAGATTTTTACCTTCACTTGTATTAACACCTGTTTTGCCACCAATAGAAGAGTCCACCTGTGATAGCAAGGTTGTTGGAATATTTATTAATAACAAACCTCTTTTAAATAAACTTGATGCGAAGCCTCCAATATCACCAGTAATACCTCCGCCTATTGTTATTAAACTATCTGACCTTGAAAAATTATTGATTAGTAATATTTTCAAAATTTTATTCACATTATCTAAATTTTTATTTTTTTCATTGGCATTGAAGATAAATTTAAATATCTTTTTTTTCTTTAATGATTTTGAGATTTTTGTAATCATTTTTGAAGGAACCTTATTGTCAACTATTAATAGACACTTATGGAAGTTAATAGAGTTACTATCTAAGTAAGTATGTAAATTTTTAATAATATTTGAACCAATTATAATTGGGTAGTTTTCTAATTTTGTTTTTACATTTAATTCAATGTTTTTCATATATCTTTATTATTTTATCAACAATTTCACTTTTTGTAAGATTTTCACATTCAATTTTATACTTAGCTTTTGAATAAACAATTGACCGTTTTTTTATCAAATCAGCAAGCTCATTTCTCGTTGACTTAAATGCAATTGGTCTATTTTGATTGTTTTTTATTCTTTTTATTAAAGTTACCATATCCCAATTAAGCCAAAAAGAAATATGTTTTTCTAAAATCTCTTTTTTAATTTTGTTATTTAAAAAACCTCCTCCTCCTAGAGAGATGACTGAATTATTTTTTTTCAAATATTCTAATGTAATGAATTCTTCAATTTCTCTAAAGTATTTCTCACCTTTAATTTCAAATATTTTTGAAATCGACAATCCTAGACGTTTTTCAATCTCTTTATCTACATCAACAAAGTCAATTTTTAATTTTTTTGATACGATTAAACCTATAGATGTTTTACCAGAACCCATCATACCTAAAAAAACTAAATTTTCTTTTGATTTCATAAGTTTCTGTATTGAAAAAACACAAATATGTCTTAATTTAATTTTAATCAACGTTATATGCAATTTATAAGAAACTCAAGTTCCCGTAAAGGCGCTACAGGTTTAATAATAAAATTAACCTTTCTTTTAATTTTATTTCTTGGAGCAATATTTTTATTAGGAAAAGTGGATTTTCCAGCACCAAAAAAAGAAATAGAAAAAATCATCTCTAATGAAAATTTTAAAATTGTTAAATAAATATTATTTATCAATTATTTTATTAACTCTTTTTGTCAATTTGAATGTAAAAGCCGAAGATAAACCAATTGATATATGGAATATAGAACAAAAGGAAATAGAGGGAAATAATTCAACTAATAAGAAAAAAATTGAAAAAATTGAAAACGAACAAACATCACAATCTAGTGTCTACAATTTACAATCTCAAGAGGAATTAAATAAAGTTCTAGTAGAGTCTTCAGTCAATTCTCAGGAAATAAAAATTATAGGTCTTTATGATCCTGAGGATTACAGTTTAAAAATTGATATGTGGTCAAATTCTAATGGTGATCAATTAAAATATCTTTTTTCAAATTTATCAAAAATTCAATTATCAAATGATGCTACAGAATTAATGAACATAGCTTTATTAACTAATTCATATCATCCTGATATAAATATGAAAAAAAATGAATTTTTAAAAATCAAATCTGATTGGTTAATCAAAATTAATGATAGAGAGCTGATTGAGGAATATTTACTTAAAAATCAAATACTTAATTTACATCCTGAACTAACTAGATTCTTGGTAGATCAGTATTTATCAGAATCAAATATTGAAAAAGCGTGTGATTTGTTTTTCAAGAACAACGAAGTTATTGAAAATGAATACTTATCGAAGTTTAATCTTTATTGCCTAATAAATGCTGGCAGATCAGATGAAGCACAATTAATTTTTGATTTGAAAAAAGAACTTGGTTTTAATGATGAATATTTTGAAAATAAAATAAATTATTTATTTGGATACAGCAATGAACCTAATTTAGAGATTTCAGAAAATTCTATTTTAGACTTTCATTTAGCACATAGAACAAATGTAGATTTTATTTTTGAACCAAAAACAAACACTAGTCCACTAATATGGAGGTATTTATCAACTTCTAATTTATTATATAAAATTGATGAAATTGATATTTTAGAAATAGATAAGATTTTATTAATTGAGAAGGCCACTCATGATAAAAATTATCCTGAGAGTGATTTATTTTCTTTATATAAAAGATTTCAGTTCAATATAAATCAACTTTTAAATGCTCTAGAACTTTATAAATCTTTATCAAATGTTGAGGCTAGAGCATTAATTTATCAAAAAATATTATTAGAGTCAGACGATAAAAAAAAAATAGAACTCCTTAAAATTTTGAAAGATTTATTTAAAAAAGATGGTTATGAAAATGCTTTTGATAAGGAATTAATAAAATTTTTAGATGAAATAAATCCTGAAGAGGTTCCATCAAATTTCACAACATTTTATAATGATAATTTATTTGATGAATCAAAAAAGAAAAATAATATAAAATTTAATAAAGATATACTGCATCAATCAAAAATAGTGAACTATTTTAATGGAGATTTCGCTAATTCTAAAATTGAAAAAGATTTAAATAATTTTTTGAAAAAAATAAAAAAAAACAAGAAATATTTTCTATCTAAAAAAGATATTATTTTAATTGAGTCAATTAAATCAGATGGTATTAAAATTTCAAAAAAATACGATGATCTATATGATATAAATGATTTTGATATACCCACAGATATTCAGGTAATGATAAATAACAAAGAGATTGGCTTAACACTATTGAGAATAATTGAAGTAATTGGTCAAGACGATCTCGAAGCATTAGATGAAGATACTATTTATTTCATAATTAGTGCCCTTAATCAATTAGATATCGATTATATTAGAAATAAGATTTTATTAAAAGTTCTTCCTTTAAAAGTTTAGAAATTAGTTTATCAATTTAATCATGAGTATAAGAGATATAATAACTGTCCCAGACCAAATATTAAAAAAAATTTCAGAACCTTTAGATAAAGTAGGTTTAAATGAAAAAAAACTTGTAAATGATTTATTTGAGACTATGTATAAATCAAACGGCATTGGTCTTGCAGCAGTTCAAGTTGGTATACTCAAAAGAGTTTTGGTTGTCGATGTTTCATCGAAAGAAAATGAGAGGAATCCAATGTGCCTAATAAATCCCACAATAAAAAGTTTAAGTAATGAAATGTCTTTGTATGAAGAGGGCTGTTTATCTATTCCAGATACTTTTATTGAAATACAAAGACCAAAATCTTGCAAAATAGAGTATTTAGATATTAATGGGAAAATTAAGATAGAAGAGTTTAGTGGCCTTCTTTCAACTTGTATTCAGCATGAAATTAATCACTTGGATGGAAAATTGATTATTGACCACCTTTCTAAATTAAAAAAAGAGATGATAATTAAGAAAATTTCTAAAATAAAAAAAAATCCTGACAGAGTAATAGTGTAATATGTCTACAAAAATTATTTTTATGGGTACGCCTTTATTTTCTGTACCAGTTTTGAAATCCTTATATCAAAATGGCTTTCCGGTAACTTTAGTTTATACACAACCTCCACAAAAATCACACCGTGGACAAAAAATTAATAAATCTCCTATCCAAGGTATATCCGAAACTTTAAATATTGATTTTAGATCACCTCAGAGTTTAAAAAATAATAAAGAGGAGTACGATTTTTTGAAAAGTTTAAATGCAGATTTAGCGGTTGTTGTAGCTTATGGACAAATAATTCCAGAAAATTTTTTAAATTTAACGAAAAAAGGATTTATTAATGTTCATGCCTCTATTCTTCCCTCTTGGCGAGGCGCAGCTCCAATACAGAGGTCAATTATGAATTTAGATAAAGAGACAGGAATTAGCATTATGAAAATGAATGAAAAATTAGATAGCGGACCTGTAAGTAATATTTACAAAATAAAATTAGATCAGAGTCTTAATGCACAAGAAATATCAGATAAACTCTCACTTTTAGCTGCTGAAAAAATTTTAGACAACGTAGATGATATATTAGAAAATAAAGTAAAATTTGTAGAGCAAGATCATACAAGAGCAACTTATGCAAATAAAATTGATAAAAATGAGGGTAAAATTGATTGGAGTGAAGAAGCCTCAAAAATTATTGGTAAGGTTAATGGTTTATTCCCAACACCAGGTGCTTTTTTTAATTTAAAGGGAGAAAGATATAAAGTTTTAAAGGCAGAGAAAGGCAGCGGTGTTGGTAAAATTGGAGAAGTTGTTTCAGATAAATTAGAAATAGTTTGCGGAAAAAATCAATCTATTAAAATTCTTGAAATTCAAAGAGAAGGAAAAAAATCTCAAAAAATTAGCGAGTTTATACTTGGATCTAATATTAAAAAAGGAACAATAATTCCAAATGTTTAAATATCAAATATTAGTAGAGTATGTAGGAACTGATTTTAGAGGCTGGCAAGTTCAAAAAAGAGGAAAAACTGTCCAAGGACTTATTCAAGAAAAAATTTCTACATTACTAAAAGAAAAAATTGATTTAATAGGCTCAGGAAGAACAGATACTGGTGTACATGCTATTGAGCAATCTGCACATTTTGTATGTAAGTCAAGAATTTCTAATTTAGATAAATTTTTAAAATCTATAAATCATTTTCTGAAAAAAGATTTAGTATCAGTTATTAAAATAAAAAAAAAAAATAAAAATTTTCATTCAAGATTTTCTGCAAAAATGAGAATATATAAGTATATAATCATAAATCGTGCTAGTACACCAGTTTTAGACCATAAAAGGGCATGGCATATTATAAAAGATTTAGATTTGGATATAATGAAAAAAGCAGCAAAAAAATTAGAAGGTACAAAAGATTTTTCTACCTTTAGAGCTTCTAGCTGTAGAGCTAAAAGTCCAATAAAAACTATCGAGTCTGTTAAAATTAAATATAATAGTCATAAAATAGAAATTGTGTTTAAATCTAAATCATTTTTACAACAACAAGTTCGTTCTATGGTTGGGTGTCTCAAATATGTAGGTGAAAAAAAATGGAGTTTGAAGAATTTTGAAAGTATTATGAATTCAAAAAAAAGAGTTTTGTGTGCACCACCAGCTCCACCAGAGGGTTTATATTTAACTAGGGTTATTTATTAATTTCTTTTTATTGCCCATGGCAAATTTTTTATTAATTCTCCATCTTGACTCGGCTCTAACAATATAACCGCAGCAATTTTTAGAATTACATTTACAAGGAAACTGTTTAAAATCTTCGTCATAACCAAAACCGTAATCGCATGTGAATTCCTCACCTTTTTTTATATCTCTTATTGCTGTTACCCAAACTTTAAGACCTTTGCCATTATAATCACAATTATTATCACATGAGTGGTTAATTAATCCTGCAATGTTCCACGAAAAATCCCCGTCAAGTGTATATCTTCTATTAAGTGTGAATAAATAAATTGGTTTTTTATTATCAAATTTATCAGACTCCTCAACTTCTTTGTTTGTAATAATTTTCCCAACATAATTTATTATCTTTGTCCCTTCTTTAATATCTCGTGTTGCATAAAGACCTCTTCCTTTATTATCTATTTCTGATTTTTTAATCTTATATAATTTCATATAACTTAATTGTAATTAGTTTGATTTTAATTAATTAAATTCAACAAGTGCATTAACATGTTCATTTGCACTTTCTGCAAGAGCATTTAAATCATATCCACCCTCTAAGATTGATAAAACCTTACCTTTTGTAAATTTATTAGTTGCTGATAGAGCCCTTTTAGTTATCTCATAAAAATCCTTAGAATTTAATTGAAACTGGGCTAAAGGATCATCTTTGTGTGCATCAAAACCTGCTGAGAATATTAAAAAGTCAGGTTTATACTCAATTAATCTATCCAAAACTCTATCAAATGCATTAAAGTATTTTTCTGAATTTGTGCCTGCAGGCAAAGGAATATTAAGTGAATTATTGAAATCACCTTTATCTTTATCTGTACCCCCACCGGGATAAAAAGGATATTGATGAGTTGATATGTATAATGAATTTTTATTTCTTCTCATAACATCGTAATTTCCATTACCCCAATGCACATCAAAATCAACACAGGCAACTTTTTTATACTTATATTTACTAGTCAAATAATTTGTTGCAATGCCAGCATTTGACAAACAACAAAATCCCATTGCTTTATCTTTTTCTGCATGATGTCCAGGTGGTCTTGATAAACAGAATGCATTTTTGAATTCATTTTTTTCTATTCCATCTATTGCCTTTATTGTTGCTCCTGCTGCTTCAAAAACTGCTTTCTTGCTACCTGGTGATATGACGGTATCTCCATCTAAAAATTTAAGTCCTTTTAGAGGAAAAGAATTTTCAAGATTATCTAAGTAATTTTTTGAGTGGGTCATAGCCAATATATCATAGGGAACAATATCTGGTTTTTCCCAAATTAAATCTTTTCTAATTTTTAATTGATTTTTAATTGTTATAACTCTTTTTGGTTGCTCAGGATGACCATCTCCAGTTATATGTTTCTCATAATTATCTGAATTTATAATTGCAGTTTTCATTAAAAATAGTTTTGTAAAATATTTTCATAAATTTTTGTTAAAGCTTTTAGGTCTTTTAATGATACTGACTCATCCACTTTATGCATATTTTTACCTACTAAGCCAAATTCTAGGCACGGGGAGATTTTTCGAATAAATCTTGCATCTGAAGTCCCCCCAGTTGTTGAGAGTTTTGGTTTTATTTTTGTAATTCTTTTTATAATTTTTTGTATCATTAAAGTTGTGCTATTTTTTTTTGTTAAAAAGGCTTCTCCTGATACTGAATAATTTACTTTGTACTTAGAATTATTTTTTTTACATTTTCTTTGAAAAATTTTATTTAGTTTTTTTTTAATGGAATCTGATGAATGCTTATTATTAAATCTTATATTAAAAGTTGCTTCCGCTGTTTGTGGAATAACGTTGTCTGCATTATTGTCAATATTGATTCTAGTTATCTCTAAATTAGATGGTTGAAAGTTTTTTGTTCCTCTATCAAATTTTATTTTTTTTAGTTCGTTTAGAATCTCTACAATAGTTGTTGAAGGATTGTTTGCGCGATGAGGATACGCCACATGCCCCTGCACTCCTTTAACAATAATATTTCCAGTTATGCTACCTCTCCGCCCTATTTTTATCATTTCTCCTAATCTATTTGGATTAGTCGGTTCACCAACTAAACAAAAGTTTATTTTTTCTCTCTTTTTTTTTAAATAATTTACCACTTTTTTTGTTCCATTTACCGCATCTCCTTCCTCATCTCCTGTAATTAGAAAACTTATAGATCCATTAAATTTTTTATTTTTTGATATAAAAACACTTACAGCTGTCACGAATGCTGCTATTGAACTCTTCATATCATTTGCACCTCTTCCTATTAAATGACCTTTTTTGACTAGTGGTTTAAAAGGATTTACTGACCAGTCTTTGATACTTCCTGGAGGTACAACATCTAAGTGACCAGCAAAACAAAAATTCGGTTTTTTATTTCCTAATCTTGCATACAAGTTTTTAACTGGTTTAAAATTTTTTTCTTTAAACTCAATAATTTCTGTTTCAAAACCTAATTTTTTTAATTTTTTTTCTAAAAATTTCATTACTCCAGAATCAATGGGTGTTATTGATGGGAATTTAATTAGCTCTTTAGCTAACTTAACCTCATTAAAAATTATCATTAGATTATTCCCTTAACAGATCGTTTACAGATGTTTTTGATCTTGTTTTTTCATCAACTTGTTTAATTATTACTGCGCAATATAAAGATGGTTTTGAATTATCTTTTTTATCTGGTAATGAACCGGGAACTACGACAGAATACGGAGGGATTTTACCATAAGATATTTTTCCTGTTTTTCTATCAACTATTTTAGTTGATTGACCAATATACATTCCCATACTTAAAACAGAACCTTCACCCACAATTACCCCTTCAACTACTTCAGACATTGCACCTAGAAAAACATTATCTTCAATTATTGTTGGTAGTGCTTGTGCGGGCTCTAGAACACCACCCACACCAGAGCCAGCGGATATATGACAGTTTTTTCCAATTTGTGAGCAACTTCCAGCTCTAGCGAAAGTATCAATCATTGTACCCTCGTCAATATATGCACCAATATTTACATAACATGGCATTAGAACAGCATTTTTTCCAACAAAAGATCCTTTTCTAACTGGTGAATTAGGAACCATTCTAAAACCCGCCTTTTCATGATCTTCCTTTGACCAACCTGCTGTTTTGCCTTTAAGTAAATGAGATTTGTCATACCAACTACTGTATGGACCATTTAAATTTTCCATAGGGTAAATTCTAAAACTTAGCATAATTGCTTTTTTTAAATATTGATGTGTAATCCATTCTCCATTAATTTTTTCAGCAACACGAGATTTACCGTTATCTAGATCGCTAATTACTTGATTTATCGCATCTTTAAGTGATCTATCTGAATTTGGGTTTACTTTTTCTTTAATCTCCCAAGCATCATTTATAATTTTTTCTAAAGACATAATTTATGTACTTTTTAATAACCTTATTTCTTTTAGAAATAAAGATAGATTTTCAATTTTATGAGAAATATAATCTTTATCAGAATCTATCATTCCAAAATGTTCATCATTAATTAGCCAAACAGTTGTGCAGCCTCTTTTGTGGCCTATACTAAGATTTTTGGCTATATCTTCAATGTAAATTGTCTCTTTGGGATTAATCCCAAATTTCTTTACCATTGCGTCAAATGTTTTAGCCTCTGGTTTAGGTACATAGTTAGCATCTTGAATATCAAATATTTTTTCTCTTCCAAATAAATCATATATTCCTAGATGAGTAAGAATATTTTCTGCATGATCTGCACTCCCATTTGTAAAAATAAACTTTTCCATATTCAATTGTTCAAGTTCATTACGCATTATTTTATCTTCTTTCATAAATGTTAGGTCAATTGTGTGAACATATTTAAGAAATTCCTGTGGCGGTATTTTATGGTGTATCATAAGACCATTTAAACTTGTATTATATTTATAAAAATAATTTGTCTGAAGTTCTTTGGCTTCTTTAATATTTATTTTGAGTCTTTCAGAAATAAATTTTGTCATTCTTTTTGATACCTGACCAAACACTTTTTCAAGAGAGTAATTATTATGTTTTCCATAACATACTCCATCAAGATCTAATAAAAGGTAATTTTTATCTTTTAAACTCATTTTCTTATCAAAGTTCCAGACCCTTTATCTGAGAGTAATTCAAATAATACTGAGTGTTTTTTTCTACCATCAATGATTACTACACCCTTCACTCCATTTTTTGCTACATCAAGACAATTTTCAATTTTTGGAATCATTCCACCTGTAATTGTTTTATTGTTTATTAATTGATCTATTTTTTCTGTATTTAACTCGGAAAATAACTTATTATCAGAATCTAAAACTCCTTCAACATCGCTAATAATAATTAATCTTCTAGCATTAATTGTTTTAGCAATCGCCCCTGCAGCGGTATCAGCATTAATATTATAAACTTTGTTATTTTTATCTAAGCCCAAAGGAGAGATTACTGGAACTTTCTTTTCTTTTAAAATATTATCAATAACAGAACGATCAATTTTTGTTGGTATACCAACGTATCCTAATTTTTCATTCTCCTGAACTACTGATATTATATTATTTTCACCATTATTAATACTTACACATCTGCATTTATTTTTAATCAAAACAGTTGTTATTTCTTTATTAAAGCTAGTTAAAACTTTTTCTACAATATTAATTGATTTTTCATCTGTTACTCTTAGACCATTAATGAATGAGCTCTCAATTCCATTAACTTTTAACTCATTTGATATTCTTTTCCCTCCTCCATGCACCAAGATTGGAACCAAACCTATTTTATATAGTATTGAAATATCCTTTATAAAATCATTTAGTAAATTTTCTTTTTCTAAAATACTACCACCACATTTTATGACAACATACTCACCATAATATTTTTGTAGGTATTTTTTAACTTCTTTGAAAGATGGACCTTTTTCAGGTAATATTTCTTTGATTTCTTGTTCTCTAATTTCTACCATTAAGTCGAAGTTTTAACGGTAGTTCGTTTCATTATGAAGAGTTGTTGTGCCATTGTTAAAATATTATTAACAGTCCAGTAAATGACTAATCCTGCAGGGAAAGGAGCTAATATTACTGTTAAGAATAGAGGGAAGAACATAAATATTTTTGCCTGCATTGGATCAGTTGGAGCAGGATTTAATTTTTGTTGAATCCACATAGAAACTCCCATTGCAACTGGCCATGCTCCTATTACTAAAAACGAGGGAACATCGAATGGAAGCAAGCCAAATAAATTAAATATAGATGTTGGATCACGTTCTGATAAATCTTGAATCCAACCATAGAATGGCATCTGCCTCATCTCAATAGTGACAAATAGCACTTTATATAATGCAAAGAAAACAGGAATTTGAACTAATATCGGCAAACACCCTGACATAGGATTTACTTTCTCTTTCTTATAAAGGGCCATCATTTCTTGTTGAAGTTTCATCTTATCATTTTTGTGAAGTTCTTTTAAACGAACCATTTCAGGTTGAAGAACTTTCATTTTTGCCATGCTTCTGAATGAAAAGTTTGCTAAAGGAAAGAAAACTAATCGAATACAAATTGTTATTGCGATAATAGCAAGGCCATAATTTCCTAGTAATTTAAAAAAATAGTCTATTCCATAAAACAAAGGTTTAGTTATAAAATATAGGAATCCCCAATCTATAACTAAATCAAATTTATCAATATTTAATTTATCAGCATATCCATCAACGACATCAACTCTTTTGGCAGCAACTATGATTTGCATTTCATCCTCTATTGATGATTTACCTCTAAGCTCTATAGGTTGAGTAGCAATATAATTAGCTCTAAATTTTTTCTTATAATCAAAAGTAATTTTAAATTCTCTATTTCTTGGAGGAATAATTGAACTTATCCAATATTTATCACCAATACCAAACCAACCTTTGTTAGCATTTTTGCTAAATTTTTTCTCAGAAATATCATCATAATCCTCCTCAAAAAGCTCACCATCAAGAGCTGCCAACATTCCTTCATGTAAAATATAAAAATTTGATAGTCCCTCGGGCACTTTATTTCTAATAATTTGTCCATAAGAATAAAAATCGAACTTTTTGTCAGTATTATTGATTACTTTTTGTTTTATTGTAAATAAAAACTTATCGTCTAATGAAATCTCTTTTTCAAATTTTATTCCTTGATTATTAGTCCAATTTAACTTTATTGGGTTTTTTTCCGTCAGTAGATTATTGCCATCAACTGACCACAAAGATTCTGAGTTTGGAATGTCTATATTTTTATCTGAAGTTACAAATCCACTTTCTATGTAATATCCATCTTCTATATTTCTTGGATTCAATAGTGTTACATTTTCATTACTTTTTAATTGAGTATTGTACTGTTTAAAGGTTAAGTCATCGATAACACCACCTTTTAATGCAATTGAACCCTTAATATTTTCGTTGTCAAAATTTACTCTTTCAATTTGATTTATTGCTTCGGTCCTAGAAATCTCTACAAAAGTTTCTTTTTGTTCTAAACTAGGGGTATCAGAATTTTGCTCTATTTTGTTTTTTTCCGAAACTTTTTTTGTTTGAGTTGGCTCAGGAACAAAAAATAGCGCATAAAGAACAATTACAGCTGCCGAAAGAGAAATTGCTGCGATTACATTTTTTGTATCCATTATTTTTTTTCTTTTATATTTCTATTAACAGGGTCAAAACCCTCACCACCACCAAGAAATTTTAATGGATGACACGAGCAGACTCTTCTAATTCCCATTTTAAGACCCTTAAAAAAACCAAACGTCTTCAAAGATTCTATACAATATTCAGAACAAGTCGGTAGATAACGACAGGAATGACCTAATAGAGGGCTAATTAAATACTTATATCCTTTTATGATATTTATTAAAATGATTGTGAAAATATTCATTAATTTATTCTTTCTAAATCTCGAAATAAGGTTTCTTTTATAATTGTATATTCATTATTTAGCATAGTTGGCTTAGCAATAACAAGATATGAATAATTATATTTTAAAGAAATTTTCTTTACACTATCATTTACTATATTTCTTAATCTTCTTTTGATCTTATTTCTTTTTATCGCATTACCTAATTTTTTTTTTGCCACAAAGCTTATATTAAGTTTTTTGTTGTTCTTATTTTCTATTTCACCAAAAAAAATAGTCACATATTTATTAGAAATTTTTTTTTGTTTTAGAAGAGATTTAAATTCCTCATTTTTTGAAAGAGCAAGTATTTTGCTTTTCATTGAAATTAGATTATTTTCTTTTGACGGTTGATGAGACAGTCAAATTTTTTCTACCCCTAGCTCTTCTTCTTTTAAGTAGCTTTCGACCTCCTTTTGTCTTCATCTTTGATCGAAACCCATGTTTTTTTAATCTCTTCCCTTTTTTGGGCTGGTATGTTCTTTTCATATTTAATGGTTCTATTTTAATAAATTTGGCTCTTTATAATAATTAAATATATAAATAGCAAATAGAAGATTTTATTATTAACATCAAAAAAATGGAAAAAACAAAAAAAATTAAATTATTTATTGGTTTATTTTATATTTTTTTAGTCAGTCTAATTCTATTTTTTTTATTTTCAAATTTTACATTTCAAGAAATAACAAGTTATGAGTTCATAAAAAATAATCAAAATCATATTAATGAGCTTAAAAAATCAAATTTATTATTGTTAGCAATTTTTTTTATAATATTTTCAATATTATGGGTTTTTGCTGCTGGTTTCGGATCACCATTAGCTTTACTAGCAGGATTTATTTTTGGTAAATGGTTGGGGTTATTATTTGCTGTAATCGGTATGACAATTGGGGCATCTTTATTATATTCTTTTGCAAATTTCTTTTTAAAAGAAATGATTAAAGATAGGTTTTTAAATAGGTTCAAAAGTCTGGAAGAAAAATTTAAAAAATCTGAGTTTGTATACTTATTAATTTATAGATTTATTGGGGGTATACCGTTTCAAATACAAAATATCTTGCCATGCATATTTAATGTGAAATTAAAAAATTTTTTTTGGTCAACTTTTCTTGGCATGATACCGTCGTTATTCTTGGTAATTTCAATTGGTAGTGGTCTTGAAAAAATAATAAATCAAAATCTAGAGGCACCAACTATTCCTCAACTAATAACTTCACCATCAATATTTATTCCACTATGTGCGTTTTTTTTACTAATTGTGATTACAATTTTTTTAAGAAAAATTTTTTATAAACATTAATTTGGTGCTCCCACCCTGTACTGACCAGGGAACTAGTCATTACCAATGACTTGTTATACCATTTAACTACAGGAGCATATAATAACAATTGTATTTCATTGATAATAAAGCATTTTTTTCAAATTATTGCCTTAATTTTTTTTGAAATATGGATTATAAAAAACATGAGGAATTTTTATGGGTATTCATTACGATTATAAATCAACTAAAAGCGCTAAACTTATGGAGAAGCAAGCTAAAAGAGAAAAAAAACTTGCAGAAAAAAAAGCAAAAAGATTAGCTAAGGAAGGTTCAAAAAAGGAGACTAAAATCGAATCTTTAGACACATCAAAACCAATTACATTGGATTTTCTTACAAATCCAAATAAAGAATGACCATAAAACAAAAAAATGAGCGTTTAAGCTTAGCTTTAAAAAAGAATTTAAAAAAAAGAAAACTTTTTCAAAAAAAAATAAGAAAAAAAGTAAATAAATAATGTCAGTTCTTTCAGACAAATGGATAAGAAAAATGTCTAAAGATGAGGGTATGATCACTCCCTTTGAAGAAAAACAAGTTAGAGGAGATAGTATTTCTTATGGTCTCTCTTCCTTTGGATACGATGCTAGAGTAGCTGATGAATTCAAAATATTTACAAATGTAAATTCTGAAATAGTAGATCCAAAAAATTTTAAACCTACTAATTTTGTAACAAAGAATGTAACAGAATGTGTTATTCCTCCTAATTCATTTGTTTTAGCTAGGACTGTAGAAAAATTTAAAATTCCAAATGATGTTCTGGTAATATGTCTTGGAAAATCAACATATGCAAGATGTGGAATTATAGTGAACGTCACTCCCCTTGAGCCTGGTTGGGAGGGTTATGTGACTTTGGAATTTTCAAATACAACACCTTTACCTGCAAAAATTTATGCTAATGAGGGTGTTGCTCAATTTATTTTTTTAAAAGGAAATGAAAAACCCGAAGTATCTTATGCAGATCGAAATGGTAAATATATGGGGCAAACAGGTGTAACATTACCTAAAGTTTAATCATGCAGAAGCTAGAGGTCTTTGGGGCTAAGAAGCTAAAAGGACAAATAAAAATTTCAGGATCTAAGAACGCATCATTACCTATTATAGCAGCAACTCTATTATCAAATAAAAAAATTATTCTTAAGGAATTGCCTAAGGTTCGAGATATTGAAACCATGCTTTCTTTGTTAAAATCTCTTGGATCTCAGATAAAATTTAATAAAGATGGAACTGAAATTGACAATTCTAAACAAAAAAAAAAGTTTGCATCTTATAATTTAGTTAAAACAATGAGGGCTGGAATTTTAGTTTTGGGTCCTCTTCTAGCTAAATTTGGTTCAGCAAAGGTTTCATTACCAGGGGGCTGTGCAATAGGCTCTCGTCCAATTGACATTCATTTGAAAGCTTTTTCAAAATTAGGAGTGAGATATAAAATTGATCAAGGTTATGTAATCGCTAATGCTCCAAAGGGATTAAAAGGTAATAAAATTCATTTTTCAAAAGTCTCAGTAGGAGCAACTGAAAATTTAATCATTGCAGCGACTCTAGCTAAAGGAACAACTTTGTTATCAAATTGTGCAATTGAACCAGAAATTTTAGATTTGGTAAATTTTTTAAAAAAATTGGGATGTAAAATTAAATGGATATCAAAAAGAACTATTGAGATCATCGGTGTAAATAAACTTAAAGAAATTTCTTACTCAGTCATGTTTGATAGAATAGAGGTTGGCACTTATTTAGTAGCCGCTGCAATAACTCAAGGAAATCTTATGATTAAAAATGTTAAACCTGAAATTATTAGGACAGAAATTGATCTACTTAAAAAAACTGGAGCCAAGATAACTACAAAAAAAAATGAAATAAAAATTATTGGAAGTAAAAAAATTAAAAGTATGAAATTAAAAACAGCTCCTTATCCTGGTTTTCCAACTGATTTGCAAGCTCAAATTATGGTTTTATTATGTAAAGCTAATAATAATTCAATTATACAAGAAAATATTTTTGAAAATCGTTTTATGCATGTTGCCGAATTAAATCGTATGGGTGCAAAAATTTCAATTCAAGGTAATAAAGCCCTAATAACAGGTAACACAAATTTTGCCCCAGCTGAGTTGATGGCTACTGATCTAAGAGCTTCAGTTTCATTAATTTTGGCAGCACTCACAGCTAATGGTAAATCAACTATAAATAGGATTTATCATCTCGACAGAGGCTATGAAAATATTGAAAAAAAGTTAAAAAAAGTTGGAGCAAAAATAAATAGAATAAAAAATGGATAAAAAATATCTAGCTAAAATTATAGCTACAGACAATGAAGGATTACAAATAATTTCAGCTTGTTGCGCAGGAGCAAAAGTAAAGATTTCTGATATAAAATTTTTGAGATCGAATAAGATTTTTTTATTGTCTATTGAAAGATCAAAGGTTGAAACTGATCAAAAGGATAAAAAAATAAATAGTATATGTAAATTTGATTTTGTTGATAGGGTTAAATCTAAGAATATTGATCAAAATAAACAAAATTTAGTTTTAGAATTAATAGGGATTGATTATTTAAAAAATAAAGAAGATTATGAAATTAATTTAATATTTAATAATAATGCTCATATTTCTTTAATGACGGAAACGATTGAAGTAAGACTGGAAGATCAAAGTGAAATAAATACTAAATGAAAATATTAAATAGTAATAAAAAATTTTTTGATAAAAAATTAGATAGGTTATTATCAAATAGAAGAAAAAAAGTCAGTTTTAGTGCGGTTTCAGTTAAAAATATTATTAAAGATGTAAAAAAAAATGGAGATAATGCATTATTAAAATATGAAAAAAAATTTAATAAAAATTCTGTTATCAGTCCATCCTCAGAACAAATATCAAAATTAATAAAAGGTTTGGATAAAAATGTAAAAAAAGCAGTTGATATTGCTTTCAATCGTATTTTCAAATTTCATTCATTGCAGAAATTTAAAAATATATCATATAAAGATAGACTAAATAATAAGCTTGAATATAAATATTTGCCGATAGAGTCAGTTGGAATATATGTTCCGGGTTCAAGCGTTTCATATCCATCAAGTGTTTTGATGAACGCAATACCTGCACTAGTGGCGGGAGTTAAAAGAATTATTATGATTAACCCAAGTTTTAAAGGAAAACTTAATCCTGCAGTTTTATATGCTGCGAGAAAGTGTAGAATTAAGGAAATATATTCAATTGGAGGTCCTTCTGCTATTGCCGCAGCTGCTTATGGAACAAAAAAAATAAAACGAGTAAATAAAATTGTTGGTCCTGGAAATGCTTATGTTGCAGCTGCAAAGAAAGAAGTTTTTGGTGATGTTGGAATTGAAAGTATGACAGCAGGACCATCTGAGGTAACAATTGTTTGTGATAAATATTCGGATCCTGTTTGGATAGCGAGCGATTTAATTGCACAGGCAGAGCATGATCCACTAGCACAATGTATTTTGATATCTAAAGACGAGAAATTAATTACAAAAGTAAAATTAGAAATATCTTTACAATTAAAAAAAATACCAAGAGAGAAAATTGCAAGAAAGAGTATTACAACTAATGGGATCTTAATGTATGTAAATTCTGATAAAAAAATTACAGAAATAGTAAATAAGATTGCGCCGGAGCATTTAGAGCTTAATATTAAAAATTATAAATCATTACTTCCAAAAATATATAATGCTGGCTCGGTTTGCCTTGGTAAATATGCAATTATGGCAATGACAGATTACAATATTGGATCTAATCACATCTTACCTACAAATGGTTCAGCAAAGTATTCTTCTGGAATAAGTGTTAATGAATTCTATAAAAGAATTTCTTACATAAAACTATCAAAAAAGGGTATTGAAAGTCTCGGGCCATCAGTTATAACTCTTGCAAATTATGAAGGCTTAGAAGGACATGCTTGTTCTGTAAAAAAAAGAATTTGGAGAAAATAAATTTGTCAAAACAAGATCTACTTGAATTTAAAGGTAAGGTAACAGACCTGTTACCAAATGCTATGTTTAGAGTTCAATTAGAAAATGGTCATACTGTTACTGCACATACTGCAGGCAAACTTCGAAAAAACAGAATTAGAGTTCTGCAAGGTGATAATGTTACAGTAGAAATGACCCCTTATGATCTTACTAAAGGAAGAATAATCTTTAGAGGTTAATCTTAAGGCTGAGTAGCTCAGGAGTAGAGCAGAGCCCTGAAAAGGCTTGTGTCGGAGGTGCGAATCCTTCCTCAGCCACCACCACTTTCAACTTGAAATAATTTTTAAAAGAAATTAACTTTAAGTATTATAAATAACAAAAAGGACTAAGAAACAAGATGAGTACATTACAGGGTAAAGTAAAATGGTTTAATGGTAAAAAAGGTTACGGTTTTATCGAAAGAGATGACAAAGAAAAAGATGCGTTCGTGCATGCTTCGGCAGTCAAAGCAGCAGGAATGAGATACTTAAATGAAGGTGATAAATTAGAGTTTACTCTAGAAGATGGTCCCAAAGGTCCTTCTGCAGTTAATCTTAAAAAATTAGACTAGTATTTTTTAAAAAAAATTAAAAGGGCGTTATATCTATTAAAATTAGGTAAACGTCCTTTAGATTTTAAGGGTTGATTAAATCCTTTTTTTGTCTAAAAGACTGTTCATGATAAATAAAATGTCTAATAAGCTGTCAAATAAAAGTACTCAAAGATCCACTTTTAGAGGAACTAATATAGGTACGCACAGATATTGGCATGCTAGCTAAAGCTAGCAATTAATTTTTATAATATAATTTTAAATCCACTAAAAATAATATAAAACCAAAAAGGATATGCCTTGGTGGTGAAATAGCATCACGTCGGTTTGTGGATCCGAAGTCGTAGGAGCGTAACCTACCCAAGGTACCAAAAAATGAATAAAGAAAATAAACTCAATCCATCCTTACCATCTGGATTTGAAGATCGTTGGGGAAAAAAGCTAGTTTTAAAAAAACAGCTTTTACAAGTGATTGAAAAAAATTTTATAAAATTTGGGGCCGAACCTTTAGAAACCCCATCTTTTGAGATAAGTGAAAATATAGGATCTTTTCTAGCAGAAGATGAAGCTAATCCTATGTCTGATGTTTTTTTATTTAAAGATGGAGATAAAAATATTACTTTGAGATATGACTTATCTAGTCCGCTCGCGAGGTTTGTAGCTCAGAATAACCAAGAACTTCCAACAATTTACAAAAGATATGCTATTCAAAATGTTTTTAGAAATGAAAAACCTGGCAATGGAAGGTATAGAGAATTTCTTCAAGCTGACTTTGATATAATTGGCAATACCAATCCCGCACAATCAAATGCTGAACTTTGCAATTTGATTTCAGCGACTTTATTAGAATGTGGTCTTAAAAAAGATCAATTTACTATTAATGTTAGTAATAGAAAAATTGTTCAAGGTTTGATTGACGAGCTTAATATTTCTTCTGAAAAACAAACAAAAGTGATTAGAGCAATTGATAAATTAGATAAACCTGGGTTTGGTTTATCAGGGGTCGAGGCTTTACTTAAAAAAGAGAGAAAAGATACTTCGGGTGCAATCACGAAAGGTGCAGATTTAAATGACGTTCAAGTGGAAAGAATTTTAGATTTTCTAAAAATAAAAGATCTAAAAAAATTAAAAGATAAGTTTACAAATCCACTATCTCAAGAGGGGATAAAAGAAATAGAGGACGTCTTCCAAATTCTTGGATTTGGAAAATATAAAAACCAAGTTCAAACAAATTTTACAATCGTGAGAGGCCTTGCTTATTATGATGGGTTTATCGTAGAGACAAATTTAAATTTTGAAGTAAAAAATAATAAAAAAAAAGTAATTGATATAGGTAGTATTTGCTCAGGAGGTGCTTACGCAAAACTTATTTCAAGATTTAAGGGTGTAGATATACCAGGTACAGGAATTTCATTTGGAGTTGATCGATTATTGTTTGCATTAATGCAACTAGATCAAATAAAGATTAATGAACAAAAGCCAGTTCTAGTTTGTGTTATGGATGAAAAATATTTGAAAAATTACTATGAAATTTTAGAGCAATTAAAAGCTAACAATATCAGTGTTGAGATA
Organism: uncultured Pelagibacteraceae bacterium; assembly: GCA_902629575.1. Taxonomy (GTDB): domain Bacteria; phylum Pseudomonadota; class Alphaproteobacteria; order Pelagibacterales; family Pelagibacteraceae; genus Pelagibacter. The sequence goes on from CACORJ010000001.1 coordinate 167,633, forward strand.
TTTTTAGACACAAAAAAGAATTTAGGAAAACAACTTACTTACGCAAATAAACGTAAACTTGATCTTGCTATAATTTGTGGTGAAAATGAATTTAATGAAAACACAGTTACAATAAAAAACCTTAAAGGTATTAAGGGTGAAAACAATCAAACTATTCCAAAAGAAAATTTAGTTAATGAAATCAAAAAACTTATCTGAAAATATACTTAAATCAGTAAAGTCAAAAGGATTTAAGTTAATAAATTTACCATCAGTAATAGAAGCCAATCACATTGTTCAAAGATCAGGTGAAAACTTTAGGAAATTTATATTTTCATTTATTGATCAAAATGGCAGTGAATTATGTTTAAGGCCAGATTTAACGATTGTATCGTGTTTAAGATATTTAGAGAACAATCTAAAAGGCAAAGAGAAAATATTTTATAGTGGTCAGGCTTATAGAAAATCACAGAACAAAAAAGACTCTATTATTAGAAATCAAATCGGATTTGAGATTATTGGTTCTAAAAATGAAAAAAATGATGACAAAGAAATAATTAATACCTCTCTTAAATCTTTACAAAATCTAAAATATAGTTCTGGTACTTTAACAATTGGCAATATTGAAATTTTTAATCTTCTTATTTCAAAGTTAGATATTCCGAAAAGATGGAAATTAAGGCTATCAAGACATTTTTGGAGAGAAAGTTATTTTAATGATCTTTTAAAAAGACTAGAAACTAACTCTGATGTTGATCCAACTATTGTTGAAGTTGATAAAAGACGCTACTTAAAGATGTTGAAAGATAATCAATCTAAAGTTGTTGCAGGGAGATCAATAAAAGAAATCTTAAAAAGATTTGATCATAAGATAAAAGACCCAAGAAGAACAAATAAAGGTAAAAACGTTTCAAAAATAATTAAAGATTTTTTAAGAATAAAATGTCCAATAAATAAAGCAGCCAGTGAATTAAACAAATTTTTTAAGAAATATAAGATTAATCTTGCTGTAGATCAAAGATATTTTCCTTTGTCACAAAATAAAGTTTCGAAACTAAATGTTATTTTTTCTGCCTCATTTGGAAGACAACTTGAATATTACACAGGAATGGTTTTTAGAATTGATATCAAATCAAATTTAAAAAATAAAAATGTTATTAATGGTGGAAGGTATGATCACTTAATCTCAGATCTTGGATCTAAAAAAGAGGTTCCAGCAGTTGGGGCTGCATTAAATATATGATGAATGATATCATAAATGTTGGAATTCCTAGCAAAGGTAGACTTAGAAAAGATGTTTTAAATATCTTTAAAAAGAAGAAATTAAAACTTTTTTCTGAGAGAGGAGAAAGAGATTTGCTTGCATCAATTAAAGGTAAAAAGAATATTAAAATTATTTATTTACATGCGCGAGAAATTATTCAAAGATTAGGAGAGGGTTCTTTAGATTTTGGATTTTCTGGATTTGATTTATTTAAAGAGAGCGAAATTAATATTCAAAATAAAATTAGTGTCAGTAAAAAATATAATTTTGGTAAAGCAAAATTAGTTGTTGCTATTCCTGATGAATGGATTGATGTACAAACGATTGCTGATTTAGAGGAAATAGCTTTTGAATTTAAAGATAAAAAAAAGAAAAGATTAAGAGTGGCAACAAAATATCCTAACTTAACAAGAGAATTTTTGTTTTCTAAAGGAGTAACTCAATTTAAGTTAGTAAGCAGCTTAGGTGCAACAGAAGCTTATCCTTTCACAGAGTCTAGTGAGATTATTACAGATATAACTTCCACTGGAGAAACATTAAAAGCTAATAACTTAAGAATATTGAAAGATGGAGAAATATTAAAATCTGAAGCCTGTATGATGATTTCTAGATTATCTGTTAAAAAAAAAGCTTTGAAAAGTTTGACTAAATTACTTTCTAAGGATTAAATCTTTCCAATAAATAAATTTAACCAAAAATTTACTAGTTATAAATAAATATATTCCTCAAATCGAAATATAGATAATAATTTTTTTCTTGTTTACATTAAATAAAAGGGGAATAATTACCTTACTATGCAAGATTCGTTAATATATCTACTTTTGGCACTCATTATTGTGGTGATCTTCCTATTATTAAAACAAAGAAGAAATAAGGATGATCAAAACGAAAATAAAGAGGCTGAGGAAATAGCAAATTTAAAAACAGAAATTGTTACATTAAAAGATACCTTAAATAATACTATCAATACTTCGCTCGGTTCAATGTCAACTTCCTTTAACGCTCTTTCAACAGGAGTTACAAAGGATATGACTGAGGCCCTTACTAAAGTTGATGAGAAAGTTGGTAACTTTAATCAACAAGTACAATTATTAAATCAAAGCCAAGAGGGAATTACTAAAATTTTAGCAGGTGTTAAAAAGTATGGAACATTAGCAGAGTATTCTTTAGATGCTTTAATTAAAGATTTATTACCCGCATCTCAATTTCAGACAAATGTAAAGATGAAAGAAGATACAAGTGAAAATGTAGAATTTGCAATCAAGCTTCAAGGAGATGTTTTAGTTCCAGTAGATAGTCATTTTCCAGTAGAAAAATTTAAAGCAATCACAGATGCTTATGATGCAGATGATAAAAAAGCAGTTGCTGATGCTAGAACAAAATTAGCAAGTGCATTTAAGACTAAGGCAAAAAGTGTAATGGAAAAATATATTGTTCCACCAAAAACAACTGATTTTGCAATAGTGTATGCGCCAACAGAAAGTCTTTATAAAGAATTAACCGAATATCAGGATCCAAGCACTAAAGAATTATTAACCCAAGAATTAATGAAAAAATACAAAATAGTAATTTGTGGCCCTAATACTCTATCTGCTTATTTACAATCATTACATATGGGCTTTCAATCACTAAAAGTACAAAAAGGAGCAACAGAAATATATAACCATCTTAAAACTATCACTACTAGATTTGGAAAACATTTTGACAATATAATAACACTTAGAAAAAAATTAGAAGAGGCCATGAGTGTAGTAGATAAGTTTGGTACCGATGCAAGATCAATAAGCAGAACTCTAGAAAATATTAAAGATCCCGAGCAAGTTGAGAAAGCTGTACAAACAGAAAACGTAGAAAAATTTGTTGAAAGAAATAAACAGCTCAAAAATTAATTTCTTTTTTCCAATAATACCGATTATAAGAAATCTCATGCAGTGGAATAACAAATTTATTTATCCTAAATCTACAAGATCAATTGTACAAGGTTCAAGACATTATTCAGTAAATGAGGAAAATCTTCCCTCTGTAACAACAATTTTAAAAGCAACCGAGTCTGAAGAAAAAAAAGCAAAATTAGCTGAATGGAAAAACAGAGTTGGCCATAAACAAGCTGAAATTATTTCAAGAGAAGCAACAAGTCGTGGAAGTTCTATGCACGATTATTTAGAAAAATTTTTACTTGGAAAATTAAACATGGATTTACTTGGAGATAATACTCGTGAAAAAAAGATGGCTGATCAAATTATAGAAAACGGATTAAGAGATAAATTAAGTGAGATTTGGGGATGTGAAGCAACTTTATATTACCCAGGAAAATATGCAGGCGCTGCAGATTGTATTGGTATTTACGAAAACAAAGAAACAATCATAGATTTTAAACAAAGCAACAAACCAAAAAAAGATGAGTGGATTGATGATTATTATCTACAGTGTGCAGCATATTCATTAGCCCACAATAAAGTTCATGGTTCAAATATTACTCAAGTAGCAATCCTTCTATGTACCAAGGACAATACTTTTCAAAGATTTATAATTGAGGGTGAAAGATTAATAAATTATCAAAATCAATTTATGGAAAAAGTTGAACAATTTTATTCACAAAGGATGGTAAATTGAATTATGTAGTGTGGGACATAGAAACGGACTCGGCACAATTAGATTGGGCTACAATGATTGAGATTGGTGCTATTTTATTAGATGAAAATTTTAATGAAAAAGAAAGATTTACAGCAAGATGCAGAATGCCACAAGACCGAGTTCCATCTGCGACCGCTTTATGTATTAATAAATCAAATGTTGATTTGATTACTAAAGGCAATTTAAGTCATTATCAAATGATTGCTCAAGTAGAAAAAAAATTCCGTGAATGGTCACCTGCAACATTTATGGGTTTTAGCTCGATCGGATTTGATGATGAAATTCTTAGGAGAGAGTTTTTTAAATCTTTAAGAAAACCATATTTGATTAACACAGAAGGTAATTCAAGGCATGATGCATTAAATATGATAAAAGCAGCATTTGCTGTTGATGAAAATGTTCTGAAAACTGAGCTTAATCCTAAAGGAAACAAATCTATGAAGCTAGAGTCGCTAGCAAGACTTAATGGCTTTGATTCCTCGGGAGCGCATGGAGCTCTTTTCGATACTGAGTTAACTGTAAAGGTTTTAGGTTTATTGAAAAATAAACAACCTGATTTGTGGCACGAATACTTAAAGACTAAAAGTAAAGTTGTTGTTGAAAATTTAATAAAACAGGAAAAAATGTTTACGATTAATGAGAATTTTTTTGGTAAAAATTTTTTATTTTTGGTTGCACCTCTACACCCTAATTCATACATGCATCCAGTTTATAAATGGGGACAGGTAGTAAATTTATCGGCAAATATTGAAGAATTACAAAAACTTAATTATCAAGATTTGAAAAAAGAAATGAAAAAATCACCACGCTTTTATAAAACAATTAAATCTAATAAAGCACCAATAATTTTAGATAAAGGTTTAGGCTTGAAAGTGGATCCATATAAAAAAATTGGAATTAATTTGTTGAACAAAAGAGCAGAATTAATGAAATCAAATGAAAAATTTTCTCAGGATATATGTAATATTTTAAAAGAGGCAGCAGAAGAAAAAATGGAGACATCATCACAAGAAGATGTTGAGCCTGAAGAAACAATTTATTCTGGAGGTTTTGATACTTTCAATAAAGACATTCCATTATTTGAAAAATTTCACTCTTCAGAATGGAAAGAGCGATTGGCTTTGTTAGATAAGTTTAAAGATGACAGATTGGTAACCTTTGGCCATAGTCTAATATATAATGAGGCTCCAGAAATTTTACCAAAAGAAATTCATACAAAAATTAAAAGAAGAATTGCATCCAGAATACTCAGCACAAACAAAGAGAAATGGTGGACAGTTTCAGCTTTTTACTCAGAGTGTGATGAAATTAGAGAAAATGACGACAAAATGTTCTCATTTAAAACAGTAGATGAAAAACTTAAATTTCTTGATGGAATTAATGATTATGTCATGAATTTAGAGCAAAAATATTCTGATGCTTAGTTGATAAATCCGAAAAGATTACTTTTGATCATTGAATATTCATTTGAATCAATTATATCCCTTATATGCTTATAGATTTTAAAGACGAAGATTTTGAAAATAAAATTAAAAATGAGGACGTATCAGTAATTCAATTTTCTGCTGCTTGGTGTGGTCCTTGCAAGGCTCTAAAGCCTGTAATGGATAAATTATCAGATGAATATAAAGACAAAGCTAGTTTTTATTACGCAGATATAGAAGATGGTGGAATTAACACTGGAAGTGCCGCAGGCATTAGGGGAGTACCTACTGTAATTGTCTATAAAAAAGGTGTTGAAGTAGATAGGAAAGTAGGCGGTGTTCCGGAGGGGCACATGAAGGAATTTTTAGAAAAAAATATCTAATTTAAATTCAGAACTTCACCAGCTAGATATAATGAGCCCGTTATTAAGACCAAGTCATTTTTTTTGACGGGAATTGATTTAATCGCTTCAAATATATTTTTTTTGTATTGAACATTTTTAAAGCCAATTAACTTATTACTTAAATCTTGCCCTCCAATCGAATTAGGTTGATTTGGTATATCAATAGTGGTCAAGCTCGTAATCTCTTTAAAGTAACTCATATACTCTTGATGATTTTTATTAGCCATCATTCCAATAATGATATGTTTATTACAATTTAAGCTCTCTAAGTAATCGTTTAAAACTTTCGCACCTAGAGGATTATGAGATCCATCTACTAATAATCTATTTTCTCTAAGCAAATCTTTTAATTTTCCCTCGAAGATTTCTTGTAGCCTTGCTATACTTTTAATTTTTGTGATACCATTTTTAATATGTTCATCATTTATATTAAATTCTTTGACTACTCTTAGAGTTGCGATTGCTGTTGAAATATTTTCTAATTGGAACTGTCCATTTACATTTGGCCTCGGAAGTTTAATTCTTCCAGTTATATCTTCATAATAGAAGAAATTATTTTGATTCACTAAATAATTATAATCTTTACTAAAAAATAATTTATTGGACTTATTATTTTTTATTGTTGTTTCAATTTGTCTTGATGTTTTATTTGAACTTTGTTTTGCAACAATAATATTAGAATTAAGTAATTTTGAAGTTTTCTCAAAGATTATTTTTTCTATTGTTTGTTCGTTTTTAGGAAGCCAGTCTAAATGGTCTAAGCCTATTGAAGTAACTACGCTGGCCAAGTTTTGTTTAAGAATATTAGTTGCATCAAATCTATGGAAAAGTCCTGTCTCAATTAAATTTATATTATTAGGGTATTCTGCTGATTTATAAAAATATGCTGCTGTTAAAATTTCAAAAAATGTAATTGGTTGATTATCATTAGCTTTTTCAACCTGTTCTAAAAGATTAGATAATTCATTATCACTAAGCTCTTCGTTATTAAAAATAAATCGTTCATTAATTTTTTTAATATGTGGACTGGTATAGATATTACAATTAATTCCTGCTTCTTTTAGAATCGCATACATTGCCTGAATCGTCGAATATTTACCATTAGTGCCAACTACAGAAATTGCTTTAATTTTATCTTGAGGATTATCTAATTTTTTACAAAGATTTAATATTCGATCTAAGCTTAGATCAATTTCTTTAGGATGCAGCTTTTGTAAGCGACTGACTATCTTCTGGAGTTTCATTTTCTTCAGTGCTTATAACAGAATTTTTCTTTAACAATATTGATAATAAAGTTCCAATTTTTTCAGATAAATCTTTTCTTTCAACTATTAAATCAACAAATCCTGTTTTCTGGACATATTCACTTGTTTGAAAGTTTTCCGGCAGTTCTTCTTTGACTGTTCCTTGTATAACTCTTTTTCCTGCAAAGGCTATTAGAGATCCTGGTTCAGCAATATGAATATCGCCTAACATTGCATAAGAAGCAGTTATTCCTCCAGCAGTGGGGTCAGTTATTAATACAAGATATGGAAGGTTATTATTCTTTAATTCATTAATAGCTAATGTTGTTCTAGTCATTTGAGATAGTGATATTAAACTTTCCATCATTCTCATCCCGCCACCTGCACTTACACAAATAAATGGAGTTTGATTCTCAATAGCATGCTGAATTCCATATAAAAAAGCCTCACCCTCAGCCGAAGCCATTGAAGCACCTAAAAATTCGAAGTCAGATGCAACTGCTGTTACTTTAATATTATTAATATTTCCACAAGCAACTAACATTCCACACTCAAGACCAGTTTTTTTACGAGCACTTTTTAATCTATCTTTATATGTTTTTGAGTCTGTCCAGTTTAAAGGGTCATCTTTAGGAATTGGTGTTTTAAAAATTTCATAATTATCTTTCCCAAAAAGAATATCAAATCTTTGATTAGGCTTTATTCTATGATGTTTATTACAATCTGGGCAAACCCATAAATTTTTTTCTAAATCTTTTTTCAAAATTGGGCCTTTACAACATGAAGTCCAGTCGCTATTTGCTATCTCCTCCTTAGAGGCTCTTTTATGAATAGCAGTTTTTATTTTTTCACCTGCTTTAATTATTTTTGTAATCCAATTCATTTAATTTTATCTTTAAGTTTTTTAACAATACTAGTAACATTTGTGACAGCATTTTGTCCCCTTTTAATAGAATTAGTTATTTCCTTGCAAATTGCACTTCCAACAACCAAACCGTCAGCTTTTTTGAGTGATTTTATTGTTTTTTCAGTAATTCCAAATCCAATTACCACATTTTTAGATTTCTTTTGGTTTTTAATTTTAAAATATCGCTCCAATATTTTTTTAGAGGATACTTTTAATTTGCCTCCTGTAGTTGAAAGCATACTTATATAATAAACCATATCATGAGAGTCGTTGATTATTCTTTTCAATCTTAGCTTAGATGTAGTAGGTGAAACTAATTGAATAAAATTAATTCTATTTTTTTTACATTTTCTAGCAAAAGATTTATTTTCTGGATAAGGTAAATCAACAACTATCAATCCATCAATTTTTGACTTTTTACATTTTTCTAAAAATTTATTTTCATTGTATTGAAAAATCATATTGTAATAACCCATTAGTATTATAGGTTTATTTTTTTTTATTTTTTTAAAGTCTTTAGCTATTGAAAATACATCATTAATTTTAATTCCATTTTTAATGGCTCTATAAGCGCTAGTTTGAATTTGACCACCATCTGCAATAGGAGTATTGTGTGGAAAGCCTAGTTCACATATATCAGCATAATTAGAAATTGATTTTAAGATTTCTAAAGATTTTTTTTTAGTATCATCTCCAGCTACTGTGTAAGTAAGCAAAGCTGGTCTATTTTCTTTTTTAGCATTTTTAAAAGCACTGTTAATTAAAGAACTCATTATTTTTTACCTAATCTTTCCTTTAAAATATCTCTATCTTTTTTTGCATCACCACACGAATTAACAATTATAATTGTATCTTCGCTTAATTTAGGAGCAATTTTAATTGCTTCTGCAAATGCGTGACTTGGTTCCAAACTGGGATTCAAATTTTCATATTTAGTCACCATTTGATGAGCATTTAAAGCTTCTTCATCTGTTGCATAAGTATATCTTGCTCTTTTAGTATCCTTCAAAAAACAGTGCATAGGACTTACACCAGGATAATCCAATCCAGCGCTTATAGATTCAGTCTCATTTATTTGTCCCTCTTTATTTTGGCATACATAAGAAGCTGCACCATGTAATATTCCAATTTTAGTTTTATTACTTAAAGGAGCTGCATGAAGTTTTGATTTTTGAGGTCCACCTGCTTCAACACCTATTAATTCAATTTTTTTTTTATTATAGTCAATAAACTCACTCCAAAATCCATATGCTGAACTTCCACCCCCAACACAGTTAATTAATTTTATTTTATTTGGAATATTTTTAAATTCAGATTTCAATTGTAATTTCAATTCTCTAGAAATTTGTGCTGTACTCCAGCCACAAATTTTAACAAATATATTTGGACCAACAGTGCTTCCAACACACATATGAGTGTTATCACAATTTGATACCCAATATCTCATACATTCACTTACAGCATCAACTAACGTTTGGCTTCCAGAGTAAACAGGAACTATTTCGGCTCCATTTTTTCTAATTGCATTACAGTTAGGTTTTTGTCTTTTAATATCCCTTGCGCCCATGAATATTTTACATTTAAGGCCAAATTTTTTTGCAGCCATACTTAACATTTTTCCAGCATAACCAGCTCCAGTATCTCCAACTATATATTTTTTACCCATTTCCTTACAAATAAGAGCATGAACAGTTGCATTATATATTTTATGTGCGCCCCCATTTGCCTCAGAAACAACCTTTGCCCAAATTTGAGCACCACCTAGTTTTTTTGTTAAATTATTAAGTTTTACAAACGAAGTAGGAGTTCCAATATAATTTTTGAAATAATAATCTCTTTTTTTTAGAAATTTTTTATTGTTTCTTAATTTTTTAAATTCATTTGTTAAATCTTCTACAGGTTTTTTTAAGGTTTCAGGAATAAAACTCCCCCCAAATTTACCGCCCCAAAAGCCATGTTGATCATGCTGATCAATTAATGGAATCCCTTTTTTAAGTTTCATCATGTGCCCGTTTCATCTTATTTAAAAATATATCTATTTTGGATTTATCCTTTAACCCAGAAGTTTCTAGACCCCCAGATATATCTATAATATCTGCTATTTCTTTATAATATTCAAGATGGTCATTTATCTGAATGTTACCAGCTATCATTAATGGTTTTTTTATCTTTATTTTTTTAATAAGTTCATGATCGAAAGCCATACTTTTTTCATAGCCTTTACTATCAAACAAATAAATGTCAGTTACCTCAGAAAACAAATGATATTTTTGAACATCGCTTTCTTCTACTACAGTTAAAGCAGTTATAATCTTTCTATTATATTTTTCTCTAATTTTTTTGATTTCTTCAGGTGTGCAGTCATATATCTGGTAATAATCAAAAGGCATTTGTTTAATTTTTTCTAAAATTTCCTCGTCAGGCTTAACCAGTACTGCCACAAAATAAGATTTCTTTTTATCTAAAGTTAATAGTTCGTTTAACTTCTCAACCTCAACATATCTTGAGCTTTTTTTATAATTGCAAATAAAACCAATAAACTTAGGTGGATATTTATGATTAATTATAAAACTTAGAGTATCGAGATCTGAAATCCCACAAATCTTACAACCTTTCATTAGGCTAAATGATTGATTAATGTTTGAATGTTTTTTTTTATGTTACCATTAGTAATTGGTCTTCCAATTACTAGCCAATCACTTCCATTTTTATATGCCTGTTTTGGCGTTAACACTCTTTTTTGATCATTTAATTTTGATTTGAATCTTATTCCGGGTGTTATAATTTCTTTCTTAAATACTTTTCTAACTATTTTAACTTCTTGCGCACTACAAACAATGGCATCTAATTTTGCTTTATTTGCTAACATAGCTTGTTGGTAAACTAACTTTTTAACATCTTTATTAAAACCAATTTCTTTAAGAGCTTTATTATCCAAAGACGTTAAAATTGTTACACCCACTAATCTAGTTCTGCCAGAAGCCTTCTTAGCTGCTTTTAAAGCCTCTAATCCTGAGTTGATATGTATGGTGCAATAATTAAATTTAAGATCTTTGATTGCCTTTATAGCTGAGGAGCAAGTATTTGGTATATCTGAAAATTTGTAATCTCCAAAAGTTACTTGATTTTTTAATTTTGAAACAAACTTTCTGCCATTTTTTGAATTTAAAAACTCTAATCCAAACTTATAACCTATTTTTAATTTTGAAGTCTTTGATTTTTTAATTATCCCTTTTATTTTTGGTATATTTGTGCTGTCACAAGCTATAAATATTTTATTCTTTTTCATTGTTTAATTTATTAAATAAGTCTTTAGCCATTTTAAAGTGAATTGTTTTTTTTTCAGGTGTATGAACTTTTTCACCTGTTTTCGGATTTCTTGAGATTCTTGCTTTTTGTATATTTGTGAAAAAAATTCCAAATCCTCTTAACTCTACTCTATCCCCACGTTTAAGGGATCTCTTAATTTCTCCAATTATAATTTCAGTAAATTTTTTGAGATCTTTTTTTAAAAAATTTGGATAATTTTGGTAAATTTGTCTTAAGAGCTTTGATTTTACAATAGCCAATTTAATCTTCTTTAGTTTATTCCTTTTCCTCGTCTTTTTTCTTTAGATCTTCCGATAAAGATGAAAAAGGAAGATTTTTTCCAGACCCCTCTGACCCATATTTTTCTAAAGCCTCTTTCTTCTCAATTTCTTCAAGTAACTTTATACTTAGGACTACTTTTCTTTTATCTAAATCAAGCTCAGCTATTGCACAGTCTATTCTTTCACCACCAGTAAACCTTGAGGGCCTAGCATCAGCTGAATTAATTGCAATTTGAGATTTTTTAATTTGGAAATCCATTTCACAACCTTCAGGTCTTACGATTAACCCTTTGTTATCAGAAGCCATTATCTTAACAGTAACAGTTTGATTAACCTTTTTACCATTGAACCAGTCGAACGGATCTGGTTGAGTTTGTCTTAGCCCCACTCTTATTTTTTGATCAGATACTTTGATTTCTAATACCTTTACTTTAATTTTATCACCTTTTTTATATTTAGTTAATTCTTCCTCACCGTTGTTTAAATAAGTCAAATCATTACAATGTAAAAATGCGTCAATATCTAAACCCCCTATTTTTACAAATAACGAATACTCGTTTTTATTAACAACTTCACCCTCTACTATTGAGCCAATTGGATATTTTTTTTCAAAAGTTTCGAAGGGATTTTCTTGGGTTAATCTATGAGATATAGCTACTCTTCGTTTCTCTTTATCTATTTCTGTAATAACACAATTTATCTCATCTCCAACTTTAAACATTTTTTTTGCAGAAAGATTTTTTTTTGTCCAACTTAACTCGCTAGAGTGTAATAAGGTTGTCAATCCTGGTTCTAACTCACAAAAAGCACCAAAGTCCATAATTTTTACAACTTTAGCCTTATACATTTTATTTAATTCATAGTTTTCAATATGTTCGAAAGGGTCTGGAGAAAGCTGTTTTACAGAGCACCCAACTTGCAATTTTTCTTTATCTACCGATATAACTTTTAAATCATGTTTTTCACCAATATTGAAAACTTCATCAGGATGATTTACCCTAGAATATGATATTTCTTGTAAATGAACTAACACATCAAGTTCATTATTAACGTTAAAAAAACATCCAAAAGAGCTATAACCTTTTACCTCAGCCCCTCTGATTATGTCTCCCACTTTATATTTCTCAATAATTTTTGCTTTATCTTCTTTTTTAAATGAAGAAATAATTTCTCTTCTTGAAACGCATGCATTCCCTCTTATCTTATCTAATTTTATCAACGCAAACTTTTGAGGTTCATTCATTAAATGACTAATATCCTTCAGAGGTTTATCGCTTATTTGAGAACCAGGTAAAAACATTAAAGAACCAGTATCAATATGTTCTACAATACAGCCACCTTTACACTTTGAGGTGATCTTTCCCATAATAGGTTCATTTTTTTCATATGCCTCAACTAATTTATCCCAACCTTTAATCTTTTGTGCTTTACTAGCTGAAACTAATACTTCGCCATTTCTATCTTCAATTTTTTCTAACAATACGGATATAGTCTCACCTATTTTAATTTTGTCACCTAAACCCATACTTTTTAATTCATTTATATCCAAGACTGGTTCACTTTTAAGTCCTTCAATAAATAAAAAGACAAATTTTTCTGTGATTTTATTAATTTTACCTTCGATTATTTTTCCCTCTTCAATATTTACTTTTGAAAGTTGACTATTTAATAGTTTTTTAAATTCTTGTGAAGCTGGGTTACTTAAATCGTTATATATTTCCATTAATTGTTTAATTTTAAATAGTTATTTTAAAACACGACCTTTTAGATAAATTTATCATTTAAATCAACAGAAAATCAAAAGTTTAAATATCTGATAATTCCTAATAATCTTATATTTTAGAGGTTTTTAAGCGCTTACTTACAATTAGAATATCAAAATTATCTTACTTTTTGACACTATTAATAGTTTTTAAAAAAGAGGGAAAAGAACTCTTGATCGAGTCTTTATCATGAATAGCCCAATTACCTCCAAATGATAGAGCTGCTATTACACTTGTCATAAAAACTCTATGATCTTTAAGAAAATTTTTTATGATAATATTTTTATTTATTTTAAGGTTTGGATCTCCAAAAATTTTAATTGAATCATGAGTTGTAATTGTTTTAACCCCAATTAATTTTAATATTTTTGAACCCCATTTAAGACGAGGACTTTCCTTTTTATTGAGTTCGGATAATCCTTTAAAATAAGATACCCCTTTTGCTTTTGCTGCAATTAAAAAAATTACCAGAAATTCATCTATAGCACTACTATTAAATTTCTTGGGACAGTTTATTGCTTTTAAATTTTTCGCACTTTCAACTATTAAATCTGCAATTTTCTCACCTTTATAAATATTTATCTTTTTAAAAGTAATTTTAACACCCATCATTTTTAATATTTTGATAATTCCAATTCTTGATGGATTTATATTAACATTCTTAATTGTTAACTTTGATTCTTTTGATAAAGCTGTAAGTACTATAAAGAATGCACTTGAGCTTATATCTGAAGGTATTTTGTAGTCTAAAGAACTAATTTTTTTTATTCCTTTTATTTTAATAATATCATGATTTTTTTTTTGAATAACTGTAATTGGTATCTTTAAATATCTAAAAAGTAACTCAGTATGATTTCTAGATTTTTTTGCTTTGATTAATGTCGTTCCATTGGTATTTAAAGCTGCGAGCATAATTGCACTTTTACATTGAGCAGATCCTCTATTTTCTATATAACTAATTGGTCTAGTTTTGTTTGTACCTTCAATCAAAACAGGAAGTTTTCCGTTTCTAGAAAAAATTTTTGCACCAAATTTTTTAAGAGGTTTTGTTATTCTTGAAAAATCTCTTTTTGACAAACTTTTATCGCCAATTATTTTAATTTTACCTTTTGAGTGTATTAAAAGACCAATAATTAATCTGCCCAAAGTTCCAGAATTTCCAGCATCTAAAATGATTTCATTTTTATATCTGTAACCATTTATGCCCATTCCTATAATTGTACACCTGTTTTTTGACAATTTTATTTTAACACCTAATTTTCTTAAACATCGCAAAGTACTTAGTACATCGTCTGATTTTAAAATATTTGTTGCTGATGATTTACCAGTTGCCTGAGAAGCCAAAAGTGCCCATCTTATAGATAAACTTTTATCTCCCTCAATTTGTAAAGTTTTATTGAAGGGTTTAATCGCTTTATTAATCGAAAAAATATTGCTCATTAGTTGATGTTAGCTAATTTTAAAAGAATCACCAAAATATACATTTTTAGCATCAATATTTTGAATTAAATTTGAAGGAGTTCCCTCAGCAATTACTTTTCCGTTATGAATTATTGCTGCAGTATCTACACATGCCAACAAATCTCTAGCTTGGTGATCACATAAAATTATCGAGATATTATGAATACTTTGTAAGTCAACAATTATTTGTTGTAAAATTTTTATTGTAAGCACATCTAAGGCCGCAAAAGGTTCATCAAGTAAAAGAATTTTAGGCTCGGGTATTAATGCAAGTGCAATGACTAATTTTTTTTTTTGACCACCTGATAGAACGTCAGCTTTAATATCTCTTATTTGATCTAACTCAAATTTAGAAATCAACGAATTTATTTTTTCTTCTCTATAACTTAAATTATCAATTGTGATTTCCGCTATTGCTTTTAAATTTTCATAAACTGTTAAATCATGAAAGTAACCGCCATTTTGTGGAACAAAACCTATTTTATATTTAAGTGTTCGTTGATTAATTGGATAGTTGTTAATTTTTTCTGAATTAATTTTAATAGAACCGTAACTTGGAGATAGTAGTCCAATTATCAAATTAAATATTGTAGATTTTCCAACACCATTAGGCCCAAGCAGGCCTAAAATTTGACCATTACCAAGTTTTAAATCAAGGTTATCTAAAATTATCTTTCTTCCAAATTTAAAAGATAGTTTTTCTAATTTTAAAATTTCGTTTTTATTACTAAAAGATTTAATTCTAAA
Organism: uncultured Pelagibacteraceae bacterium; assembly: GCA_902629575.1. Taxonomy (GTDB): domain Bacteria; phylum Pseudomonadota; class Alphaproteobacteria; order Pelagibacterales; family Pelagibacteraceae; genus Pelagibacter. The sequence goes on from CACORJ010000001.1 coordinate 183,050, forward strand.
TTTTTTAATATTTGACATAACTAATTTTTTATAACCTCTATATTTTCATTCTCATTATCCATATATATAGTAACTCTCTTAGTTATTAAATTTAACAATATATTATCAGATTGAATTGTTCCGTCTAAACTTACATATCTAACATTTTCGAAAATTTTAACAGTATTATCTTGAAAGTTAATATCAATTTTATTAGAAAAAATTTTATTTTTCATATAATTGATCTGCACGTTTTTTCTAAATTTTGTGTTATAATTAGAGTTATTATATAAAGCTTCATCAGATCTTATAGTTAATGTTAAACCATTTTTGTCTATAAATTTTGCTACAACTCCTTGCATTTTGACCAATTCTATTTCATTAATATACGTTAATTCACTAAAGTCAGACTTTATGATGTATAAGTTATTTTCTTCTAATTTTACCTCATACTTTAAATTTCTAATGATATTATTTTCTGTTTGTTCTTCCATTTGATCGGTTGGAACGTTATTATCAACTTTTTGTTTCTCATCATCAGAAAAATATATTTTCTGTAAAACAGAAATAGATATCAGTACAATGCTGAATAGAGTTATTTGAATAATTCTTTTCATCAGTTTCTTATTTTATAGTATTAAGAAGATTATGGATGTGTATTACTCCAATAGTTTTTTTTCTATTTTCTTTACTATAAACACAGATATTTGTAATTTTTTTTTTGTTCATTAGATTAAGAACGTCAGTTGCTAATGTATTTTTTTCAACTATATATGGCTTTTTTGTCATGAATTTTTTTATTTTTAAATTATCAATGGTTTTTTTTGTTTGCATAAGTCTTTTTAAATCACCGTCAGTAAACACGCCGGCATTTAAACCTTCATCATTAGTGAGCACTAAAAAACCTAGTTTCTTTGAATTTAAAATTTTCAATGCTTTTTTCATAATTACATTTTGATTTACAAAAGGTATCCTATTTTTTGTTAACATAACATCCTGAGCTGTTTTCAATTTATTACCTAAGTTTCCTGCTGGGTGAAATTTTTTGAAATCCATTTTTCCAAATTTCTTTTTTTCCATTGATGCAATCGATAATGCATCACCTAAACATAATTGAGCAGTTGTACTTGAAGTCGGAACGATTCCAAATCCGGATTCTTTTACCTCTGGTATAAGTAATTTAATATTTGAGGATTTATAGAGAACTGAGTTTTTGTTAGATACTATTCCGATCAAAGTAATTTTATTTGATTTTGCATATTTTATTATTTCTTTCAGCTCATTCGTATTTCCTGAATAACTTATTAATATTATCAAATCTTGGTTTGTAATTCTTCCTAGATCACCGTGAGAACAATCATTTGCAGAAATTGAAAATGATGGAGTTCCGACTGAAGATAATGTAGAGGAAATTTTAGAAGCTATTTTTCCACTCTTACCCACACCACATAAGATAACTTTTGATTTACAATTAGAAATTGCTTTTACAGCTTCATTGAAAGATTGATTTATTGAATTTTTTAATTTTTTTAAAGCTCTAATTTGTAGGTCGATAACTTCATTACCAATTTCATTTATTTGTTTTTTCATTTTAATGTGACCAGATATCTTCTTTAAATAAGGCTAAATCAAGTTCAACTCTTGTTTTTAAAAATTTTAAACAATTTTGATAAAGTTCAATTCTGTTCTCTCTTTTTAAAATTTTATTTAATTCATCATGGATTTTATGAAGATACACAACATCATTAGCACAATATTTAAGTTGAGCTGGAGTTAACTCCCCACCGAAATCTGAATTTTGAAATTGTTTACTTATATCAATATTAACAAATTCTTTTATAAGTGTTTTAAGAGAATGATTATCTGAATAAGATCTAGCCAATTTAGAAGCTATTTTTGTATCTAAGATATTATTAGTTTCAGTCTTGAGATAATATTTTATGTGAGCTAAGTCAGCTCTACCATAATGAAAAATTTTAGTAATGTTTTTGTCCGATAGAATACTAACTAAGTTTGGAGCGCTGTAAGTCTCTCTATTAAGTTGAATTATATGTGCATCGGAGTTTCCAGACGATAATTGAATTAAACACAATGGGTCTCTTCTTACATTTAGACCCATAAATTCTCCATCTATCGCTATTACATTGCCTAACTTATAATCATCTGGTAAATCAAATTTGTGAACTTTAATATCAATATTCATTTTAGAAATATATATATATGAAACCTAAAAATTGTCTAATATTTGGTGGCAGCGGGCAGATAGGAAGGCACTTAATAAGAAAACTAACAAAAAATAATATTGCTGTCACAGTGGTGACACGTAACATACATCAAAAAAGTTATATAATTAAGACCCAAGGAAATGCTGGATATATAGAAATAGTTGAAGCAAATATCTATGATGAAGAAAAAATAAGGGAACTTTTCTCAAAAACAGATTTATGTATAAACTTAGTAGGAATTTTATTCGAAAAAAAGAAAGGTAACACTTTCTACAATATTCACACCCTTTTCCCATCTTTATTGGCAAAATTAGCAAAAGAATTTAAACTTAAGAACTTCATTCATTTATCCGCACTTGGGATAAACGAGGCAAAAGATAGTGATTATGCAAAAAGTAAACTAGAGGCAGAAAAAAATATTTTAGCAAATTTTCCGCTCTCAACAATATTAAGGCCTTCAGTTGTTTACTCAGTTGATGATAATTTCACTACATCATTTATGACTTTATTGAGTAGATTACCTTTTTTTCCGCTGTACTACTCCGGACAAACTAAGTTTATGCCAATTCATTGTTCTGATTTAACCGAGATTATCTATCATGTAATTTCCAATAATATTAACTCAAATATTATTGAGTGTGTTGGCCCAGAGATAATCACATTTAAAAATATCATCGAAAGGTTATTAATATCTATTGACAAAAAAAGAATTTTATTACCTATGCCTCTTCCTTTAGCAACTTTATCTGCAAAAATATTTCAGCTTATGCCAAATCCTTTGCTTACGGAAGACCAATTAAGATTACTGAAATACGATAATGTACTGACATATAAATATAAAAGTAATTTTGATTTAGGAGTTCCTAGCAAAAGAAATTTTGATGAGGAAGTAAAAAAATATTCTTATATGTGGCGCAAAGGTGGACAGTTTTCAACTGAAAAATATATTTCCAAAGAAAATAAGTAAAGTTAAATTTGATTAACCAGACTGAATTTTTTTTTCTATAAATTCTGGTACTTCATCTTTATCCGATATTTCCTCTTTTTTACCCTTAGGTTGATAGGCATACAATAGATGAAGTTTACAATATGAAAAATCTTTTAATGAAGATCTACCACAAAAATAAAAATTAGACTCATCAGGATGTCCAATTGGCCATTTACAAGAATTTTCGTCCAATTCCTCTAATTGTTTTGGATTTTCTGGTTCGAAATCTTTTTCAATTATCAAAGATTGAAATTTACTTTTTCTTCCTCTTTTAACTTTAACTCTACTATCTTTAATTGTAGCCTCAAAATTTTTATTTGTTGTTGCAGTTCTAGTTTTGATTTTGGCGGAGAGATTTAATCTATGAGCTTTTCCAATAACAGCATTTCTACTAATACCACCTATAATTTCTGCAATTTGACTTGCTGTATTACCTTTCCCCCAAAGCTCTTTAAGTTTCGCAACTTTTTCTTCTGTCCAGCTCATTTTTACAATATGTTGTATAAAAAATATTTATAAGTACAATATAATGATAAATAAAACTAGTTAACAAGTAATTATTAAGACTTATCAACAATATTTAAATACTAAAAAAATAAAATATTACAATCGTTACTTGAATCTATTTAATTTGTTTATAAGAGAATTGTGAAAAAAAAAAAATTTTAATTTATTTATGAGTTTTTTGGCTAGTAATTATAAGAGAAGAAATTTATCTTTTAAAAAAGGTAAAGGGTCTTATTTGTTTTCTACAAGTGGGAAAAAATATCTTGATTTCTTAAGTGGTATAGCCGTTAATACTCTAGGTCATTCTAACCCAAGATTAATCAAAGCTTTAAATGCACAAGCAAAAAAAGTCTGGCATGTATCAAATTCTTTTCAAATACCTGAAGGTGAGATTTTAGCAAAAAAATTAGCAAAAAAAACTTTTGCTGATAAAGTGATATTTGTCAATTCCGGGGCAGAAGCTAACGAAACAGCAATTAAAATTGCTAGAAGATATTTTTATTCAATAGGAAAACCTTATAAAAACAGAATTTTATGTATAAAAAATTCATTTCATGGAAGAACATTAGCAAATATTTTTGCAAGTGGATCTAAAAAAATGACAGAAGGTTTTGGACCAAAAGTAAATGGTTTTGATCATTTTAATTATTCTGATTTAAATTCTTTAAGAAAAAAAGTTACGAAAAATACTGCGGGTATTTTTTTTGAAACAGCTATGGGTGAGTCTGGCATAAAAGTACATACAAAAAAATTTCTTAGAGAAGTAAAGAAAATTTGCATAGAAAAAAATATTCTTCTTATATTAGACGAAGTTCAGTGTGGAATAGGACGATCAGGGAAATTTTTTGCTTATGAATATGCAAAAGTAAAACCTGACATTGTACCAATAGCAAAAGGGATAGGAGGAGGTTTTCCAATCGGAGCTGTTTTAATGACAAAAAAAGTTTCAAATTGTATGGTTCCCGGAACACATGGAAGTACATATGGAGGAAATCCTTTAGCAATGGCCATCGGAAATGTTATTATGGATGAAGTTTTTAAAAAAGGATTTTTAAATAATGTAAGAAAAAATTCTAAATATTTTCTAGGGAAATTAAATTCTTTAAAAAATAAATATCCAAAAATCATTAAAGAAATAAGAGGAATTGGACTTTTGATAGGAATTCAAGTTAGTGTAGATTTAGAGAATTTTATAAATAAGCTTACTCAGAATAAACTTCTAACCATAAGAGCAGCTGAAAATGTTGTTAGAATATTACCTCCGCTTAATGTGAAAAAAAAAGAGATAGATATTGCTTTAAAGATTTTAAATAAGGTTTGTTCGGAATACTAATCTTATGAAACATTTTGTAAATTTAAAAGATATACCTGTAAGAGATTTAAGAAAAATTTTACACGATGCAAAAAAAAGGAAGAAAAAAAGATCAAAATTAAATACTTTAATTCCAGATAAAGATGTCCCATTAAAAGGCAAACTATTAATCCAAATGTTTGAGAAATCAAGTTTAAGAACTAGATTGAGTTTTCATCTAGCTATTAAACAGCTTGGTGGTGGAACATTAACGCTTAGATCAAATGAGCTTCATTTGGGAGAGGGAGGAGAGACAATTGAGGATACTGCAAAAATTTTATCGGTTTTTGGTGATGGATTTATGTTAAGAACTGATAGTGATGAAAAAATAATAAATTTTAAGAAATATTTATCCATACCAATAATTAACGGTTTATCGCCGTCTTCTCATCCAACTCAGGTTTTATCAGATATATTTACAGTAGAGGAATTAAAAAAAAAACCTATTTCCAAACTAAATATAACTTGGATTGGAGATTCTAATAATGTTCTAAATAGCTTAATTGTAGCATCTGTGAAGTTTTCTTTTCAGCTTAATATTGGTTGTCCAAAAAAATATAAGCCAAAAAAATTTATTTTAGAGTGGGTTAAAAGTAAAAATAAAAAAGTAAATATTTTTTATGACGCAAAAAAAGCAGTGAAAAATGCTGACGTCATATTTTCTGATAAAGTGATATCTTTGAATGATCAAGTTAACAAAAAAAATAAAATTAAAGAATTTAAAAATTTTAAAGTCGATAGCAATTTAATTAGTTTTGCAAAAAAAAACTGTATATTTTTACATTGTTTACCAAGAGGTAGTGAGATAGATGACTCAGTTTTTAAAAGTGTTAAATCTAAAGTTTGGTTGCAAGCATTGAATAGAATTCACGTGCAAAAAAGTATTTTATTGTATTGTTTTGGTAAATTAAGGTAAAGGTAAAGGATTATCCGAATTTTTGTTAAGATACTTTATTACCGAAGCTCTATCTTTCTCTTTTCTTAAACCAGCATAAGCCATTTTAGTTCCTTTGATCCATTTTGCTGGTTTGATTAAAAATCCATTTAATTCCTCAAAACTCCAATTTTTTTCATAAGCTGCTAGTGCTTTAGAATATTTGTAACCCTCAACTCCTCCAATTTTTCTTCCAACGACGTTATATAATGCTGGACCAATATTATTTTTTCCGCCTTTTACTATTGAGTGACAAGCTGCACATTTTTTAAAAATTTTTTCTCCAGAGGTCACATCGCCTAATGACATTAAAGCTGCAATATCCACTTTCTGTTCTTCCTTTTCCTCAGAGTCAGACGGAGTTATTGATGCTTGTTCTACATCCACTTTATAACCAGGCACCTCTGGTTTCTCAACATAAAATATTATATTTGATAGTTTACTTATGCCTATTACTAGTAGAGCAACCATAAGCACAGCAGCGATAATTTTGTTTAGTTCGAATGAGTCCATTTTTAAAAATTATTTAAATCTATAACATTAAATTTTAAAAATTGCTTATATTTTGCTGTACAATTTTGCCCCTCTTATTAATCTAAACAAATATATAAAAACTATGAAAACTTTAATAATTATACCGTCAAGAATGTCCGCAGTTAGACTGCCTGGTAAACCACTACTTAAAATAAATGGTTTATCAATAATTTCTCATGTTTTCAAAAAAGCTGAAAGTGCAAAAATAGGTGAGGTGATTGTAGCTACCGAGGATCAAGAAATAATAGATGACGTAAAAAGTAATGGTGGAAATGCAGTATTAACCTCTAAAAACCACAAAACTGGAACCGATAGAATTTTTGAGGCATTTAATATCCTAAATGAAAATAATATAGATTTTATAATGAACATTCAAGGTGATGAGCCAGACATTGACATAGATGACATTAAAAATTTAGATACAAAAATGAAGTCTGGTATTTCGAAAATTGGGACACTAGCTGCTAAAATAAATAATGAAGAAATGTATCAGGATGAAAATTTAGTAAAAGTAAAAATTCAAGATCCATTTGAAAAAAATCCATTTCCTTGTGCAGAATATTTTATGAGAAAAATAAATAATAAAGATAATGTTTATCACCATATTGGAATTTATTCTTACGAGGTTCGAACTCTTAAAAAATTTATATCATTTAGTCAGACAAAAAATGAATTAAAACATAATCTCGAACAATTAAGGGCTTTAGATAATGGTATAAACATAAATGTAATGCTTGCTAAAAAATCTCCAATAGGTATTGATACTCAAAAAGACTATCTGGCTATAAAAGAAATTATGAAGTATAAAATTTAATGGGTAAAATTTTTTTTCAGGGCACTTTCGGTGCATACTCTCATCTCGCCTCTCTTTCTATTGATCCAAAGGCAGAAATTATTCCTTGCAAAACATTTGATGAATGTTTTTTGAATGCGTCAAATGAAAATAATGCGAAAATAGTAATTCCAGAGTCAAATAGAATAACTGGAAATATAGGTATAGAATATCTCATTTTTAAATATCGCTTGAATATTTATTCTGAGTATTTTCAAAAAATTGAGCATAACTTACTTGGCCAACCTGGTGCAAAGTTATCTGATATCAAGAATGTTTATTCTCACGCTCAGGCTTTATCTCAATGTTCTAAATTTATTAAATTAAATAAAATGAATGAACATGTCAGAGCAGATACTGCTGGTTCAGCAGAAATGATTTCAATTAGTAAAAAAAAAGATGAGGCTGCAATAGCTTCAACTTTAAGTGCTAAAACATATGGATTGGAAATAATTAAAAGGAACATTGAAAACGAAAAAGGCAACTTAACAAGATTTTTAGTCATGGGAAAAGATTTATTACAACCTGTATTTGGAAAAAAAAAATATATCACATCTTTTTTATTCAAACTAAAAAGCAAACCTGCAGCACTCTATCAATCTTTAGGTGGTTTTGCTATTAATGGAGTTAATTTAACAAAACTTCAAAGTTATCCAGAAAAAAACTCTTTTGATTCATTCTTTTTTTTGTGCGATCTTGATGGACATATAGAGGAGCAAAAGGTTCAAAAATCTCTCGAGGAGTTAGGTTTACACTGTCAAGATTTTCATGTTCTAGGTGTTTTTGAGGCAGATCCTGTTAGAGAAAAATAAAAATCTTTTCTTGTAGATTAGAAAATAATACTGCTATAATAGCTCTGGAGGCTAGAGGTGAATGCTGCTTTAACCCGATCAGATCTTAACAGAAGCAGTCGTAGAGACAGTTATTCAGGTTCTAGTCTCCTAAAATAAACAAAAATGAACAAACATTCAAAAGTTTTAGCACTTAAATATAGGCCACAAACCTTTGATGATCTTATTGGTCAAGATATTGTGAGTGAAACTATAAAAAATTCAATACTAGCAAATAAGGTGCCGAATGCATATCTTTTTACAGGAATAAGGGGGATTGGTAAAACAACAATAGCAAGAATTGTAGCAAAATCTTTGAATTGTATAAATGGAATTGAAAATTTATGTAAAGAGAACTTGTGTAATAATTGTGAGTCTATTGCCAATTCAAGTCATATAGATGTTTTAGAAATGGACGCTGCAAGTAAAACAGGAGTTGATGATGTAAGAGATTTAATTGAATTTTCAAAATATGGCCCAACATCATCGAAATATAAGATTTATATTATTGATGAAGTACATATGTTAAGCAAACAGGCGTTTAATGCACTTTTAAAAACTTTAGAAGAACCACCTGAATATCTAAAATTTATATTTGCAACAACTGAAATTAACAAAATTCCAATTACAGTGTTATCGAGATGTCAAAGATTTGATTTATCGAGGATTAAATCAAATGAATTATTTGATTTTATAAAAAAAATTAAAAATAAAGAAAATGGTAATGCTAATGATGACTCTTTAAGATTAATTGTAAAAATTTCAGAGGGGTCCGTTAGAGATGCACTTTCGTTACTGGATAGAGCTTTACTAAGTTTAGAAGATGGAAAAGAATTAGACTTAATTTCAGCACAAAAAATATTCGGTTATTTTGATAAGTCACAATTAATAGATTTATTTAGTTTAATTTTAGTTGGTGACGAAAATAAGGTTATAGATAATTATAGAAAAATTTATGATCAGGGAGTCGAACCAAAAGTTTTTATAAATGATTTTTTAGAAATCTTATATTATTTTAAAAATATTAATCTTCTAACTCTTGAAAGCACCAATTTTTCACTTAATGATGAAGAATTTAACAAAATCAAAAAATTGTCAAATAACATAGATAGCGAAGTTTTGATTCTGTTTTGGCAATTTACAATTAAAACTTTAGGAGAATTAGATATTGTTTCCAATCAAAATATTTCAATTGAAATGTTTTTATTAAGATTAATTCATCTTAAAAATCTAAAATTAGAAAATAAAATGGATAATGAGAAAATTAATATCAATGAAAAAGAAAATCAAAAAGATAATTCACCTAACATAGTGAATAAAAAAACAATTGATCAAATTAAAAATGTTGCTCAAGAAAAAAAGGCTAAACCGCAAAATCAAATTGAGACAAAGGCATCAAATGAAATAAAGATTAAATCTTTCAATGATTTATTAAGAATATGCAATGATAAAAAAGAAATGAGATTAAAGTATGAATTAGAAAAAAATGTTAATTTAGTAAAATTTGAAAATGGAAGAATTGAAATTTCTTTTAATGATAATTTGGATAAAAACTTCGTTAAGAATCTTTCATCAAAGTTATTAGAGTGGACCAAGCATAGGTGGATAATAACTCTTACTAAAAGTGAGGGAGAGATGTCAATTAAAGATCAAGAAAAAATCAAACAAAAAGAATTAATAAATAATGCAAAAAAATCTAAAATATATAGAGACATGGTAAGATATTTTTCTGATGCAGAGTTGGTCGATGTTAAAACTTTCAAAAGTGATGAATGATAATTATGACTGATTTTACTAAAATATTAGATAAAGCAAAAGAACTTGAAGCGAAAATGAAAGAGAGTCATGAAAAAATAAAAAGTATAAGAGTGCAGGGAACCTCAGGATCAAACGCTGTTAAGGTAACATTAGATGGAGAAGGCGAGATGCAAAAAATAGAAATTTCCGACGAAATTTTGAAAGAAAATAAAACTATTATTGAGGATTTGATAGTGGCAGCTCATAACAATGCAAAAATACTACTCAAGTCGAAAACTTCAGAAGAAATATCAAAAGCTACAGGCGGTCTTGGTATCCCTGGTTTTAAATGGCCACTATAGTTGATGCAAAATATTCAAGAAATTGAGGATTTAATAAAATTAATTTCAAAATTGCCAGGCCTAGGACCGAAATCTGCGAAAAGAATAATTTTAAAACTTATTAATAATAGAGATGAAATAATAAAACCAATGGCTAATACTTTGGCCCAAGTGTATAAAAATGTTATGCGCTGTAACTCCTGTGGCTCATTAAAATCAAATATAGAGGGATGTTTTAATTGCGAAAATATAAAGGAAAAATTAAACAAAATTTGTGTTGTTGAGGATATAGCAGATCAATGGTCTATTGAAAATTCAAATATATTTAAAGGTTACTTTCATATTCTTGGTGGTACAATTTCATCAGCAGGGATCAAAAAAGAAAATCTTTTGATAAATTCACTGGTTGAAAGAGTAGTTAAAGATAAAATTGAAGAAGTTATTTTAGCTACAAGTGCAACAGTAGAGGGTCAAACCACAGCATATTATATTCAAGATAGTTTGAGAAAAACTAATGTTAAAATTACAAAATTAGCGCAAGGTTTACCAGTAGGTGGAGAGATAGAAAGTTTAGATGATGGAACTCTATTTTCTGCATTTAAAAATCGTTCAAATATCTAACATCAAACTGATTTAACTTTTTCTCTATTTAAATGCAGAAGAGGCTCTGTGTAACCAGATGGTTGTTCTTTTCCTTTGAAGATTAAATCACAAGCAGTTTGAAAAGAAATGGAATTTTCAAAGTTATCACTCATTCTTTGATAATTTTTATCACCTTTATTTTGATCATCAACTACTTTTGCCATATCTTTCATTATTTCAATAACTTGTATTTTAGTTGTTATCCCATGATGTAACCAATTCGCTATATGTTGAGATGAAATTCTTAAGGTTGCTCTATCTTCCATCAATCCAATGTTGTTTATATCGGGAACCTTAGAGCATCCAACACCTTGATCCACCCACCTTACGACATAACCAAGTAATGTTTGAGCAGAATTAGAAATTTCCTTATTAATCTCATCTATAGACCAATTCGGTCTATCAGCAATCGGTATTGTTAATAGATCATCTAATTTCGAAGGGGTTCTTGATTGAATTTCTTTCTGTTTTTTAAATATATTTATTTCATGATAGTGAAGTGCATGCAGAGCTGCAGCAGTGGGGGATGGAACCCACGCGCAGTTAGCACCTGCTTTTAAGTGAACTGTTTTTTGATCCAGCATATCTTTCATTCTATCTGGCATTGCCCACATTCCTTTTCCAATCTGTGCCTTTCCTGAAAAACCACATTTTATTCCAACATCAACATTATTATTCTCATATGCTTCAATCCATTTAGATGATTTCATATCGCCTTTTTTAATCATTGGCCCAGCTTCCATAGATGTATGTATTTCATCTCCAGTTCTATCGAGGAATCCTGTATTAATAAAAAAAACTCTATTTTTTAGAGTTCTAATACATTCTTTAAGATTAACTGATGTTCTTCTTTCCTCATCCATGATACCAATCTTACAAGTATATTTTTTTAAATTTAAAACCTCTTCTACTTTTGAGAATATTAAATCTGTAAAAGCTGTCTCATCAGGACCATGCATCTTAGGTTTGACAATATAAATAGACCCTGTTCTTGAGTTACCTCTTTTTTTTAAATCATGTAATGCTGCTGCCGTAGTAATAAATGCATCCATTATACCCTCTGGAATCTCACTTTCATCTTTTAATAGTATTGATGAATTCGTCATTAAGTGTCCAACATTTCTGTTTAGTAACAAACTTCGACCATGTAATTTTAATCCTTTTCCATCCCTTGAAATATAGCTTCTGTTTGGATTTAACTTTCTTTCAAAAGTTTTGCCTTCCTTTTCAAATCGGCTTTTTAAATCACCTTTCATCAGGCCAAGCCAGTTTCTATAACATAATATCTTATCCTCTGCATCGACTGCTGCAACACTGTCTTCATTATCACATATAGTTGATACTGCAGACTCTAAGATGATGTCGCTTATACCAGCGTGATCTTGCTGCGCACTAAATGCTCTAGGATTTTTCAAAATTTCAATATGTAGATTATTATTTTTAAGGATAATTGCCGAGGGATTATCTACCTCGCCTCGATGTCCAATAAATTTATTTTCATCTTTTAAGTTTGTGACATCAATTCCTTTTAATAGTTTTAGCTTTCCTTCTTGAATTGCTATCCCTGTAATTTTTTTCCAGCTGAAATCAGTTAGAGCAAAGTATTTATCTAAAAACTCTCTTCCATATTTGATTACAAACTCACCTCTCTCAGGGTCATATCTTTGAGAAGCACTATCTTCAGATTCTTCAATTGCATCAGTTCCATATAGGCTGTCGTACAAACTCATCCATCTTGCATTAGCAGCATTTAATGCATATCTAGCATTCATTATCGGAACAACTAATTGAGGGCCTGCGATTTTTGCTATTTCATCGTCAATATTTTCTGTTTCAATGTTAAAATCCTCACCTTGTTTTTTTAAATACCCAATCTCTAATAAAAACTCTTTATATGCATCAAGAATAATATTATTACCTATATTTTTTTTATGCCAATCATCAATTTTTTTTTGAAATTCATCTCTGATTTTAAGTAATTCTTTATTTTTAGGTGCTAACTCGTTGACTGCTTTGTCGAAACCAGCCCAAAAGTTGTCTGGTTTAATTTCAGTACCCTTTAAAAGTTCATTATTTACAAATTCAAGAAGTTCATTTGAAACTTTAAGGCTATTAATTTTAGTATATTTTTTTTGCATATCACCTCTTGTTACCCCATCTGTATTTAGGCCTGAGAGTTTTTGCTCCTTCGGCGGAAATTTATCACTTTCCAGAGTGTTATGCTTTGTCGGTCCATTTACCTGAGAGTTTCCGGGGTGGTTGCTCCTTCGGTGCTAAACTATTAGTCTCTCCCAACGAGTTAAATCTACTTGTAATTATTATGTTGTCAAATAATTATTAAAACTACAACATTTTATTGCCTTTTTTAATACATAAGTAATATTCTAAGTAGAATGAAAAATTATCTTAATTTTGAAAATGACATCAAAAATTTAGAGGGAGAACTGGAAAAGCTTAAAGATCCCTACAACCAAGAAGGCCTTTCTGAGGTCGATACTAATAAAATTTCTCAAACACAAGAAGAAATCGATTTAAAACTTAAAGAAATTTACTCTAATCTTGATCCTTGGCAAACGACTATGGTAGCAAGACATGAAGATAGGCCAAAATCAAAATTTTTTATTGATAACTTGTTTGATGAATTTATTTCTTTATCAGGTGATAGATATTATGGAGAAGATAAATCAGTAATTGCTGGACTTGCTAAATTAGAAGGACAATCTGTTTTAGTAATAGGTCAAGAAAAAGGTGAAAACCTAGAAACCAGAATTGAAAGAAATTTTGGCATGATGAGACCTGAAGGTTACAGAAAAACTATTCGACTAATGGAGTTAGCAGACAAATTTAAAATTCCAATATTATCTTTTATTGATACGCCCGGGGCATATCCAGGTGTTGGAGCAGAGGAAAGAGGACAAGCAGAGGCTATAGCAAAGTCCATAGAGTGTTCTATGAAAGTAAAAGTGCCAACTATAGCAATTATAATTGGTGAGGGAGGTTCAGGAGGAGCGATTGCGTTAGCCTCCTCTAGTAAAGTTATAATGTTAGAAAATGCTATATACTCTGTAATATCTCCTGAGGGATGCGCAACGATATTATGGAGGGATCCTAAAAAAATGCTTGATGCTGCAAAAGCCATGAAACTATCGGCAAAAGATCTTTTAGAACTAAAAGTTATTGATGAGATAATTCCCGAACCTTTAGGAGGAGCTCATAGAGACAGAAATTTAATACTTAATAGTGTGAAAGATTCTGTTATTAAAAATTTAAAATCATTTAAAAACATGACCTCTGGAGAAATTTTAGATCAAAGAAAAAATAAATTTCTAAAGATTGGAAGAGGAAAGGGTTTTATAAGTAATTCTGAGAGTCTTAGTTTACAAGAAAATAAAAAAAATATTATTTTTAATTTTTCTTTTCAAGATAAAAAATATATTTATTTGCTTGGAGGTCTGGTCTTATCATTAGTAGCTTTAATGTTTATTTTTTTATAAAGCGCCACAACAATGTTTATATTTTTTTCCTGAATTACAAATGCAAGGCTCATTTCTTCCAATTTTTTTGCTTTTATAACTTTGATCTTTTTTATTAATATTTTCTGTTAGATCATTTTTAGTTTGTTCAACAATCTTTAAGTTCATTAATACCGTAATATAATCAAATTTTAACTTTTCTAACAAACTAGAAAATAAATCAAATGCTTCTTTTTTATATTCAATTAAAGGATCTCTTTGACCATATGATCTTAAACCAACGACTTGTCTCAATTGTTCCAGATATTGTATATGTGATTTCCAATTAAAATCTATTGATTGTAACAATATTCTTTTTTCTATTTCTTTAGATTGATCTTCACCTAAAATCTTTATTCTTTCTAACCTATTAAGATTAAACTGATTTTGTATTCTTTTTTTAAAATCCTTATCATCAAGAGATGTGATTTCTGTAAATAATTTTTCTTCTAAACTTTTTCCCATAAGTGATTTTAATTTTATTTCAAAATCGTTACTTTTAGGATTAGCTAATTTTTGAATTTTTAATTTTATCAAATCATCCAAGATTTCATTTAAAAAATCTTCTGAATAAAGAAAAATTTGATTACTATTCATTGCATTATCTCTTTGAGAAAAAATAACATGTCTTTGATCGTTTAAAACATTATCAAACTTGATAAGTGTTTTTCTGATATCAAAGTTTCTAGCTTCAACTTTTTGTTGAGCCCTTTCTAAAGCTTTATTAATCCAAGGATGATCAATACTTTCTCCATCTTTTAGACCTAGTTTTTGAAGAATATTATTCATGGACTCAGATCCAAATATTCTCATTAAGTCATCTTCTAGACTTACATAAAATATTGAACTTCCTTCATCTCCTTGTCTACCAGACCTTCCTCTTGCTTGATTATCAACTCTTCTAGACTCCATTCTTTCTGTACCAATTACAAATAAGCCACCCAGAGATTTAATTTTTTCTTTTTCTATTTTTAACTCTTCTTCTGGAATAGAACCTTTTTTTCCACCTAGTTGTATGTCAACTCCACGTCCTGAAATACTTGTAGTTATTATTACTGATCCTTTTTTACCGGCATTAGAAATAATCTCAGCTTCATTTTCATGATTTTTAGCATTTAGAATTACATGCTTAATTTTTTCTTTATTTAAAAGCTTCGAGTATATCTCAGATTTATTGATGCTTGATGTAAAAACTAATAAAGGCTGACCAATCTGATTACATTCTTTAATTTTTTTGATTATTGCAAAATTCTTTTCCTCTTCAGTTCTAAATATCTGATCATTAAAATCATTACGTATCATAGGATTGTTGGTTGGAATGACGACCACAGGTAAATTATAAATTTCATAAAATTCCTCTGACTCAGTTGCCGCAGTTCCAGTGCAACCAGAAATTTTTTTATATAGTTTAAAATAATTTTGATATGTAATAGATGCTAATGTTTGATTTTCTGCTTGAATTTCAATTTTTTCTTTTGCTTCTAAAGCTTGATGAAGTCCATCACCAAAACGTCTACCTTCAAGAATTCTTCCAGTTAATTCGTCAATAATTTTTAAGCTATTATCTTTGATAATATAATCTTTACCTTTTTCAAATAAATGATTTGCTTTTAAAGCCTGATTAACGTGATGAACTAAAGCTAAATTTTGTGGATCATAAAAATTATTATTTTTAAGTATTCCTGCATTTGAAAAAATTTTTTCAACACTATTAATGCCTTCATTAGTAAGTAAAATATTTTTATCTTTTTCATCTATCTCAAAGTCTTTTTTACTTAGTTGTTTCACCAGTCTATCAATAGCTAAATATTGATTTGTTTTGTCCTCTGCTGCTCCTGAAATCACTAAGGGCGTTCTTGCTTCATCAATTAAACATGAGTCAATTTCATCGACGATGGAATAATTATGCTCTCTTTGTACTTTCTCATGTTTTGAGTATTTCATATTATCTCTTAAATAGTCAAAGCCTAACTCGCTATTTGTTGCATAAGTGATATCACAATCGTAATTCTTCTTTCTCTCAAAATCATTTTGATCATTATTTATGTATCCTGAAGTTAATCCCAAAAGATTATAAATTTGACCCATGTCAAGTGAATCTCTTTTAGCTAAATAGTCATTTACAGTCACAACATGAACACCCTTTCCCTCCAGTGAGTTTAAGTAAGCTGATAATGCAATTGTTAATGTTTTTCCTTCACCCGTTCTCATCTCAGCAATCTTGTTTTCATGAAGAACAATGCCGCCAATTAACTGAACGTCATAGTGACGTTCATTTCTAGACCTTTTAGAGGCTTCCCTAACTAAAGCAAAAGCATCAGGAAGAATTTGATCTAATGTTTCACCATTTTTAACTCTATTTTTTAATTCTTCTGTTTTTTTTGGAAAGTCCTCAATTTTAAGAATTTTATATTTTTCCTCTAATAAATTTATATTTTTTACAGTTTTGCTAATTCTATCTAGTTCTTTCTGGTTTCCAGATTTGATAAATTTAGTTATATAGTTTAAAGGATTAAACATTATTTTTTGATATATTGTTTTAATATAAGTATAAAATAGTCATTTTAAACAGTATGGGAATAAATATACCGAATTTTTTATCTTCGAAATCAAAAAATCGAAAAATGATTGATTTTCAGGATCTAGACCACTTGGACGGTTTGTCAATATCTGCTGTTAGTGCAAATTTATATAATTCTAATAGAGATGATTTGGTTATGTTTTATTTTAGAGATGGTGCAAATCACGCCTCTATTTATACACAATCTAAAATTTTATCAGAAAATATAAAATGGAATTTAAGCCAAAAGCCTAAGAAAATTTATTCTTTAGTAGTGAACACTAGGAATGCTAATTCTTTTACTGGAGAACAAGGTTTTAAAAGTTTGCAAAATATTGCAGATACGATCTCTAAAGAGCTAAATGAAAAACAAAAAAATGATGAGGAAAATCCAGTTAAGATTAAACCGAAAAATATCTTGTTTGGCTGTACAGGGACTATAGGAGAGACATTTCCATTTGAGAAAATTAACTCAAAAATTCCAGATCTTATTAAAAATATCAAATATACGCAAAATAAACTAATTTGGATGAAAGCTGCTCTTGGAATAATGACTACAGATACTCGACCCAAAATGGCTATGGAAGAATGTTTTATTGGTAAAACTTTAGTAAAAATTTATGGAATTGCAAAAGGCTCGGGAATGATATCCCCAAATATGGCAACAACTCTAGGCTATATTTTTACAGATGCAGACCTTCCAAACGATATACTAAAAAAATTATTAAAAAAAAATATTGAAAATACATTTAATGCAATAAGTTGTGATGGTGATACTAGCACTAATGATATGGTTACAATTTTTTCAACGGGTAAAACTAACCATATTAAGATAAATAGTTTTACGGATAAAAGATTAAATGATTTTGATCAGTCACTAAATAAAGTTTTATTAAATTTAGCAAAAAGAATTGTAGCAGATGGAGAAGGAGCAACTAAATTTATAACAATAAATGTTTTTGACACGAAATCCGAATTAGATGCAAAAAAAATTGCTTTTTCAATTGCTAATTCTCCATTAGTTAAAACAGCTATATCTGGTGAGGATCCTAATTGGGGTAGAGTGATTATGGCGATCGGTAAATCAGATACTCAGATTATAGTAAATAAATTATCAATAAGATTTGGTAACATAAATGTAGTCCATAAAGGAAAATTACATAATTCATACAATGAGACTGATGCTGCGCAATATATGAAAAATGCTGATATTGAAATTAATGTAAATGTTGGGACTGGAAACAAAAACTTTACTGTATATACTATGGATTTTACAAAAAAATATATAGAAATTAATGCAGACTACAGAAGTTAATATATTGAATTTTATAAAATGACCACCATATCAGCTTAATGATAAAGTATAGTTTAGTATGTAAAGATTGTGAATTAATTTTCGAAAGTTGGTTTTCAAGCTCAAAAGAATATGAAAAATTGAAAAAGAAAAATTTCTTGAATTGTCACAGTTGTAATTCATTACGCATAGAAAAAAATTTAATGGCGCCAAGCTTAGTAAGCAAGAGTTCTAATTCGGAAATTAGTAAAAATATAGAAAAATTTAATAGCATCAAAAAAACAATTTCTGAATATCAAAAATTTATTAAAAATAATTTTGAGTATGTTGGTAAAAATTTTGCCTATGAAGCGAGATCTATACATTATGGTGGAAAAAAAAAAAAGAAAGGTATCTACGGCACAGCTTCAAAACAAGATTTAAAAGAGCTGAAAGAAGAGGGAATTAACACGCAAATGATTCCTTGGGTAGAAGATAAAAATAACTAATTCTTGATAAATTTAGCAATGTAATTTACTGATTTATCTTCACTAATACTCCATTGATCTGTCAATATATTAAATTTCATTCCATCAACTTTATCTAAATTCAAATTATTTTTTTTTTGTAAAGATATTAGTTCCTCTGGTTTTAAAAACTTTTCCCATTCATGAGTTCCAATTGGTAACCAACGTAAAACATATTCCGCACCAATTATGCCAAAAATATATGATTTTAGAGTTTTATTTAACGTTGCAACAAACATTATGCCATTTTTTTTTAAGAGTTTACCACATGAACCCAAAAAAAAATCTACATCATTGACGTGCTCTACAATTTCCATATTTAAAATAACATCAAATTTTTCATTTGTTTCTAGTTTTTCTGGTGATGAACATAAATATCTTATTTTAAGATTATTTTTTTTTGAATGAAGTTTTGCAACTTTAATATTTTTTTCTGATGCATCAATTCCTGTAACATCAGCACCAAGTCTACACATTGGTTCAGATAATAAACCTCCTCCACAACCTATATCCAAAATTTTAATATTTTTTAATGGAGATTTTGATTTTTTCAATTTGAACGTTTCAATTATATTTTCTTTAATATAGGAAATTCTAATAGGATTAAATTTGTGTAAAGGTTTGAATTTACCCTCAGGATCCCACCATTCCTCTGCAATTTTAGAAAATTTTTCAATTTCCTTAGAATTTATTGTATTCAAAGTATTCATTTATTTGACATAACAATTAAGATGCATTTTATCAAATATTAATTAAATTAAGCTTTTTTATAAAAAACGATGAAGACAATAGTACTTAAATTTGGTGGAACTTCTGTAGGATCTATAGAGAGAATTAAAAAAGTCACAAAAATCATTTTAAAATATAAAAAAAAAAAGAATAGAGTTATCGTGGTGTCCTCTGCAATGAGTGGAGTAACTAATGAATTGATAAAAAAATCAAAATTGATAAGTGGAAATTTTGATAAGGCAGAGTACGATGCTCTTGTATCTACTGGGGAACAAGCAGCATGTGCTTTAATTGCTGGAAGACTAAATCATTCAGGCTTTAAAGCAAGGTCATGGATGTCTTGGCAAGTGCCAATTATTACAAAAGGTCCTCATAATAGCTCTAGAATAGAAAAAGTTTTTCTGAGAAATTTACTAAAATATTTAAGATCTGGTGGAATTCCTGTGATAACTGGTTTTCAAGGAATAAATAATCTTAATAGAATTACTACGATTGGAAGAAGTGGATCAGATGCTTCTGCTATAATGATTGCTAAGTTTTTTAAAGCCGATGAGTGTATAATATATACTGATGTTGAAGGAGTTTATACAACTGATCCACGGATCAATAAAAAAGCAAAAAAGATAAAAAAAATTGAGTATGATGAAATGTTAGAAATGTCCTCATTAGGATCTAAAGTAATGCAACCCACATCGGTCCAGGATGCTAAAATTAACGATATAGAAATTAGGGTTAAATCTTCGTTCACTAATAAATCGGGGACATTAATTACAAAAAAATTTAAAAAGAAAAATATTAATAATGAGATAATAACAGGGATTTCTTTTACAAAAAATGATGCAAAAATTACTATAGCAGGTGTAAAGGATAAACCAGGAGTAGCAGCATATATATTTGAACCATTATCTAAAAATTTTATTAATGTAGATATGGTTGTTCAAAATATTTCATTAGATGGAAAGGAAACAGACTTAACATTTACAATAAGATCTGAGGATGTCAAAAAGACTGAGAAAATAATCAGAGAAAATAAAAATATATCATTTAGAAAGTTATCTTTTGACACGAACTTAGCTAAAATATCGATTATTGGCGTAGGAATGATTACAACTCCAGGAATAACTTATAGAATGTTTAAAGCGTTAGCTTCAAAGAAAATAAATATAATGGTAATATCAACTTCTGAAATAAAAATTTCTGTTTTAATTTCATCAAGTTTATTAAAGAAAGCTGTAGCTGTTTTGCATAATGAATTTAATTTAGATTGAAATATGAACATTAGACCTTTTAGAGAAATTAAACGGAGAAAAACTAGAGTAATAAGTGTCGGAAACATAAAAATTGGTGGTGATAATCCCATATCTGTTCAATCAATGACTAACACGTTAACCACAGATATTAGAGCCACTATAAATCAAATAAATGACATTGCAAAAGAAGGTGCTGATATTGTAAGAGTTTCTTGTCCAGATAAAGATTCTACATTCGCACTCAAAGAAATTGTAAAACACGTTCCATTACCAATAGTAGCAGATATCCATTTCCATTATAAAAGAGCAATTGAAGCTGCAGAGAACGGAGCAAAATGTTTAAGAATTAATCCTGGCAATATAGGTGATAAGAAAAAGATTTATGAAGTTTTAAGTGCCGCAAAAAATAATAATTGTTCGGTAAGAATAGGTGTTAATGCTGGATCTTTAGAAAGAGATATATTAGAAAAATTTAAAGAGCCATGTCCTGAGGCTTTAGTAGAAAGTGCGCTTAGAAATATTAAAATTTTAGAGGATCAAGATTTTTTTAATTTTAAGGTAAGTGTTAAATCTTCAGATGTTTTCTTGTCAATTGCTGCATATCGTCAACTTTCAAAAGTAACCGATTATCCTTTACACCTTGGAATTACTGAAGCGGGAAGTTTTGTTTCGGGAAGCATTAAATCATCAATAGGCCTAGGATCTCTTTTAATGGATGGTATAGGCGACACTATAAGAATTTCCTTATCAGACGACCCACCACAAGAAATAAAGATTGGTAATGAAATTTTAAAATCGTTAAATTTAAGAAATAGAGGAGTAAAAATCATATCTTGTCCTTCATGTGCAAGACAAGCTTTTAAAGTTATAGATACAGTGAAAATTCTTGAAGAAAAATTATCTCACATCAAAACACCAGTCACTTTATCTATTATTGGATGTGTTGTTAATGGTCCTGGAGAGGCAGCTATGACAGATATTGGTATTACAGGGGGTGGGAAAGGTAATAATATGCTCTATTTATCAGGTATTCAATCCAAAAAGGTTTTAACCGATGATATAATTGAAAAAGTTGTATACGAGGTTGAAAAAAAAGCGTCCGAATTAGAAAATAAATAAATGATCCCATTAAAAACAATTGAAGACCTTATAGGTAAGCATTCATTATTAGAAAAAGAATTATCTTCAGGATCTACTGATAAAAAAAATTTTGCAGAAAAGTCAAAAGAATATTCTGACCTTAATGAGATTATAGATAATGCCAAAAGGTATGTGTCTTTTGATAGTAATAAAATAGAGCTTCAAAAAATTCTCGATGATAAAAATTCAGACGAGGAGCTTAGGAAAATGGCAGAAGCAGAATTAACAGATCTTAATATTGAGAATGAAAAAAATGAAAAAAGATTAAAATTATTTTTATTACCCAAAGATGAAGCAGATCAAAAAAATGCTATTATAGAAATTAGAGCTGGTACTGGAGGATTAGAGGCAAGTTTATTTGCTGCTGACTTATTCAAGATGTATGAAAAAGTAAGTCATAAAAAGAAATGGTCTGTAGAATTAATTTCTATTTCTAGAAGTGAAGCTGGTGGTTTAAAAGAAGTAATTGCATCGATAAAAGGTAAAAATATTTATTCAACTCTAAAATATGAAAGTGGTGTCCACAGAGTTCAAAGAGTCCCCGACACTGAGACACAAGGAAGAGTTCATACCTCTGCAGCAACCGTTGCAGTTTTACCAGAAGCAGAGGAAGTTGATTTAAAGATTAATGAAACAGATTTAAGAATAGATGTTTTTCGAGCAGGCGGTCCTGGAGGGCAGTCAGTTAATACAACTGACAGTGCAGTAAGAATTACACATATTCCAACTGGTATATCAGTATCTCAGCAAGATGAGAAGTCTCAACATAAAAATAAAGCTAAAGGTTTAAAAATCTTAAGAGCACGGTTGTATGAATTAGAGAGATCTAGAATAGATCAAGAGAGATCTAAAGATAGAAAAAACAAAATAGGAACAGGAGATAGATCTGAAAGAATAAGAACTTATAATTTTCCTCAAGGAAGGGTAACTGACCATAGAATTAATCTTACAATTCATAAATTAGAGGAATTTTTGGAAGGAGAGGCTTTTGATGAAATGATTGAGTCTTTAACTTTACAAGCACAAGAAGAAAGTCTTAATAATTTAATTTAATTATCGCCATGGAAATAGAAATAGCTTTTAAAAATGCATATCAAAAACTTAAAAATAATAAGATTAAATCTGCATCAATTGATAGCGAAATTTTATTATCAAAAGCTATTAATAAAAGTAGAGAATTTATAATTTTAAACTCTAAATATAATATTTCTAATGACGAGTATGTAAGATATGAAGAAATGATAAATCAACGGCTAAGAGGAAAACCTATATCTTACTTAACAGGTAAAAAGTTTTTTTGGAAATATGAATTTTTTATTAACGAAGATGTATTAATTCCTCGACCTGACTCTGAAATAATTATAGAAGAAGTATTAAGAATTTATAAAAAAAAAAAGAAAATAAACTTTCTTGATATAGGATTTGGTTCAGGATCCATTTTAATCTCAATACTTAAGGAAAGAAATGATTTCAGAGCAACAGGTATTGATATTAGTAGTGGTGCACTAAAAGTATGTAAAATCAATGTAAATAAATTATGTGTTTCTAATAGGGTAAAATTAATTAAATCAGATATTGACAAATTCTTTATTGGGAAATATGATTTAATAATATCTAATCCTCCTTATATAAAAAAATTAGATTTAAAGTATTTGGATAAAGATATAATAAACTTTGAGCCAGAAATTGCTCTTAACGGTGGATTAGATGGTATATCAGAAATCAGAAAAATTATTAAAAAGTCATCTGAACTGATTAAAAATGGTGGAAAATTAATTTTAGAAATTGCATATAACCAAAAAAAAGAGGTTAAAAAATTATTAAAAAATAATAGCTTTTATGTTAATTCGGTTGTTAAAGATCTTGCGAATAACGATCGATGTATAATCAGCACTAAGATATAAAGATTACTTATGGTTACATTTAGAAATAACAATAATAGAAGAAATAGTTATAGAAGAAATGACCGAAATTTTAAATCAAATGGTGATAGACCTAAATACGGAGCAAATTTCTCAAGTAATGATAATTTTCAAAGAAAGATACCTGGTAGAAATAATCACAACGCCTCAAAACTAATCGAAAAATACAATAATTTAGCAAGAGAGGCTTTATCGACTGGTGACAAGATTCTTTCAGAAAATTACTTTCAACATGCAGATCATTTTACAAGAATTTTAAGTGATCAAGAAAATTTTAGAAAATCAAAAATTTCTACGGAAACTAATGAAAATAAGAATGTTAATGTGGATAATGTAGTTGATGAAAATTTAAGTGAAGAAAAATTAAAAGAAAAAATTGTAAAAAATAAAGATGAGGAAATTGAAACTAAATTTGTTATCTCAAAATAACTAATTTATTCCAATTATTTTTTCAGATTTTAATACATCTAGCTTTATTTTTTTGGTCTCAAATATTTTTCTCTCTTCTCCTTTAAGGATCTTACCAGATGGTAATTTAAGAGTCTGAGAATTAACTTTTTTACCATTTATAATAACCTCATAATGTAGGTGTGGACCAGTAGACTTTCCTGTTGAGCCAACATAACCTATTGTTTGACCTTGCTTAACTCTAACTCCCTTTTTTATTCCTTTCGCAAACTTAGACATATGGGCATATACAGTTTGATAAGTTGAATTGTGTTTAATAACTACACAATTACCTCCACCTCCACACCACCCTGCTTTTTTAATCGTTCCTGATCCAGAGGCCATAATCGGAGTGCCCATTGGAGCAGCAAAATCTGTTCCTCTATGCATTTTATTAAAACCATCGATTGGATGTTTTCTCATTCCAAAGGGTGAAGATAGTCTTGCACCATTGATAGGTGTTTTCATAAGAGCTTTTTTTATGCTTCTACCATTTTCATCATAGTGACCGTTGCTACCCTCTTTATCAAAATAATAAAGAGTATTATCCTCTCCGCCTAAAATCAAATTTGCAAATAATATATTTCCTGTTTCAATTACTTTTTCATTTTCATTTATAAAAATTTCATACATAATTTGAAATCTATCTTTTTTCTTAATATCTCTTTGAAAATCTATTTGAAAACCGTAAATACTTGCTAGTTCTATAATAGTATTCACCGGAATTTTTCTATCGATTGCAGACTTATATAAACTTTGAAGAATTATATTTTCTTGATAAATTATTTTTTTATCTAATTTTGTTAAAATTATTTCTTGATTAAAATTATTTTCCTCGTCATTTTTTGTTAAAAGAATTCTTTCTTTATTAGAAACTTGAAATATGAAATCTTTGATGTTGTTATTGGATTGATTAATAGTAAGGTATATTTTTTGATTAGTATTTAATCTATTCAAATTT
>CACORJ010000002.1 GCA_902629575.1 uncultured Pelagibacteraceae bacterium
TTATTTCTCCTGATGATAATGCAAATTCAATTTGATCAGCATCAACAAAATATCCTACTGGTTTATCTGTTAAAGGTTCTTGAGATAAATAATAAATACCTAAAATCATGTCTTGACTAGGAACAATAATCGGTTTCCCGTTCGAAGGAGACAAGATATTATTTGTTGAAAGCATTAAAATTCTTGCTTCTAACTGTGCCTCTAAACTTAATGGAACATGAACGGCCATTTGGTCACCATCAAAATCGGCATTAAATGCAGCACATGTTAACGGGTGTAATTCAATAGCATCACCCTCTATCAATTTCGGTTCAAATGCTTGAACTCCAAGTCTATGTAGAGTCGGTGCTCTATTAAGAAGTACTGGATGTTCTCTTACAATAAGCTCGAGTGCATCCCAAACTGCATTAGTTTCTTTCTCTACTAATTTTTTTGCCTGTTTAATAGTTGAAGCTAGACCAAGTTTGTTAAGTCTTGCATACAAAAATGGTTTAAATAATTCTAGCGCCATTTTTTTAGGTAGTCCGCATTCATGAAGTTTTAAATCAGGCCCAACAACAATTACTGATCTTCCTGAATAATCTACTCGCTTACCTAGCAGATTTTGTCTGAATCTTCCCTGTTTACCTTTTAGCATTTCTGCTAATGATTTAAGAGGTCGTTTTCCTGTGCCTGTAATAACTCTACCTCTCCTTCCATTATCAAATAAAGCATCAACAGATTCTTGAAGCATTCTCTTCTCATTTCTTACAATTATATCGGGTGCCTTTAGGTCCATTAATCTCTTAAGTCTGTTGTTTCTGTTGATAACTCTTCTGTATAAATCATTGAGATCTGATGTAGCAAATCTACCACCATCTAAAGGCACTAAAGGTCTTAACTCAGGTGGAATAACAGGTACCACTGTCATTATCATCCATTCTGGTTTTTGACCAGTTTCTATAAATGACTCTATTAGCTTTAATCTTTTTATTGCTCTTTCCTCATTAACTTTTGATTTAGTCTCTTTTATATAATTTACTAAATTTTTTCTTTCAGTTTCTAAATCAAGACTTTTTAACATTTCTAAAACTGCTTCAGCACCTATTCCTGCAGTGAAAGCTTCTTCACCAAACTCATCTTGATATTTTGCTAGTTCTTCCTCGTTTAAAAGTTGATTTTTTTGTAAACCTGTAAGTCCAGGCTCTATAACAATAAAATTCTCAAAATATAAAACTCTCTCTATTTCTTTTAGCTTCATATCAACAGCTAAAGCAATTCTACTCGGTAATGATTTTAAAAACCAAATATGAGCGACAGGTGTAGCTAGATTTATATGGCCCATTCTTTCTCTTCGCACATTTGACTTAGTGACTTCAACGCCACATTTTTCACAAATGATACCTCTAAACTTCATTCTTTTATATTTTCCACATAAACACTCGTAATCTTTAATCGGGCCAAATATTCTTGCGCAAAATAGACCATCTTTTTCTGGTCTAAATGTTCTATAGTTAATTGTCTCTGGTTTTTTTATTTCACCATATGTCCATGATTTTATTTTCTCAGGGCTTGCTAATGAAATTTTAATACTATTAAAATTTTGGGCCTCAGATATTTCTGTATTTTTAAATAAATCTGTTAATTCTTTTTTCATATTTAATTCAATTCAACGTTAAGAGCTAAAGATTTGATTTCTTTTACCAAAACGTTAAAGGATTCTGGTATACCTGATTCAAAATTTTCTTCACCTTTTACAATAGTTTCATAGACTTTAACACGGCCAGCAACGTCATCAGATTTTACTGTTAAAATTTCTTGAAGAGTATACGAAGCACCATAAGCTTCTAAAGCCCAAACCTCCATTTCACCAAATCTTTGGCCACCTAATTGAGCTTTACCACCTAAAGGTTGTTGAGTAACAAGACTGTACGGACCTGTAGATCTAGCATGAATTTTATCCTCTACAAGATGGTGAAGTTTAAGCATATATATAATGCCCACAGTTACAGGTCTATCAAATTTTTCTCCTGTTCTTCCATCCCATAAGAATGTTTGCCCAGAGCCAGGAAGTTTTGCGAGTTCTAACATATTTGTAACATCTTTTTCTTTTGCTCCATCAAATACTGGAGTAGAGATTGCAACACCATTTTGTAAATTTTCACATAAATCTCTAAATTCTGTTTTGCTTAATTTTTCGACTTTCTCATTAAATATTTCCTCTCCATAAACAGATTTTAAAAATTTTGAAATTTTCTCAGTTTTTTCAATTTTTTTATTATTTTCATTAACTAATTTTTTTACCTCTTCTCCAAATTCTTTACATGCCCAACCAAGATGAGTTTCTAATATTTGACCTACATTCATACGACTCGGCACACCTAATGGGTTTAAAACTATGTCAACAGGTCTTCCATCTTCTCTGTATGGCATATCCTCAACTGGTACTATCTTACTAACCACGCCTTTATTACCATGTCGACCAGACATTTTATCTCCTGGCCTTAATCTTCTCTTAATTGCTACAAAAACTTTAACCATTTTCATTACACTTGGTAACAAATCATCACCACTTCTAATTTTTAAAACTTTATCCTCAAATCTTTCAGTAATATCTTGTTTAGCCTTATTATATTGATCTTTTAATTGAGCTAGAGTTGTCTCATCTTTAGTTATTCCAACAGTAATTTTAAATACATCATTAATGCCAAGTTTGTTAATATTATCAAAATCAAGTTTAGTACCGCTCTCAAGATCTCTAATTTTTTTTGTTAAAGAGGAGCCTGATAAAAACTGAGCAGCTCTTTGCTTAATACTTCTTTCTAATATTTCTTCCTCAACAATTTTATCCTGCTGAACTTGATCAATTTCAGCTCTTTCTATAGTGATTGACCTCTCATCTTTTTCAATACCATGTCTATTAAATACTTTAACATCTACCACTGTACCACTGCTACCTCTAGACATTCTTAAAGAAGTGTCGGTAACATCTATAGCTTTTTCACCAAAAATTGATCTCAACAACTTTTCCTCTGGGCCTGAGGCAGAGTCACCTTTGGGAGTTACTTTTCCTACCAAAATATCTCCAGCATTCACCTCCGCACCAATATAAACTATTCCAGACTCATCTAAGTTTTTTAATGCTTCTTCATTTACATTTGGAATATCTCTTGTGATTTCCTCTTCCCCAAGTTTAGTATCTCTTGCCATTATCTCATATTCAACGATATGAACTGAGGTGAAAACATCGTCTGTTACACATCTTTCAGATATTAAAATTGAATCTTCGAAATTATACCCTTGCCAAGGCATAAAGGCTACAGTAACATTTTTACCCAAAGCTAATTCACCTAATCTTGTTGAGGGCCCATCAGCAATTATATCACCTGTTTTGACTTTATCTCCAACTCTAACTAAAGGTCTTTGATTTATACATGTATTTTGATTTGATCTTTTAAATTTTTGCAAATTATAAATATCGACACCTGATTTTGTAAAATCTGTTTCATCTGTAACCTTAACTACTATTCTCTTACCATCAATTTTATCCACTACACCATCTCTTTTTGCAACAATCGTTACTCCAGAGTCCAATGCAACATCACTTTCAATTCCTGTTCCTACTAAAGGAGACTCTGGTTTTAGTAGAGGCACTGCTTGTCTCATCATATTTGATCCCATAAGTGCTCTATTGGCATCATCGTTTTCTAAAAAGGGTATAAGTGATGCAGCAACTGATACTAATTGTTTGGGTGAAACATCAATATAATCAATAGTCTCTGGTTTAGATAATAAGAAATTTAAATTTTGTCTACATGAAACTAATTCCTCTATAATTTTTCCATTCTTATCAACTTTAGTATTTGCTTGGGCAATAGTAAATTTTGTTTCCTCCATGGCGGATAAATATTCCACTTTATCCTGAACAACACCACTTTTAACTCTTTTATAAGGACTCTCTATAAACCCATATTTATTAATTTTTGCATAAGTGGATAAACTATTAATTAAACCTATATTTGGTCCTTCAGGTGTTTCTATTGGACATATCCTTCCATAATGAGTGGGATGAACATCACGAACCTCAAAACCAGCTCTTTCTCTTGTTAAACCACCAGGACCAAGGGCTGAAACTCTTCTTTTGTGTGTAATCTCTGACAATGGATTTGTTTGATCCATAAATTGAGATAATTGAGAACTAGCAAAAAAATCTTTTAAAGAAACAGTTAAAGGCTTAGCATTAATTAAATCCTGAGGCATTGCAGATTCTACGTCAAGGGTGGTCATTTTTTCTTTAATAGCTCTTTCCATTCTATAAACACCTATTCTCGCTTGATTCTCTACTAATTCTCCAACAGACCTTACTCTTCTATTTCCTAAATGATCAATATCATCAACCTCATCTTTTCCATCTCTAAGATCTAACATTTTATGGATGATCGCCATAATATCATCATTTCTCAAAATTGTAATTTTATCCGAACACTCAAGATTTAATCTTGAGTTCATTTTCACTCTGCCCACATCAGAAAGATCGTATCTATCAGAGCTAAAAAATAAATTATTAAAAATTTGAGTAGCTATTTCAATAGTTGGTGGTTCGCCAGGTCTTAACATTTTATAAATTTCCGTGATTGCCTCATCTTTAGAATTATTTTTGTCATTCAAAATTGTTGTTAATAAATATGGGCCTTTATTAATTGAGTTTGTAACTGAAATTTCTAATGAATGAATATTTGCATCCAATATTTGCTGAATAATAGTATCATTCAACTCTGTACCAATTTTAAAAATTCCTTCCTCGCTATTATCAACCTTTATATCTTTATGTAAAACTTTTCCATATAAAGACTCTCTTGATAATAAAATATCTTTAAGTCCTTCATTTGAAAGTTTTTTCGCATTAAGGAAATTAATTTTTTCACCAAGTTTGATAACTACTTTTCCTGTTTTTGCATCGATAACTTCTTCAGAAAAGTTTTTTGCTTTGTAGTTTTCTGGATTAAATTTCGTTTTCCATTTTTGCGTTTTTGTATCAAATATAAAATGTTCTTTATCATAAAATTCATTAGCTATTTCAGATTTTGAAAAACCTAAAGCTAACAATAAAGTTGATGCTAAAATTTTTTTCTTTCTATCTATTTTAAAATATAGAAAATCTTTTACGTCATACTCAAAATCTAACCATGATCCTCTGTTTGGAATTACTCTACAATTAAATAATAGTTTTCCACTCGCATGGCTTTTTCCTTTATCATGATCAAAAAAAACTCCAGGACTTCTATGCATTTGATTAACGACAACCCTTTGTACTCCATTGGTTATAAAGGTACCACTATTTGTCATCATTGGTACCTCTCCCATATAAACCTCTTGCTCTTTCGCAGACAAAATATCTTTAGTATTATTTTCTTGATCTATTTCATAAACAACAAGTCTCAAAGTACACTTAAGAGCTGATGAATAAGTAAGTCCCCTAGCGATGCATTCCTCTACATCAAATTTAGGTTTTTCCAATCTATAGGATACATATTCTAAAGTTGCTTTGTCATTTAAATCTTCGATAGGAAAAATACTTTTAAAAACTCTGTCAAAACCTTTCGTTATCTCGGCAGTTGCATTGTAATCTGTCAATTCATCGTAAGAATTTTTTTGAACTTCTATAAGATTTGGAATAGATAAACTCTCCTTTAGTTTACCAAAACTTTTTCTAATATTCTTTTTTTCAGTAAAAGATATTTGCATTTATGTTTTAAAGCTGACTAAAAATAATCAGCTTACGAATTCTTTCTTATTAATTTATTTTAATTCTACTTTTGCGCCAGCAGCTTCTAATTTAGCTTTGATTTCCTCAGCTTCTTTTTTTGGAACACCAGTTTTAACCTCTTTTGGTGCACCCTCCACTAAATCTTTTGCTTCTTTTAATCCAAGGGATGTGGCTGCTCTTACTTCTTTAATTACATTAATTTTCTTATCGCCCGCAGAAGTTAACATAATTGTGAAATCATCTTTTTCCTCGGCTGCTGCTGCGCCTCCAGCTGCTGCTGGTGCTGCCGCTGCCATAGGGGTAACGCCCCATTTTTCTTCAAGCTGTTTTGAAAGATCTGCTGCTTCAGCAACAGTTAATTTTGATAAATCGTCTATAATTTTATTTAGGTCAGGCATAATCTACTCTTTAGGTTGTGTTTCAGAATTTTCTGCAGGTAAACTACTCATTTTTTCCGAACGTGCAAGTAAAATACTTACTATTTTTGAAGCAGATGCATTCAAAATACCAACAATATTAGCTCTTGCCTCATCAAGTGTTGGTAAATTTGCTACATTTTGAACCCCAGCTTGATCCAAAATTTCATTATCCATTATACCACCAATTAATTTTAGGTTTTGATTATCTTTAGCAAATTTTGAAAGAATTCTTGCTGACATTATTGCATCTTCTCCAAACGCAACAGCTGTGGGTCCTGTGAATAAATTAGATAACTCTTTACACTTTGTCTTTTCTAAAGCTAATTTTGTAATTCTATTTTTTGTTATCTTAAATACAATTCCATGTTCACGCATCTTTGATCTTAACTCGTCTAGTTGGGGCATTGTAAGCCCCTGATAGTGGGTTACTAAAACAGCTTTACTATTTTCAAATTGACTTGTCATATCAGCTATATAATTTTTTTTTTGTTCTTTATTCATCATAATTATATAACCTTGCCTAATTTAACTTTGTAAGAAACACCCATTGTCGATGTAATAAAAACTGATTTAACTAATTCACCTTTTAATGTGTTGTTAGATTTTTCTTTTTCTAACGCATCTATAATAGCATTAAAATTTTGAATGAGTTGATTATCGTTAAATGATTTTTTTCCAATACTTACACCTATATTTCCATCTTTGTCGTTTCTTATTTCAGATTGACCTGACTTTGCATTCTTTATTGCAGTTTTTACATCTTCAGTAACTGATCCAAGTTTTGGGTTTGGCATTAAACCTTTTGGACCAAGAACTTTACCAAGTTTTGATAATTTTATCATCATAGTAGGTGTAGAAATTAATTTTTCGAAATTCATTTCTCCAGATTTTATCTTTTCTATAAATTCATCTCCTCCAACAATATCTGCTCCAGCCTCTTTGGCTTCTTTTGTTTTTGCATCTTCACAAACAACTGCTACCTTAACTTTTTTACCTGTACCACCAGGTAAATTAACAACAGTTCTTATGTTGATCTCATTTTTTTTTTGTTTGTTATTAATTTGAAAATTTAAGTCAACAGACTCATCAAATTTAGTAGTACAATTTTTTTTTATTACTGGTATTAAATTTTCAATATTTTCACTAGGTAATTCTTTTGTTTTTTCGGGAAATTTTTTATATCTTTTAGATCGCATTATTCTTTTACCTCTATTCCCATTGATCTAGCTGATCCAGAAATTATTTTTACTGCCTGTTCTAAATCTAGAGCATTTAAATCTTTCATTTTTTGATTAGCAATATCTTCAACTTGTTTTTTTGTGATTGATGCAACAATATTTCTACCAGGTTCTTTAGATCCACTTTTTAGTTTTGCAGCCTCTCTGATAAAAAAAGATGCTGGGGGTGATTTAATTTTAAAATCAAATTTTTTATCTTTGTAGACTGTTATTTCTACTGGAACTGGTTTACCTGCCATTGATTTAGTTTTATCATTAAAAGCTTTGCAAAATTCCATTATATTTACTCCCCTTTGACCTAAAGCTGGCCCTACTGGTGGAGCTGGGTTTGCTTGACCACCTTTTATTTGTAATTTTATAAATCCACTAATTTCTTTTTTTGCAGCCATTAACTTGTTTTCTCCACTTGATTATATTCTAATTCAACCGGTGTTGGACGTCCAAATATTGATACAGAAACTTTAAGCCTTGATTTCTCCTCATCAATACCCTCGACCATTCCACTGAATGATGCGAAAGGTCCATCCACTACCTGAACTTTTTCTCCAATGCTATACTCTATACCAGATTTTGGTTGAGCAACACCATCTTTTATTTGACCCAATATCTTTTCAATTTCTTTATCTGAGACAGGAACTGGCATACCTTTTGTTCCTAAAAAACCGCTTACCCGTTTTATATTTTTAATCATGTGGTAAATGCTGTTATCCATTTCACTTTTTATCAAAACATAGCCAGGAAAATATTTCTTTTTTCTTTGAATCCTTTTTCCTCTCTTAACTTCTGTAACATCATGAGTTGGAACTACAATTTCTTCAAATTTTTCTGATATTTTTGCCTTTTCAGCCTCTTCTTTAATTAAACCAGCAACTTTGTTTTCAAAGCTTGAATGTGATTGGACGATATACCAATTTTTCATAATTATATACTCACTTTTAATAATAGTTCTAAGAAAAATTTTAAAACTTGATCAAGTAATAAAAAAAATAAAGACATTACTACAGCCATTGCAAAAACCATTAGAGCTCCCTGCAAAGTTTCTTTACCTGTAGGCCAAGTAACTTTGAATGCCTCTTGTTTTACCTCTTGAATAAATTTTATTGGGTTCTTCATAAATAATTCAGCTTTAATTGGCAGGAGCGGAGGGACTCGAACCCTCAGCCTCCGGTTTTGGAGACCGGCGCTCTACCAATTGAGCTACACTCCTATATAGAGTTTACTCTATAATTTTCGTTACTACTCCAGCTCCAACAGTTCTGCCACCTTCACGAATAGCAAAGTTTAATTTTTCAGACATAGCTATTGGTGTAATTAATTTAACCGTAAATTTCGCATCATCACCTGGCATTACCATTTCAGTACCTGCTGGTAATTCTACTTCACCAGTAACATCAGTGGTTCTGAAGTAAAACTGAGGTCTGTACTTTGTAAAAAAAGGTGTATGTCTTCCACCTTCTTCTTTTTTAAGTACATAAGCTTGAGCTTCAAATTTAGTATGTGGTGTTACTGAACCAGGTTTACATAAAACTTGACCTCTTTCAATATCTGTTCTTTCAACACCTCTTAACAAAACACCAACATTATCACCAGCCTCTCCAGAGTCTAAAAGTTTTCTAAACATTTCTACTCCAGTACAAACTGATTTTTTTGTTTCTCTAATTCCAACTATTTCAAGTTCATCACCTGTTTTAAGAACTCCTGACTCTACTCTTCCAGTTGCAACAGTACCTCTTCCTGATATTGAGAATACATCTTCAACAGGCATCAGAAAATCTTTATCTTTTGGCCTATCTGGTTGAGGAATAAATTCATCAACATTTTTCATTAATTCTAATATTGAATTTTTTCCTATTTCATCATCTCTTCCTTCTACCGCAGCAAGAGCAGAACCTTTAGCAATTGGAGTTTTGTCTCCAGGAAACTTATATGAAGTTAATAACTCTTTAATTTCCTCCTCAACAAGGTCAATCATCTCTTTGTCATCAACCTGATCTACTTTATTTAAATATACACATATTGCTGGTACACCAACTTGTCTCGCAAGAAGAATGTGTTCTCTTGTTTGTGGCATAGGACCATCAGCTGCGTTAACAACCAGAATTGCGCCATCCATTTGTGCTGCACCTGTAATCATATTTTTAACATAGTCAGCATGGCCTGGACAGTCAACGTGAGCGTAATGTCTTTTTTCAGTTTCATATTCAACATGTGCTGTTGAGATAGTAATTCCTCTTTCTTTTTCCTCGGGGGCTTTATCGATTTGATCATAAGCTACTGCTTGTGCACCACCAGTTTCAGATAAAACTTTTGTAATAGCTGCAGTTAGAGTTGTTTTCCCATGATCGACATGTCCAATTGTACCAATGTTACAATGTGGTTTATTTCTTACAAATTTTTCTTTTGACATTACTTTTTTCCTTCATTTTATTTTATAATATTTTTTCTTGGAGCGGGTAAAGGGAATCGAACCCTTACATCCAGCTTGGAAGGCTAGCGTTCTACCATTGAACTACACCCGCACAACCCCAAGAGTAACACTCCAGTATTACTTAAAGTTTCATTGAATGGTGGAGGGGGAAAGATTCGAACTTTCGAAGACCGAAGTCAACGGGTTTACAGCCCGCCCCATTTGACCGCTCTGGAACCCCTCCCTTAGGGGAAGTGTCCCCTTGTTCAATAAAGCTTCAAACAACACGCGTTTTATATATTTTATTTATGTAATTGCAATACGAGATTTATTAAGAAAATATAGTGAAAAAAGGGTAAAATTAATCAAAAAATATGAATAAATCGAGTTTTTTTATTGTTGGCCATCATGCTGTATTTGAGGCTCTAAAAAATCCTAATAGAAAAGTCTTAAGGTTATTTTTAACTGAGGAAAGCAAAAAAAATATTCATAGAAAAAGTCCCAAAATAAATCTTTTAAAAGATATTAAAGTTTATTTTAGAACAAAAAAAGAATTAGATAAATTTACAACAAAAGAGAGCTTACTTCACCAAGGATATGTTGCAGAAATTGAACATTTAGAAAAACCTATTTTGAAAGAATTTATACAAAATAAAAATGATGTTACGTTGGTATGTCTTGATGGTGTTACAGATCCAAGGAATATTGGATCTTTAATTAGAAGCGCATCTTCATTCAAAATCGATGGAATTATAATTAAAGAGAGACATTTTCCAAGAGAAAGTAAACTTATGTATAAATCTGCCAGCGGTGCAATGGAATACATAAATATATTTGAAGTATCAAATGTAAACTCAACATTAAAAAATTTAAAAGATAAAAATTTTTGGGTTTATGGATTTGATGGAAATGGAGATAAAGATTTTACAGAAATTAAATGGAAAGGAAATAATATTCTTGTATTTGGATCTGAAGGAAAGGGTATGCATAAACATACCTCTAAATATGCCGATTTTATAGTTAAAATTGAAATCGATAAAAATATTGAAAGCTTAAATATATCGAATAGTGCCTCAATTGTTTTTCATCATTTAAACTACTTAAAAAAAAAGTGTTGATTAATTTTAAAATAGTTAATAATTATTATTTAAGCCCTTGTAGCTCAGCTGGTAGAGCAATTGATTTGTAATCAATAGGTCCGCGGTTCGAATCCGTGCGGGGGCACCATCACTCAATAAATTCAACACTTATTATATTTGCTAAATTATTTTTTATTTAAATTTTGTAATTGGTTGTGCCAGGATTGTGCCAAGATAGTGCCAAGATCAAGTAGTCGTTTAAATTTTTTATTTGTCCTTCTCTACAAGCTCCATAACTCTTTCTCGAGTTTTTCCGATTGCCAAAGCATCATACCACACAACCATATTTTCCGTAATTTCTCCTAACTCTGCTTTAACTTCTTTTCTAAGAGCTATTTTGTTTTGTTCAACAACTGGTCCTATCTTTAGATAACAATTAACTTTAGGTTTTTTCTTTCCAACACCTGAGTAAAGTGGTCCCTCAAATCTATAAGCTGGTGTTTCTGATCCATCGATAAAAACTTCTATCAAACCATTTTCGTCAGCTCTATTTACAAAATGCACTAAGATGCTTGTCCATTCTGTTGCACCAAGATTTTTATTTATTTTCCCTTTAAAATTTTTTAATTTTGCCCAGACATCATCTGAAACATATCGTTGTAAGTTTGTACTATAAAACATTGGTTGTTGAAGATTGATCCACAAAAAGTCAGCTCTAAAATCTAAAAAAAACATTGGGAAGCCTTCATCATCTCCAGGCATTGATGCATAGCATTGACTGATATGTTTTTTTCTATATTGGTCAAAATAATTTTGCATCGGTCTTACAGCATAATGAATCCATTTCTCTACACCCTTTCCAAAAGATCCTGAATGCTTAACTTCGGTTCTTGTCACACCCATAGAATGTTCACAATCATTATGAGCGTATTCACCTTTTCTTATTGTACAATTAGAGTAATCAACAACTGTTTGATAAAATTCTTTTCCTTTATAAGCCGACTCTGGTGCGCCTGTAACTAAACTCATCTCACCTTTACCAAGATATCCAAGAGATTTTTTCATCGACATACCTTGTATTTTCATCATCATTGGTTTTATTTTTGCATTAGGATTTTTTGTGAATTCTTGAGCAATCTTTTCATATCTAGCTTTTGTTTGCTCTGCTCCGTAAGCTGTGACACTTAACAACAAACCAAGAACCACGATCCCTAAAAGTTTTTTCATTTAAATTAATCTCACAAAACTATTTTTGATTTTAGATATATCATACATAAACCCTTGCCATCCAGCCCTTCTTGCTGATGCAGACAAAGGTTTTCTTGCAACAAATATTTCTTTGTTTTGCAAATCTGAAGCTAGGTAAAATACCGAGTATTCTTTTTTGCAGACTAAAACTAAATAAAGTGGAAAGTATATACCAGCGTTCATTCTTTCTTCTTGAGGCTTCCAGGCCGCTCCTAAAACTGAACTTGGAAGTTTGTTAATATTTTTTACATTCGAAGATTTAACTTGAGCTAAAAATCCACAGAAATCACAAATCAAGTCTGCACACTTAAAGTTTGTTGGAAGCTTCTTAAGTGTTCTTTTCTTTTTGCATTTTGGACAAATACAATTTTTAACAATTAGCTCTTCTCCAAAAACTCCAAGCTTCTGTTTATCAGTAGGCATTAAAAAAGTTTATCACTGTGCCCAGAGTGTGACCAGATTAAAAATATTTTAAGATTATTGTTGCAAACAAATGTTTATTTAAACTTTAGCAATTGATTTGTAATCAATAGGTCCGCGGTTCGAATCCGTGCGGGGGCACCATCATTAAATTAAGTCAATACTAACAATTCTCAAAAATAGATTTTTAAACAATTTTAATGTAGAAAATACCTAATGAAAACTTTTATCCTTTGTGGAGGTTTTGGAACTAGACTTGATTACGAGGGAACCTTAATCGCTAAACCTATGGTTAGAATTGGAAGGAGTCCAATTTTAATGCATATTATTAATAATTACTTTGACCAAGGATTTAATGATTTTGTTTTTTGTCTTGGACATAAATCAAATACAATTATTGATTATTTTTTAAAAGAGAATAAAAAAAATATCAAAATTATAATTAAAGAGAAAAAATATATTAAATTTGAATTTAGAAATAAAAAAATAAAGTTTATTGGTAATTTGGTTTATACAGGTCTCAATTCAGGCACTGGTGGTAGAATAAAAATTGCATATAATAAATTAAATCTTCAAGAAGATATAATGATGACTTACGGTGATGGATTGTCAAATGTTTCAATTAAAAGATTAATTAAATTTCATTATAAAAATAAATCTTATGTTACAATGACTGCAGTTAGACCAAAGCAAAGGTATGGTGTACTCAAACTAGATAAAGATAAAGTTAAATATTTTGATAACAGCAATAAAGTTTCAGATGTATTAATTAATGCTGGTTTTTTTGTGATCCACAAAGAGGCAATAAAAAGAATAAAAAACACAAAAACCTATTGGGAAAAAGAACCTTTAAGTTATTTTCTATCTAAAAAAAAATTATATGCTTTTAAACACAATGGATTTTGGAAAAGTTTAGATACACTTAAGGATAAAAATGATTTTAATACACTGTTAAAAAATAAAAAAAAATTGCCATGGAAAATTTAAAAAGTTTAAAAAATTTTTATAATAATAAAAGAATATTTATTACTGGTCATACAGGGTTTAAAGGAACTTGGCTGAGTATTATTTTATGTCATCTTAACGCTAAGATTTATGGTTATTCTTTAACGCCAGAAAAAAATAGTTTATTCAAAAAATCAGGTATAAAGAATAAATTAAATTCAAATTCATATGCGGATATAAGAAATATAAATGATTTAAAAAAAAAGATTAATCTATCTAAACCTGAAATAATATTTCATTTAGCAGCACAGCCACTTGTTATTGACTCTTTTGAAAAACCAGTTGAAACTTTCAATACAAATATATTAGGTACAGCGCATTTACTTGAATGTTTGAGAAATATTAATTCTGTAAAATCAGTAATAATAGTAACTACCGATAAAGTTTATAAAATTAACAAAAAAAGTAAGGCCTACAAAGAAGTAGATCAACTTGGTGGTATTGATCCTTATAGTGTCTCAAAAGTTGGAGCAGAAATGGTAACAGATTGTTATATTAAAACTTTTTTTAAAAACTCAAATTTGAGAAATAAAATATCTACGGTGAGAGCTGGTAATGTAATTGGTGGAGGTGATTTTTCTAAGAATAGATTGGTTCCTGATATAATAAGAGCTATTAATAGTAAAAAAAAACTTAGTGTAAGAAATCCTAATCATATCAGGCCTTGGCAACATGTTTTAGATCCATTAGTAGGATATTTAATTTTAGCAAAAAAACAATGTGTTCAAAAAATTAATAATGATTTAGAATATGCTTGGAATTTTGGTCCAAACAAAAATAATTTTAAAAAAGTGTCTGAAGTTGTAAAAATGGCTCAAAAACTTGAAAATTTTAAATTCACTTTTGATAATAAAAAAAAAATTCAAGAAACTGCTATTTTAAAACTTGAAAGCAGTAAAGCTAAAAGAAAAATTAATTGGAGTTGTAAATGGAACCTTTCTGTCGCACTCGAAAAAACTATAGACTGGAATAAATCTATCAATAAAAAAATTTCAGCAGAAAATAAATGTGTGCAACAGTTCCTAACTTATATAAATAACAAATAGATCTTTGAGTGAAATATGACAAATAAAATAACAAGAATTCCTTATGGTTTAAACGTTTATAACAATGAGGAAATAAATGCAGTTTTAAAAACTCTTAAAAATTCCACTCAAATGGGTAAAGCAGTAAATGTTTTTGAAAAAAAAATTTCTAAATTATTTTCCAAAAAATATGGATTGATGGTTAATTCAGGTTCTTCAGCTTTGCTTTTAGCTCTTAAAGCAGTTAATTTTAAAAAAGGAAGTGAAATCATCGTCCCCTGCTTAAATTTTGGTACTGCTATTTCTTCTATAACATTGAGCAATTTAGTGCCAATATTTGTTGATTGTGAAGTAGATACTTTACAAATTGATACAAATAAAATTGAAAAAAAAATTACTAAAAAAACAAAAGCGTTACTTATTCCTAATTTGATCGGTAACTTGCCTAATTGGAAAAAAATTAGACAAATAGCAAACAAGCATAATTTGTTAGTCATGGAGGATTCTGCAGACACATTAGGAGCAACTATAAATTCAAAACCAAGTGGAATTTATAGCGATATATCAATTACTAGTTTTTACGGTTCACATATTATTAGTTGTGCAGGTAATGGGGGGATGCTTGTCACAAATAATAAAAACTTTTACACTAAAGCCAAAGTTTTAAGAAGCTGGGGTAGAATGTCAACGCTAATTAAAGACTCAGAGAACATCAATAAAAGATTAAATATTAAGCTTAAGGGGTTTGAATATGACAGAAAATTTGTTTTTTCAGAGTCAGGTTATAACTTTGAGCCATCTGAAATTGGTGCATCTTTTGGACTTATTCAATTAAAGAAATTTAAAAAGTTTAATATGATAAGAAATAGAAATTTCAGACTTCACTGCAATTTTTTCAAAAAAATGAATAAATTGTTTATAGTGCCAAAAATTGAGAAAAATGTTAAAACTAATTTTTTAGCCTACCCTATTATACTTAAGAATAATAATAATTTTACCAGAAAAGAATTACAGATTTATCTAGAAAAAAACAAGATTCAAACCAGGCCAATATTTAGCGGTAACACACTAAGACATCCTGCATTTGAAAATCTTATATCAAAGAAAAATATTTTAAATTCTTTTAAAAACTCTGATTATATCATGAAATACGGTTTACTTGTAGGTTGCCATCAGGGTTTAAAAGAAAAAGATATAACTTATATTCATCGTATAATATTAAATTTTATAAAAAAAACTAATTCGTGAATAAAAATATAAGAAATATTAGATCAAATATTTTAAATTTGTCTTTTAAAGCAAAGTCCTCCCATATTGGAAGTTGTCTGTCTATAGTTGAAATATTAGTTGCTCTATACTTTAATGTGTTAAAAAAAAATGATAGATTTATTCTAAGTAAGGGTCATGCTGCATTAGCTCTTTATTGCACCTTATATGAAAAAAAATTTATCTCTCTAAAAAATTTAAATTCATTTGGTTCTAATAAAACCACGCTGATGAATCATGTTAGTCATAAAGTCAAAGGGGTTGAATTTTCAACAGGATCTCTTGGACATGGATTACCAATATCTGTAGGGAAAGCACTTAAATTTAAAACTAACAAAGAGAGAAACAGGGTATTTGTTGTTATCAGTGATGGAGAAATAAATGAGGGAACGACTTGGGAGAGTTTAATGTTTGCAAGCCATCACAAATTAGAGAATTTAACTATTATAATTGATTATAATAAAATTCAAAGTATGGATTTTGTTGATAAAGTTATTAGCATTGAACCATTAAAATCTAAACTTTTATCTTTTGGATGTAATGTTCATGAAGTAAATGGTCATAATATTAAATCCTTAAAAAAAATACTTAAAAAGAAAAATAAAAATAAACCTAAAGTAATAATTGCTCACACCACTAAAGGTAAAGGTATCAGTTTTATGGAAAATAATAATTTATGGCATTATAAAAATCCTAATAAAAATGAACTAGATGTTGGATTGAAGGAAATTAATAATAGATATGCGTAAATTATTTATTAAAGAACTGACGAAGGCAAACAAAAAGAAAAATATTTACTTAATAATCAATGATCTTGGTTTTAATGTTATTGAGCCTTTTAAAGATAAATTTCCAGACAGAATATTTAATGCAGGAGTTTCTGAACAAAACATGATGGGTATGGCGGCTGGAATTGCGTCAGAAAAATGCAACGTGTTTGTTTATTCAATTGCAAATTTTTCAACCTTTAGATGTGCAGAACAAATTAGAAATGATATTGATTATCATAATTTACCTGTAACTATTGTTTCAGTTGGATCGGGACTTGGTTATGGAAATTTAGGTTACACTCACCATGCATTACAAGATTATGCATTGATGAGATGTTTTTCTAACATGATAATTATGTCGCCTGGTAATAACAACGAATTAGTTTCAATTATAAATTATATAAGGAAAAATCCCCAACCATCTTATCTTAGACTTGATAAGAATGATCAAATAGATAAAAAATTTAAAAAGATTAAAGTCGAGCCAGGAAAAATAATTAAATTAGTCAATGGAAATAGTAAAAAGATTATTCTAACGACTGGTAATGTT
Source organism: uncultured Pelagibacteraceae bacterium (assembly GCA_902629575.1). Lineage (GTDB taxonomy): Bacteria > Pseudomonadota > Alphaproteobacteria > Pelagibacterales > Pelagibacteraceae > Pelagibacter. The sequence goes on from CACORJ010000002.1 coordinate 17,174, forward strand.
CAAAATTTAGCTCTCAAAATAAGAAATAAAAAATTTAAAAATCACTCAGTTTACTCTATGCCAATTTGGGGCATGAAATATAAAATAAAATTTAGAAATTTGATAAAAAAATTTGATGAAATTATTACAGTAGAGGATCATTTACATGATGGAGGTTTTGGATCTTGGATCAAAGAATGCCTTGTTAATACTAATATCAAAACAAAAATTAAATCAAAATTTATTAAAGATAGTGTAATTAATAAAGTTGGATCATCAGATTATTTGTTAAACAAATATGGTCCAAAATAAATGAGTAAATAATTGAAAAAACTTTTAATTTTAGGTGGAAGTGGTTATGTTGGAAGTTCATTTGTAAATAATGGAATTAATCAAAATTTAACGAAACACAAAATAAATGAAATTTTTATTGTATCTCGTAAAAATAAAGTAATTAAAAAAAAATACAAACATATTAAAATTAACTATATTTCTAAAAATATACTTAATATTAAAAAACTTCCTCAAGTAGATTATGTTATTTATTGTTTAAAACATCATAATATTAGAATTAGTGAAAATTATTTTAATCATTTTAACAAATTAATTTTAAAACTTTCCAAAAAACCAAAAATATTATTTACCAGCTCTGGTGCAGTATATGGTTATAATAATAAAAAAATTAAAAATAATGAAAATAATGAAATTAATTTAAAATTAATAAGAAAATTAAAAGGTTATAAAAAAAAATATGCAATGGAAAAAATTTTTATCGAAAAAAAATTTAATGACTTGACCTTACAAAAATATAACGTTTCAATTGCAAGATGTTATACATTTATTGGTAAGGAAATTATTAAATACAAATATGCTGTAGCAGATTTAATTAATCTCACTCTTAAAAAAAAAATTATTAAATTGAAAACATCTACAAATATATACAGAAGCTATATGCATTCAGATGACTTAGTTAACTGGCTAATTGTAATTCTAAAAAATTCAAATAAAGAATGTCCAATATATAATGTTGGGTCTGATAAAGTAATAAATCTTAAAAATTTAGCAAAATTATTTGCAAGACTATTCAATAATAAAATATCATTAAAAAAAATTACATCAAAAAGCTATGATTACTACGTTCCCTCAATAGCTAGAGCTCGTAAAAAGCTTAATTTGAAAATTTCAATTAATTTGAAGGATGCAATAAATTCAACTATAAAAAGCTTAAATGACTAAAATAAGTATTGTAACTCCCACATTTAATGAGGAAAAAAATATAGAAAAATTATGTTCTGATATTAGAGCTGAAATGAAAAAAAATGATATCAATTATGAACACATTGTAATCGATAATGCCTCTACAGACAGAACAACATCTATTTTAAAAAAAATTTGTTTAGAGGACAAAAATCTCAAACTGATCATCAATTCAAAAAATTTTGGTCATATAAAATCACCTTTTTATGGAATTTTACAAAGTACGGGAGATGCGTGTATTTTGATGGCTTCGGATTTTCAAGATCCAATTAATTTAATTCCAAAATATATTGAAAAATGGAAAAATGGTTCAAAAATTGTGCTTGCAAAAAAAATTACATCCCAAGAAAATAATTTGATGTTTTCAATTAGGAAAAAATTTTATAAATTTTTGAATAAAATTTCAGAAACAAAATTAACTGAAAATACAACCGGGTCAGGAATTTTTGATAAATCAATAATTGACAAATTACGAATTATAAACGACCCATACCCTTATTTAAGAGGATTATTAAATGAAATAGGTGAAAAAATAGATATCATCGAGTTTGATCAACCAAAAAGGTTGTTTGGTAAAACAAAAAATAACTTTTTTACCCTTTACGATATTGGAATGCTGGGCATCATTAAACATTCAAGAGCTCCAATAAGATTAGTTACTTTAATAGGTTTTGTTTTTAGTTTTTTATCATTTTTAACTGCTTTGGTTTATTTGGTTTATAAATTAATTTTTTGGAATTCATTTGAACTAGGTATTGCTCCATTAATTATTGGTATTTTTAGTTTGGCATCAATACAAATTTTGCTACTTGGTATAATTGGTGAATATATTGGAATATTATTGATACACCAAAGAAACTTGCCTCTTGTTATAGAAAAAGAGAGAATAAACTTTTAAGCAAAGGGACAAAAATTATAATTTTTTAGTAAAAAAAAATATCTGTTAAAAAACATGAAAAATAAATCAATTTTTAAACGACTTGATATAATTTTTATTTCAATTTTAGTTATTATATTCTTTATAAATGGTTTAAATAAAATTTCTTATGGCCTACCCTATTTTGTTAATCAAGATGAACTTGAATTTCAAAGTAGTACTCTTTCTTCCCTTGGTTTTTTCACAAATTATATTGATCTTAACAATTATAACCCTTTATATGCACCTTTAATAAATTTAATAATTATACTTAAATTTTTTTTTATAAACGAATTTTTAATAAATTCATTGACTGTAGATCAAGTTAAATTAAAAATTTATTTTAACCCAGAATTATTTATATTTTATGGTAGAGCAGCTAGTTTAGCTATAACAACTTTTTCAATTTTTTTCTTATATCTAATTTTTAAAAAGTTAAAAATAAATTTTTTTATTTATAGTGTTCTTCTAATTACATTCTGCACTTCTGCAGTTGTGTTAAACATTTCAACTATTATGAGTAAAAATTCATGTAATTTATTATTGTACACATTACAGCTATACTTTTTAGTTAAATATTTATTTAAAATTGAAAAATTTAATCTCAAATCATATTTCATATTTGGTTTACTGGCATCTCTTGCTTGGGGGGTCAATTATTGGCCAGCATTTATCTCAATATATGCAGTGTTTATATTACATTTTAAAAAATTTAAATTATTAAGATTACATTATTTATTATTATTTCTAATAATTTTTACCATTTTAGGCCCAATCGTTAATTCTTTTTTTGTTGGAATGGGGCCTATAGATCATATAACTCCATTTGATGAAATGGAGAGGCTAAAACCATTTGAATTCGGTTTATTTTTAGAAAATTTAATTCGTAATATAGTTTCAAGTTTAAAAATAATTTATTCTACAGATAAAAATATTATTTTATTACTCATAATAGTACCCTTATTTTTTTTGAAAAAAAATATTTATCTTAAAAACGAGTTTTTAATAATTCTTTTTTTATTTATAGCACCATTATTTATATTTGGAATTTCAGGAAATTTTTATCCCCAACTAAGATACTTTGCTGGAATTATTTCTGTAATAATAATTTTAACAGCTTATATTTTGAATGAACTCAACAAAATAAAATTTAAATATTTAACTATTATTTTGTTGCTATTTAATTTTTTATTTATTTACATTAACATCAAACAGAATATTAAGATTGAAAATGTCCTTTCTGTTAAACATTCCTTTATCAATTTTAACAAGAAAATTGATGAAAAAAATATAGACCGATCAAAAATACTCTACCTAGTTGATTTAAATTTTCAAGAAAGTTTGAAACAAAATCTTTTATATGTAGAACTATATGAGAATGATCTTATATATAAAAATAATGATTCTCTAAAAATGCTTAAAAACTCAATTAAAAAAATTAAAAAGATTAATAATACCAAGAATATAGAAACAAACACAGAAGATTTAAAAAAAGATATAACTTTCTTTAGCTATACTTATTTGCCAATTAAAGATCCTGAAACTTTTTTTAATTTTATTAAAAAAGACTTTGATTACCTAGTTTTAGAAGAGTCAAAACCTTTTTATATGTCAGATAGTGGTTTACAGAATAAATTAAAAAAGTATGTAAAAGAAAATTATCTATTAGAATTAATGCAATTCGATGATAATAAAATTTTTCTTAATAATCAACAATCTATAATCCATTATTATGTGGATACACTTAGTCGCTACGACTTAGTTAAAAATATTGATAATAAAAAATTAGAAGTAATTTACGGCATAAATTATTCATTATACAAGTTAGACTAATTTATTATCATTTAAAAAGAATTTTTATTTTATTTCTCTTCTTAATTGTTCAATTTTTATCTTTTGCTGTAGACTTCTACTTTTATCGTATAAAAGATTAAATTTTATTTTTTGATTAGTTTTAATCTTAATATTTTTTGCGTTTCTTACTTCAATATTATCAGCTACTGCACTGATTGGTCTTTTTATAGGATTTAAATTATTTATAGTGATTTGTGATCTGTCACTGATTATTTTTCCTTTCCATCTACGAGGACGAAATGGGCTTATGGGTGAAATAGATAATTTTTTTGAATTTAAACTTAATATAGGTCCATGTACTGATAGATTATAAGCTGTACTACCTGCTGGAGTAGAAACTAAAACCCCATCAGAGATAAGTTTTTTTATTATTTGCTTGGATCCTTGTTTAATGGATAATGAAGCAGCTTGCCTACTTTGACGTAAAATCGAAACTTCATTGATAGCTAAAAATTTTCTAATCTGATTTTTGTTATTTTTTACTATCATTTCAAGGGGTGAAATTATTATCTTTTTTGCCTTAGATAAATTATTCATCAAATTCTTTGTAGAAAATTTATTCATTAAAAAACCATAGTTCCCTGAGTTAATTCCATAAAAAGATTTATTTGTATTTTTGTTTTTCTTTAAAGTCTGGAGCATAAAACCATCACCACCAATTACGATTGTTATGTTAGATTTAACACGATTTGAGTCTTTTATTCTTTTAACTAATGATTTTTTTATATTTTGAGATCTTTTATTTTTATCAGAAATAATTTGAATTTTGCTCATCATTAGTGGTGCCCTCGGCCAGACTCGAACTGGCACTCCGCAAGCGGCAAGGATTTTAAGTCCTTTGTGTCTACCAATTTCACCACGAGGGCATGAGTTATTTTCATGACTATTTATGCTGATATTTATAATTGAACAAGGTTAATAAATCTAATTATTTTTACGAAAATCCCATGGAAATTCAAATTTCATATTCCAAAGTCCTAGCTTATTTTGTTTTGCATATTCTTGATCTGCAGCATATTTTCCTTTTGAATAATATGGCCAATCAAATGCAAAACCATTTCTAACTAGAATTTTTGAAAGACTTTGATTATTTACAAAACACTCTCCAAGTTTACGTTTGTATTTATCTGATTTTTTTTCTATTTCACAAAAAACTTTATTATTCCCTATAATATCAATCAAATATTCTTTTGACAATGTTCCACAACGAACAATGGTTTCATTTTTTAAACATTTTTGTTCTATGCCTTTGTAGTTACTTTCAGGTGCATCAATACCCGAAAATCTAATCTTTAATCCATTTAATTTTAAAGTGTCACCATCAACTACTTTAACATTTTCGGCTGCACAAACATTCCAAATTAATAACAAACTCAGAACCACAATCCCTAAAGGCTTTTTCATTTATGTTTTAATGTAACAAATCCTTAACCATGAGTCTAACTACTAAAATCTATCTCTCTATGTCCAAGTAATGTCCAAATTATCACACAAAATCCTATAAATTTTATCTACCTTTTTTGATTGGGTCTATTAAAAGTTTTTTAACATTATATTTATATTTACCATTATTGTAATGAAGCGAATTGACAACTAAAATTCTAGAATTTTCCATATCAATTAAAATTGCATTGCCACCATAACCGCCCATGCCAAATATAACTTTATCTTTTAATCCTGGATAATCCATATGGAATTGCCCCCCATATGATTTTGTTCTATTATATTCTGGTTCGTTGATATTCTCGTTATATTTTTTAGGAATTCTTCTTTTGTGAATTTCTTTTAAATACTTACCCACACAAGTATTATTTTGATAATCATCCATCATAGCTTTTGCTATTCTAAGATAATCAAATCTTGTTGCCATTATGTTGGGATGTCCATTTCCAAACTGTTCTTTTAAACTTGTATAGCCATAACGAATGCTATTTTTGATCTTTATTTTATCGTTGAAAACTTTGCTATAAAATTTGTCATAATCTTCACCAATTTTAAATTTCATATAGTTTAAAATTAACTGAGTGACAAATCCATTGTAATTGTATCTTTCCTTAGATTTTTTTGTATTTTGGTTGTTAAAGTGAAAGCGCATGGTTGTTGCAATATCTGCGTCTTCATATGGGCCTAATTTACTTGTACCATCTTTAAATTCATCAATATATTTTTGATCACCAGTATTCATATTTAAAAAATTAATTAATTTTTGATCATGATAAAGTGAATCTTTTATTATAGGCCAGTCATTTACCCTAGCATCAACTCCATCAATATAACCCTCACATATTGCGTGACCTACTAAATAAGAAGTTACTGACTTACCCATTGACATTGAATAAAATTTTGTTTTATTATTTAAAAACTCTCCTAACTGTTCTTTAGGAGAAAATTCATCAATCAATACTTCACCATCTTGGTAATACAAATAACTAAGGATGCCTTTAGTTTTCATTTGTTTTTTTACATATTTATCCTCAATTAAATTGAATTTAAAATCGTAGGAACTATTTGTCGGTTTAAACTCTTTTAAATGTTGACTTCTATCTCTATATGAATATTTCCATAAATAATAAATCAGCGTATCTCTGTTTGGGTTTGAATGATAGGCAATATTAGTAGCTGATAATGCTTTATTTTTTATTTTGATATTTAGATTGTTAGATCCTTGAAATTTATCACATTTATTATAATACCAAATATTACTATATTTTTTTGCTTCTTTACATACAGGGTTTTCTTTCATAGTTAAATATTGATGATGTCCGTTTTCAAAAAGCCACTTATTAAAAAACCAATTTAAATTCTCAGCAAATAGATTGCTTGAAGTTAATAAGCTTAAAGAAATGATTAGTAATATTTTTTTCACATTCAATTGGATTAATTAACAGGAAGCTTTACCACATGGGCCCATTCTATTTACATCGTGGTTACCTAACTCATTCTCCAATTCAATTTGAGTTTTGCCTGCTTTTTCCGCTTCTGCAATTTTTTGCATTGCTTCTTCATAACTCTTTGCACCTAAGTAATTGAATTCATTTCCATTCATTTCGGCTTGAAGTTGTCTGATCGCAGCTGTTACCTCTAGTGTATGCATTCCACTAGAGCCTGGCATTTGCTCCATTGCCCACAATGCATCTAAGGCAGCTTCTTGAGCTGTTTTAGCTGCTGCTTGAACTGTTTCTTTAACTTCAGAAGCTGCTTCTTGAGCTGCAGCGGATGCTACTTGAGCAACATCTTGAGCTGCAGCGGTTGCGTCCTGCGCTGCTGCTTGTGCAACTTGTGCAGCTTGGTTTGCTACAGATGACTGAGCTACTGCTGCGGCTGCTTGTTTGATACTTGCTTGTTCCATCTTTTTAGCAGCCATAAATGCATCTTCTGCAGCTTGTGCAGCTACTTTATCACCAGATGCTACCGCATCATCCCATTCTTTTCGAGCAGCTAATCTTGCAGCTTTTGCATTAGCAAATGCTTTTGATTGTTCTGTTGTTGCTCCTACTGTTTCTATTGCGCTTGATTGTGCAATTACCTCTACTTTTTGTGAAACAGAAATAGTTTTCGCGGCAGTAATAAATTCTGGAGTTACTAATTCTTTATTTAATGCGTTTGCAGTATAAACTTTTGTATTTACTGATAATTCAGTTGTAGGGTCTATAAATTTAGAAGGATCATCAATTAATTTATTTTTATCAACAACACTAACTAGATTTGTTCCTTCAAGTGCAATAACAACTTTACCATCAATCACTTTGACTGATTTAAGTGCTTTCTCATTAACATTAAGGCCAAGTTTCTTCGCAGTAGCCATAGCCAACTCAGCCTTAACTTCTTTAAAATTCTCTAAATCCTGATTTAAATTAGCAATTTGATTAGCTATTTCTGGGCTTTCAGCTTCTAAAACACTAAGTTCCGTTGTAATTGAAGTTAACTGATTGTTAATTTCATTACTTTGGTTTTCAAATTCTTTTATTTGATTATCTAATTGAGCAATTTGACTTTCAAATTCAGCTTTTAACCTATTTGCCTCATCTGATACTTCTCCCTGATCTTTAACTTGATTTGCGATAGTACTAAGTTGTTCATTAAGTTTGCCATCTAATTCTGTTCTTTGTCCCTGAAGTTCATTTATTTTATTACTTATAGGGTTTAACTGCTCTTGTATTGACGTCAAATTTTTTGTTTTTTCAGCGATTAAACTTTCTTTAGAACTAAATTGATTAGTTAAATCATTTATTTGTTTTTCTAATTCACCTTCAGAATTTTTTAAAGAAGATAGTTCGCTCTCTAGTTTTGAAATATTTTCATTTAAGTTTGCTAGCTCAGAATTATTTTTGTTTATCTCTGATTTTAGAGCATCAACTTGACCATTTAAAACAAGAAGTGTTGGATTATTAGATCCATACATTTTCTCTAATTCTTTTTCAAGATCAGCTCTTTGAGCTGTTGAAAGTTGCAATTTATCATCTTCATTGTAATGAGTGTAACTATAATTCCCATTTAGTTTTGAATGAACAATTGCTGCTAACTTGACATTAGTCATTTCATAATAATGACTATCAAATGCGGGTGTTTCACCAATTTTTTTTGCATTATCGACTGCTGCTTTAAAAGCATCATAAGTGTTTTCATCACCATCTAATGCAGCAATTAATCCAGCAGCTTTGTCATCATAACCGATAATTTGACCTGCTCCAATTCTGTAATAACCACCAGAAATAACTTCTTTAGCTCTTTTTCTTTGGGCTTCATCAAAAGTTGGGACTTGGTCTAAAATTTCAAATATTGCATCCTCAGTATTATATAGTCCACCTGTTTTAGCAATTTCCTCAGTTCTAATTTTATTTATTTCATTAACAGCTTCATCTTTTAAATTAATAACATTTTCTCTAGCCACTTTAGCTGCTTCACTTTGGATTTTAACTGACTCAAATTGAAGATTATTTATTTCATTTTTCACAGTCCATTGATCACCAGAAGTTTCAAAATCTCGCATAGCAATCATTTGTTCAGAATACTTATTCAATGCTTCTGTTGTCTTAACAGTATTAACTCGATTTAGTTCACCAATTTTTGCATCAAACTCTCTTACTGTCTTAGTCCATTTTGAGTGATCTGGTTGTCCTTGCGCTCGATAAAGCAATGCGATTCCTCCCCCAACAGTAGGATCGGCCTCGTTTATTGATGCCAAATATTTATTTTTTTCTAAATTTATTTTATTAATTTCTGCTCGCGCTTCCCAAGCTTGATTACTTATTTTTGAAATTTCTGAATTATATTTATCAATCATTTCTCTATAAGCTTTACCTTCTTCTAAAATTTTTGAATATAGATCGTTTTTTTCCTTTAATGATTTTTGTAACTGACTAAATTCTTGGTTATTACTTAGTATTTCACTAAATTGTTCAGCAACTAATTTTCCCTCTTTTGTTCCTTCGACAACAGCGTTAGATAAGTTTCCATTAATATCTAATCTTGTGAATGCCAATGAAACTTTAGACGGATCAATGGTCGCAAAATCTTGGTACTGTTCAGTCCTCTCCTTTACAATTTTATTAACTTGCTCTTGTACTTTTCTGCTTTCCTCTAATGTAAAAACTGCTTCTTGAATTGCTTTTTCTTCAGCTATTAAAACATTTAATTCAGCAGTAGAAGGTTTGTTCACTACCCAATTAGGATTATTGCTAAGTTTATTATATATATTTTTAACTACACTTTTTTGAGTGTCCCAATCATCATTTAAAGCAGCATTAATACCACTTTGAATTTCATCTTCAGAAAGACCAGCAAAAGTTCCATATTTTTCTATTTCAAATGCTCTAGATCTTCTCGGATCACCATCTAAAAGCGCGCCAACCTCCCTGAAAGCAAAATCAATCTCTGTTTCAGACATATCTGCATCTTTAAATACATTTCCATAAATTTGAAAATGTTCGACTTCTTTATCTATAGATCTTTCAAATTGAGTTTGGATAAAATCTCTCTGCAATGAGGTAGATTCTAACCTATCATTAAGTCCTGCTACTTTGTCTTTTAAATCGGTATTTTTAAGCTTATCAAGTTCTAAACTTTTTTGAGATATGATTTCTTTGTTAGCTGTAATTTGACTATTAAGATTTATAATTTCATCTTCAATTTTTGTTTTATTTGCAATTTCATTAGTCAAATCTAAATTTAAGCTTTGAATTTGTTGCTGTAATGCACTTGATTGACTTTCTGCAGTTTGGATTTCATTTGTTACATTACTTAGTTGGCTACTTAATTGACCAGCTAATTCTTTACTTTTACTCATCTCTTCACGAGACAAAATTGCTGAAGATTGTTTTACAATTTCCTCGTTATATTTTGCTAGAAGGTTGGTTTTTTGTGCTTCAAGATTAGATATTTGATTTGAGAGAGGATCAATTTTTGATTGTAGTTCTGTTAATGAAGTTCTCTTATCCAATATTGCTGCACTATTAGTTTGTAATTGTTGTTCTAGATCTACAACTTTATTATTAATTTCATTATCAGGAATTGCTTCATTACCAGCACTTGTTACTATTGATCCAGTATAAGAGTCTGCCCACTGTTCTTTTGTCCATTTTTCTAAATTTTCAGCTCCATCCACATCTAAAACTAGTTTTATTGTATCAACCCCCATACCATTTAGATTTTCAGAAATAGATACTGTATCGATGCCTTTAAGATTCAGATCCATTAAATCTGACATGAATTCGTTTTCTTTTTCTACTTTGGCTACATTCATTTGTACTGTTAATTCATTTATCAGATTCATATCTTCTTTTGATATTCCGCTAATATCTATGTTAGTCATATCGGAACTGAACTCTTGGGGAATTATATTTCCAACATCTACTAAACTTTTTTCAATAAAGTTTAACGTTTTAATAGCATCTTCAGCATTATCGTTGTTTATAGCATCTTGAACATACTCAGTTGCTTTATCAATTTCTTTAATTGCTTCATCAATAATTTTTGATTGATCTGTTACAGCTTCAGAAGCATTATCAAATTTTTCTCTAGCTTCAGTTATTGCATCTGTAAGGTCAGATACATCTTCGATTGCATATGATTTAGATAATGAAAAAAATAAAATAAAAATTATGATTGCTAAAATTTTATTCAACTGATTTTTCATTTTCCTCCTCCTCAGTTTCATCCTCGAGCTTTTTCTTTAAATCGGCTATCTTAAACTTATAAGATTCTAATAATTTTTGTCTTTCTTTTAAGTCTTTAGCTAATTTGTCGTGTTTAACAGCTGTTCCTAAGTCTAAAAATTCTCCTAACATCCAAAATTTTTTAATTGCCTCTTTTGTGGGAGTATCAGGGTTCATGCCTAGTGCCGCCCTCATACTATTCTTTCCTTTATTAATACCAAATAAAGACCGAATTTTTTCTTCATCCTCCTCTTTTTTGCTAAAAATACCCTCTTTATAATTGTTTTCTTTGTATCTTTCTAAAGCTTTTTTACTAGACCAAAGTTTAGACGCATAAAAAATTTCAAACATTGCCATTGCTTTAATCATTTGCCCAGGATTTTTTTGTTGATATGCTTTACTTCCATTAAAAACTCTAAACAACTCTCCACCAGCTTTTTTACCTCTGCAACCGAAACTGTTATTGCATCCTTTAAATTTTTTTGTCATTCCTTCAGGGTAATAAGATGCATCAAGTTTTTTAGGTTTTCCTAATTCCTCTATTTTTTCCAAAGTAATTTCCTCTTTATCTTCATCTTTATCTTTTTTTTTAAATGGATTTTTTTTTTCTTTTTTCTTTACTAGTGATAAAGATTTTTTTTCAGTTTTTTTTTCTTTTGGCTTTTCTAAAAATTCAACAGCTTTTTCATATTCTGCTTTAGTAATTCCACCAGCCTCATAAATCTTTTTTAGTTCATCTTTCTTTTGGTCCAAACTTTTAGCAAATACATTGAAAGTAAATAAAAAAATAACAGAAAAATAAATCAGAATTTTTTTCATAAATAGAAAATAACAAATTAATTTTATTTTGTCTTTAAAAGACAATTTTCAACTTTTAATTGAATTTCAATAAAGATGATTTTCTATGTTAATTCTTATTTAAGATTAATGCTTTTTCTAAATATTTTTTATCAAGCTTACAATCTTTATATCCTCGCTTCACAACATTTAAATATCTTTCAGTTGGAAATCTAAAAGGAGTTTTTTTCACCATTGAGTAAGTCATTACTTTTTTTCCATAATATAAGAAATAATATTTTTTATATAAACTCGGGTAATCCTCATAAACATCTAGCTTTTTCTCATCACTTTTTGAAATCTCAAATAATGCTCCTGGGACGATAGAATTTTTTTTTGGCTCAATATCTGCTGCACGATATTTGCTTCTAAAAGTTAATCTAAAATCTTTTAAATTTATCTTTTTTAAAAACTTACTATCCTTACACCTTCTTCTCATTTGAAAATGATGCAGATTACTCCCGTAAGCAAAATAAAGCATTTATCTCTCTACAATCTCAATATCTTTTTCTTTGATAAATTTCAAAATTTGAGAATTACAATCATCAATTTTAGACTGATTTTCAGATCTTAAAACAATCGATACACCTAACTTACCAGCATGAAAAAATGGATAACTTCCTATTTCAACATCTTGATTTTGATTTTGAACTTGTGAAAGTGAGTTAGCTATTTCACTTTCTACTGTTCTTAAATTAATTGTATGACTTAAAATTGGTTCTCCACCAGCTATCTTATTTTTCAAGCCCCCTAACATAGATTTCATTATTGAAGGAACTCCAGGTAAACAAAATACATTTTCAACACTAAATCCTGGGGCGCCACTTGTTGGATTTAAGATTAATTCTGCGTTTTCTGGCATCCATGCCATTCTTTGTCTTCCCTTATTGAATTCTCCCTCATTATAATAAGCCTCTAATATTCTAAATGCTTCTTTATGTATTTCATATTTTTTATTAAAAGCTTTTGAGACTGACTGAGCAGTAATATCGTCATGGGTAGGACCAATCCCTCCCGTTGTGAAAACATAATTATTAGATTTTCTCAAAACATTAAGTGTATCTACTATAGTTTTTTCTACATCGGGAATAACTCTTACTTCATTAACTTTTACTCCAATAGAGTTGAGCCATATTGCTAAAGTGCTTGTATTAGTATCTTGAGTTCTTCCTGAAAGAATTTCGTTGCCAATGATTAATATTGCAGCATTTACTTTTGTGTTTTTACTCATTTTATATGTATAATTCGAAAATGGAATTTACCAAGTCTTTATTGAAAGGCAAATTAATCAAAAGATATAAGCGTTTTTTTGTTGATGTAAATCTAAATAAAAAAATTGTCACTGCTCATTGTCCAAATACTGGATCAATGGAAGGTTTATTAGACCAAGGAAATGAAGTGTATTTATTCAAACATGATGATCCAAAAAGAAAATTAAAATATGGTCTAGAAATTATTAAAGTAAAAAAAAACTTTGTGGGCATAAATACTCACAGAGCAAACAAAATTGTAGACCACGGATTAAATAACAATCTAATTAAAGAACTGCAAAACAGTGATAATATAAAATCAGAAGTTTTTTTTAATAAAGAAACTAGGTTTGATTTTTTAATTGAAAAAAAAGGTCAAAAAAGTTTCTTAGAAGTAAAGAATGTTACTCTTTTTAGAGACAAAAAAATAGCTGAATTTCCTGATGCTATTACTACTAGAGGATCTAAACATTTACTCACCCTTATTGATGCCATAAAGAAAGGTTATAAATCTTACTTAATATTTTTAGTACAAATACAAAATATGGAGTACTTTAAAATAGCAAAAGATATTGATAATAAGTACTATAAAAACTATTTAATAGCTAAAAAAGCAGGGGTAAATTTTATAGCTTATAGATGTAACATTAGTTCTAAAGAAATTTATATAGACAAAAAATTAAAAATTATTGATGAGTAATCACACTGAAAAATTTGAAAAAATGAGAATAGCCGGAAAGTTAGCTGCACAAACTTTAGACATGTTAACCGAAAATATTAAAGAAGGTATTTCAACAGCTTACATAGATAAGCTTGGTTATGAGTTTATAAGAGATAATGGTGGCCACTCTGCCCCGCTATACTACCGAGGTTTTACTAAATCTTTATGCACATCTCTTAATCATGTTGTGTGTCATGGCGTGCCTTCAGAAGATAGAATTTTGGTTGATGGAGATGCACTTAATGTTGATGTAACTGCTATTATTAATGAACACTACGGAGATACTAGTAGAATGTTTTGTATTGGAAAAACCTCTGTAAAATTAAATAATCTTATTGATGCAACTTATCAGTCAATGATGAAAGCTATTAAAATTTTAAAACCTGGTGTTAAACTTGGAGATATAGGGCATGTAATACAATCTTATATAGAAGAGAAAGGATTTTCTGTAGTTAAGGACTTTTGTGGTCATGGGATAAGTACATCATTTCATGAACCACCAAACATTTTACACTATGGAACAAAGAATACCGGTATGGAATTAAAACCTGGTATGACATTTACAATAGAACCGATGATTAATGCTGGTAAATTTAACGTAAAAATGCTTAATGATGGCTGGACTGCAGTGACAAAAGACAAATCTATGTCTGCACAGTTTGAGCACACCGTTGGAATTACTGAAAATGGTTATGAAATATTTACAGAATCTGCTAAAGGTTATCTGAAGCCCCCATACTTATAATTAATGATTAAAAGATACTCTCGAAAAGAATTAATAGATATTTGGTCTGAAGAAAATAAATATAAAATTTGGTTAGATGTTGAAATTGCTGCAGCCCAAGCAATGGAAAAACTTGGTCAAATACCGAAAGGTGTCTCATCGATTGTTAAGAAAAAAGCTAGAATTAACGTAAAAAGAATTCATCAAATAGAGACACAAGTTAAACATGATGTGATTGCCTTTTTAACATCTGTTACTGAAAAAGCTGGAATTAAAGCAAGATACCTTCACCAAGGAATGACTTCATCTGATGTGGTGGATACAAGTTTTAATATTCAATTAGTTCAATCAGGTAAAATAATCCTTAAAGATTTAGATCAAATTTTAAAAGTACTCAAAAAACAAGCTCGAAAATACAAATTCACTCCTTGTATGGGTAGAAGTCATGGTATTCATGCAGAGCCAATTACTTTTGGTTTAAAATTAGCTTCTTTTTATGAGGAATTTAAAAGGAATAGAAAAAGATTAGTGAATGCAATAGATGAAGTCTCAACTTGCGCAATATCAGGTGCTGTTGGAACTTTTGCTAACATCAATCCAAGTGTTGAAAAACATGTTGCCAAAAAACTTAATTTAAAAGTAGAGCCTATTTCAACTCAAATAATTCCAAGGGACCGTCATGCTTTTTATTTTTCAGTTTTAGGAATAATTGCTGGTTCTATTGAAAGAGTTGCTATTGAAATTAGACATTTACAAAGAACTGAAGTTTATGAATTACAAGAATATTTTTCTAAAAATCAAAAAGGTTCTTCAGCAATGCCACATAAAAAGAATCCAATTCTGAGCGAAAACTTAACTGGCTTAGCAAGAATGGTTAGAAGTGCTGTGATCCCTGCCCTTGAGAATATTGCTCTCTGGCATGAAAGAGATATTTCTCACTCAAGTGTTGAGAGAAATATTGGGCCTGATGCTAATATCACAATTGATTTCGCATTAGCAAGATTAACTAACATTTTAGATAATATGATTGTTTATCCAAAAAAAATGTTAGAAAATTTAAATATTACAAAAGGATTAATTTTTTCTCAAGAGTTAATGCTTGAATTAACTAAAACAGGTTTAAGTAGAGAAAAATCTTACAAAATGGTTCAAACTTATGCTAAGAAATGTTTTACTGAAAATTTAGATTTGTTTAATGTCATCCAATCTGACAAATACATAATGAGTAAGATTTCACCAAAGAAATTAAAAGCTATTTTTAGTTACTCTAAACATTTTAAGAATGTAAATTTAATCTTTAGAAGAGTATTTACATAATGAAAAAAGGTAAAAAATTATATGAAGGTAAAGCTAAAATTATTTATGCAACATCAGATAAAAATTTAGTTATTCAATATTTCAAAGACGATGCAACAGCATTTAATAATCAAAAGAAAACTACAATCGAAGGTAAGGGTGTTTTGAATAATAGAATTTCAGAGCATATACTTTCAAATTTATCT
Source organism: uncultured Pelagibacteraceae bacterium (assembly GCA_902629575.1). GTDB lineage: Bacteria > Pseudomonadota > Alphaproteobacteria > Pelagibacterales > Pelagibacteraceae > Pelagibacter. Next base: position 33,368 of record CACORJ010000002.1, read on the forward strand.
CAAATAGGAATTAAAAATCATTTAGTTAAAAGACTTAATATGAGGGAACAGGTAATCAAATTAGTAGAAATTATTCCAATTGAATTTATTGTAAGAAATGTTGCCTCGGGATCAATAACTAAAAGATTAGGAATTGAAGATGGTACAGTTCTCAAAGAACCTTTGCTAGAATATTGTTTAAAGGATGATGCGCTTGGTGATCCTCTAATTGCTGAAGAACATATTTATGCATTTGATTGGGCTAGTAAAAAAGAAATTGAGAGAGTAAAAAAAATGATTTTAAGAATTAACGATTTTATGATTGGTATGTTTAGAGGAATAGGAATTAAATTAATTGATTTTAAATTAGAATTTGGAAGAATTAAAATTAACGGTCGTAATGAAGTAATTTTAGCAGATGAGATTAGTCCTGACACATGTAGATTGTGGGATTCAATAACTGATAAAAAACTTGACAAAGACAGATTTAGAAAAGACTTAGGAGATTTAATCCCCGCTTATACTGAGGTTGCAAAAAGATTGGGCATTCTGCATGAACAATCAAATGTATCTGCAGTTAATGTAACAAAATTGTCATCTATAAAAAAAAAAAGTAAATGAAAATTTCAGCAATCATAACTCTTAAAAAAGATGTTTTGGATCCGCAAGGAAAAGTCATTCATAAAACATTAGACGGTATGGGGTTCAAGGGTATCAATGAAGTAAGACAAGGAAAATATTTTGAAGTTGATGTAAAAGAGAATGACCCGTCAAAAGCTAAAAAGATAGTTGAAGATATGTGTAAAAAACTTTTAGCTAACCTGGTTATTGAAGATTACCAAATTATTGAGACACAATAATTAATGAAATCATCTGTAATTACCTTTCCTGGATCAAACTGTGATAGAGACATGAATGTTGCTTTAACTAAATTTGGTTTTAAAAATAAAATGGTATGGCATGATGATAATGAATTACCAAAAAGTGATTTAGTTGTGTTACCAGGTGGTTTTTCTTATGGCGACTATCTTAGATGTGGAAGTATGGCCTCTAAATCTAAAATAATGCAATCAGTAATAAGTTTTGCAAAATCAGGTGGTTTAGTTATGGGTATTTGTAATGGTTTTCAAATATTGGTCGAAACAGGTCTAGTGCCTGGAGTTTTATTAAGAAACAAATATCTAGAATTTATCTGTAAAAATGTTTTTATTAAAGTGGATAATAAAGATAATCCTTATTTTAAACATATTGATAAAAATGTTTTTGAATTTCACATAGCTCATAATGAAGGAAACTATTTTTGCACGCAAGATCAGCTTAAAGAAATTGAGGACAATAATCAGATCGCAATTTACTATTGCAATAAAGAAGGTCAAACAGAAGATCAATTTAATCCAAACGGATCGATTAAAAATATCGCGGGTATTTTTAATAAAGGAAAAAACGTTTTAGGAATGATGCCTCATCCTGAAAGAATGATAGATCAGAGTTTATCTGGAGAAGATGGATCCTTATTTTTTAAAAACTTAATAAATAATATCAAATAATGTTAGTTAGTGAAAAAGTAGCAATAGAGCACGGTCTTAAAGCTGATGAATATAAAAAGATATGTGAACTATTAAAGAGAACACCTAATCTTACAGAACTTGGTATTTTTTCAGCAATGTGGAACGAACATTGTTCTTATAAGTCTTCAAGACTTCATTTAAAAAAACTGCCTACATCAGGGAAAAAAGTTATTCAGGGACCAGGTGAAAATGCTGGAGTGATTGATATTGAGGATGGAGATGCAATTGTATTCAAAATCGAAAGCCACAATCACCCATCTTTTATCGAACCTTACCAAGGTGCGGCAACAGGGGTTGGAGGTATCATGCGTGATGTTTTTACTATGGGAGCTAGGCCAATAGCTAATTTAAACTCAATACATTTTGGATCCCCACAACATAAGAAAACAAAGAATCTTTTAAGAGGGGTAGTTCATGGAATTGGTGGTTATGGTAATTGCATGGGTGTTCCAACAATTGCAGGACAAACATCTTTTGATAGTTCTTATAATGGAAATATTCTAGTAAACGCCATGACATTAGGTCTGGTCAAAAAAAATAAAATATTTTACTCAAAAGCAGCAGGATTAAATAAACCAGTAATTTACGTGGGATCAAAGACAGGTAGAGATGGTATTCATGGTGCGAGTATGGCTTCAGCTAGCTTTGATGAAAAAATTGAAGAAAAAAAACCAACAGTGCAAGTTGGAGACCCATTTACTGAAAAACTTTTATTAGAGGCTTGTCTTGAATTAATGGCAGGAGATTCAATCATTGCGATTCAAGATATGGGAGCAGCTGGCCTTACATCTTCCAGTATTGAGATGGCCTCAAAAGGAAATTTAGGAATAGAAATTAATTTAAATAAAGTACCTTGTAGAGAATCTAAGATGACACCCTATGAAATAATGCTTTCAGAAAGCCAAGAAAGAATGTTGATAGTTTTAGAAAATGGAAAGGAAGGGATGGCAAAAAAAATATTTGATAAGTGGAATTTGGATTTTGCCGTAATAGGAAAAACAACTAATACAAAAAATATCGAATTATTTTTTAATAATGAGCAAGTTGCAAATATTCCTGTTAATACATTAGTTGAAAACTCTCCTATGTATGATCGTAAATGGAAAAAAGCTAAATTGCCTAAAAAAAATAAAATTAAAAAAGAAACTTATAGTAAATTAAAAATTAAAGATGTGCTAAAAAAAATTCTATCAAATCCAAATATTTGTAGCAAAGAATGGATTTGGCAACAGTATGATCACACTGTTATGGGTGATACAATTCAAAAGCCTGGAGGTAACTCTGGAGTAGTCAGGGTACATGGTACCAACAAAGCTGTGGCTGCATCAGTTGACTCATCTGCTGTTTATTGTTGGGCACATCCACTAACTGGTGGTAAACAAGTTGTAGCTGAAAGCTGGAGAAATTTAATTTCAGTTGGAGCAACGCCTATAGCTATAACGAATTGTCTAAATTTTGGAAGCCCTGAAAATGAAGAAAATATGGGTGAATTCGTGGAATGTGTTCAAGGAATTGGAGAGGCAAGTAAGTATTTAAATTTCCCAGTGGTGTCGGGAAATGTGTCTTTTTACAATCAAACAAAAGAAATTGGAATTAAACCAACCCCTTCTATAGGTGGAGTAGGATTGATTAAGGATTACAAAAAAATGGTAACGATGGATTTCAAAGAGAAAGATAATGTAGCCCTGATTATTGGAAAAACTGAAGGTCATCTTGATCAAAGTTTATTTGCCAGATCAATATTAGATGAAAAAAATGGTCCACCTCCTGAAGTAAATTTGTTTAATGAAAAAAATAATGGCGAGACTTTACTAAATTTAATTGAAAAAAATTTAATAAAAAGTGCTCATGACGTTTCTTTGGGAGGTATCATTACCGCTATAAGCAAAATGTCAATTAAAGGAAATAAAGGTATAAAATTAAATAAATTTAAAAATTTAATTAACGAAATAGATTATTTGTTTGCCGAAGATCAAGGTAGATATGTAATTGAGGTAAAACAGGAAGATTTGAAAGATGTAATTAAAATCTTGGATAAAAACTCAGTTCATCATGAAGAATTGGGTTTTATTACTGAAAAAGATATGATTATTAATGAAAAGACAAAAGTTACAATTGACGAATTGAAATCTTATAATACAAATTGGCTAACTAATTATATGAACTCATAATGGCAATGGATTTAAAAGAAATAGAAAAATTTATAAAAGAGGCAATGCCAGATGCTATTATTGAAATTCAAGATTTAGCTGGAGATGGTAACCATTATTCTGCGGTAGTTACATCTTCACAGTTTGCTGGCAAAAGCAAAATAGAGCAACATAAAATGGTATATAATTCTTTAAAAGGTAGGATGGGTAATGAGTTACATGCTTTAGCAATAAAAACAAAGGAACAATAATGGACGATCAAACAAAAAAACTTATTCAAAATCATATCGATAATAATGAAGTTTGTTTATTTATGAAAGGAACTCCTGATGCTCCTCAGTGCGGATTTTCAATGGCTGTTTCAAATATGCTTAAAATTCTTGAGGTGAATTTTAAAGGGGTAAATGTGCTGGAAAATCAAAATATACGGGAAGGTATAAAAGTTTTCAGTGATTGGCCAACTATCCCCCAACTATATATTAAAAAAGAATTTGTTGGTGGATGTGATATAGTAAAAGAAATGTACGAGAACGGTGAGCTAAAAAAAATTTTTGAAACTAAGGGTATTAATTTTAAAAAATAATCTTATCTAGAGTAATATTCAATGACTAAATTTGGTTCCATCACAATCGGGTAAGGAACTTCTTCAAACTTTGGGACTCTAACAAATTTTAATTTTTTATTTTTTTCGTCCATTTGAATATATTCTGGTGTTTCTCTTTCTTTATTAGCTAATGCAATATCGATTATAGCTAATTGTTTAGACTTATCTCGAATCTCAATAGTGTCTTCCTCTCTAACTAGATATGATGAAATATTAACTTTCTTTCCATTAACTTTAACATGGCCGTGGTTTATCAACTGTCTTGCAGAAAAAATAGTAGTTGCAAATTTTGCTCTATAAATAATTGCATCAAGTCTTCTTTCTAGAAGACCTATTAAATTTTCGCTTGTATCACCTTTAAGCATTGTTGCTTTTTTATAAATATTTCTGAACTGTCTCTCGTTTATATTCCCATAGTAAGCTTTTAATTTTTGTTTAGCTTGAAGTTGAATTCCATAATCTGAAGGTTTTGAAGATCTGGTTTGACCGTGTTGACCAGGTCCGTAAGCTCTAGTATTAAAAGGACTTTTGGGTCTTCCCCATAAATTTACTTTTAATCTTCTATCTACTTTATGTTTAGAGTTTAATCTTTTAGTCATTTAAATATGGGTCTTATAAACTTACTCTTAAGTTTGTCAATCAGCGTTTTTTTCCTAAACTAGCAAATACACCAGATAAAATACGGGTTTCTTTAGATGATAGTTCCATTCTATAAAAAATATTTCTTAAGTTTTCTAACATTACTGGTTTCTTCTCTTTTGGTTTAAAGAAATTTATTTCTTCTAAGTTTTTAATACAAAGTTTTGACATTAATAATATTTCTTTTTTAGATGCAGATTTTATTTTATTTGACTTATTAAATTTCGACATACTTGATTTAAGAATGCTTGTGATGTACTGAGCAATGATTATCAAACTATGAGATAAATTTAAAGATTTGAAACTTGGATTAGTTGGAATTTGTAATGTATAATTTGAGTAACTAATTTCGTTATTGGATAATCCGGACGCCTCAGAGCCAAAAAGAAAAGCTACTTTTTTTTTAAAATCAATTTTCTTTAAATCTTCTAATTGAATGTGTTTAACATTTTTATTTCTAAATCTAGCAGATGTAGCAATTACAATATCAATGTTTTTTAAAGCAGATTGAAGAGTATTAAAATTTTTACATCTTTTAATAATATTTTTAGCGCCAACAGAGGTTGCTAAAATTTTATCATTTGGAAAAATAGGTTTTGGATTAATTACTATCATTTTTTTAAAATTAAAATTTTTCATTCCTCTTGCACATGCCCCAATATTTTCTGAAAGTTGTGGTTTGTGTAATATAAAAGTGATATTATTTACTGACATGTTTAATCTATGCCATGATTTCTGTTATAATTTGAAATAATTGAAGGTTTTAAATCTTTTATAAATTTTTGATCGACTGTCCAAATAGAGACTCTTAATGGATAACATTTTGCTACATCAGAAGAATGTTCTGAACCACAATCACCTCCTGGACATGCTGAAAGAGCGCCAAGTATGTTAGTTTCTGCAAAAAATTCCAGATAATCACCTGGCCTAACTGGACTCGCTTTCATAAAATATTGTTTAGTATCATTTGTAAAACCGGTGAGCATAAATACATTTAAAACATCATGTACAATTTTTTCTGCTTCTGATAATTTCATATTTTTTTCTTTCACTAAAGCTCTTGTTAGATTTGAATGACAACAATAATGGTAATCTTTATTCGACAGTAGTTTAGAGGTATAAGGATCACATCTAGTCCCTATAACATCATGAACAGATCCTCCATCTTTATCATAATCATACCAATCTAATGTGTCCCAAGTAATTGTTGCTAAAGATCTTAAATAAGGAAAGCTGCTAAACATTTTATCCCCTACTGATAAATGAGTCCCATAAAGTGCTCTTGTTTTTCCAGAATAAAATTTTTCCTCTAAATTGGTTGAACAAAATAAATTTAAATCACCAACTTGTGGCCCCTCAATACTTTCTATCCTAAAAAATTCGCCATATTCCACCTCGAATGTTTTTGCGTCTCTTGGGGGAATAGTTATTTCTTTTTTTTTAACTAAGTTTTTTCTTGCTTGATGCAAAATACTTAAGTTATGGTCTTCTATATTTGTATTTGGATAGCAAATAATTGGCTTAGCACCAATTCTATTTTTAATATCTGATGGTTTTTCAGAATATTTTTTAATTTTCATACTTATAAGCTAGCAGGTGCTTTATCTTTGAATAATTTATAATCTAAACTATCTACTAAAGCTTTAAAAGAGGCGTCTATAATATTTGGAGATACTCCTATAGTGAACCAGTTCACACCGTTAGAATCAGTGCTTTCAATACTTACTCTTGTTACTGCCTCTGTGCCTGTATTTAATATCCGAACTTTATAATCAACTAATTTCAAATCTTTTAAATACTCTGAATATTTTGCAAGTTTATTAACATTTTTTCTAATTGCATTATCTAAAGCATTAACTGGTCCATTTCCTTCTCCAACACAAATAATTTTTTTTCCATCAACTTCTAATTGAGCTTTTGCTGTTGAAATAATATTTCCAGTATTATCTTTTTTTACTGAAACATCATACTCAGTTATAGAGATATATCTTGGAATTTCTCCAATAATTCTTCTAGCCAATAATTCAAATGACGCATCTGCACCATCATAACTGTACCCAATAAATTCTCTGTCTTTTACTTCATCAAGTAATTTTTTAATTTTTGGATCGTTTTCTTGAATATCGATTTTGATACTTTTTAATCTTGAGATAATATTTGATTTTCCTGATTGATCCGAGACAACAATATTTCTTGTGTTACCAACTTCCTCTGGATTGATGTGTTCATAAGTTTTTGGATCTTTTTGTACAGCAGATACATGTAATCCACCTTTATGAGAAAAAGCTGCTGCACCTACATAAGGTAAATGTTGATTAGGTTTTCTGTTTAAAATTTCATCTAGAAGTCTTGAACAATCAGTTAGATTTTTAATGTTTTTTGATTTTATCCCAATTTCGAATTGAGATGAAAAATCTTTCTTTAAAAAAAATGTTGGTATCAATGACATTAAATTTGCATTTCCACATCTTTCACCTAATCCGTTAATTGTACCTTGAATTTGACGAACACCAGACAATACTGCTGCTAATGAATTAGCAACTGCATTACCCGTATCATTATGTGCATGAATTCCTAAGTTTTTACCTGGTACGACTTTTGTAACTTCGCTAACTATCTTTGTAACTTCATGTGGAAGAGTTCCACCATTTGTATCACATAGTACAACCCACCTAGCACCTTCATCATAAGCAGCTTTAATACAGGAAAGTGCATATTTTGGATTTGCTTTATAACCATCAAAAAAATGTTCTGCATCAAACATAAATTCTTTTTTTGCTTTAACAAAATGTTTGGCACTCTCAGAAATATTATCTAAATTTTCTTCGTTTGTTATTCCTAGAGCAACATCAACATGAAAATCCCAAGACTTGCCTACTAAACATACTGCAGAAGTGTTAGAATTCATAATTGCAGATAAACCGGTATCATTTTCTGCACTTCGCCCAGATCTCTTAGTCATTCCAAAAGATGTTAGTTTTGAATTTTTGAATTCATGTTTCTTTTGAAAAAATTCTGTATCTGTTGGGTTGGCTCCAGGCCATCCAGCTTCTATATAATCCACACCCAAATTATCTAAAGCAAAAGCAATTTTTTCTTTATCTTCTAAAGAAAAGTCTACTCCTTGTGTTTGAGCTCCATCTCTTAAAGTTGTGTCAAATATGTATAATTTTTCTTTGCTCATTTAAATTTCCAGAGTGTTTTACCATCTTTGTCTTCTATTAAAACACCTTTGTCTGAGAGCTCATCTCTAATTCTATCAGCTTCTTTAAAGTTCATATTTTCTCTGGCTTTATCCCTCAAACTGACCATATTTTCAATTTCAGACTCAGTTATAGATACTCTTCTCTTTTTAAATTCGTTCCATTCCTCACTTGTTTCATTCATCAAACCAATAAATTTACATGCTGAGATAAATAAATCTATATTTTCACCTTTACTAGCTTTCTCATATAGCTTGTGAAGATTAGCAATATATCCAGGTGTATTTAAATCTTCATACAATGGTTTTAAAATTTCATCTGAAACTTTGACAGATTTAAGATTAGATGAATACACTTTATACCATTTGTCTAAAGTGCTTTCACAATCTCTTAATAATTTATCGTTCCAATCTAATGGCTGTCTATAATGAGCACTCATCAAAGCTAATCTAATTATTTGGCCACTAATCTTATTTCTAAAATCTTTTATCTTAAGAATGTTACCTTGTGACTTTGCCATTTTTTCATTAGACAGTGTGATAAATGCGTTGTGAATCCAATAATTCGCAAAAACTTTTGTATCATTGGCACATCTAGATTGAGCTATTTCATTTTCATGATGGGGAAAAATTAAGTCTATACCACCACCATGAATATCAAATTCATTACCTAAAAATTTTTTTGACATCGCTGAACATTCTAAATGCCAACCTGGTCTGCCTTTTCCCCAAGGTGAATTCCAAGCTGGCTCATTATTATTTGATGGTTTCCATAAAACAAAGTCTTCTGAATTTTTTTTGTTTTCACTTATTTCTACCCTAGATCCAGCTACTAAATCTTTCAAATTTTTATTAGATAATTTGCCATAATCAAAAAATTTTTTAACTTCAAAATAAACATGTTTTTTATTTTCGTATGCAAATCCTTTTTTTATTAAATCATTTATCATTTCAATCATTAGATCAATGTGTTCAGTGGCTTTTGGTTGATGAGTAGGATTTTCACAATTAAGAAACTCACAATCTTCAAAAAAACTCTTAGTTACTTTTTCTGTAAGCTCTTTTGTAGAAACTTTTTGCTCTTGTGAAGATTTGATTATTTTGTCATCAATATCAGTTATATTTCTTACATATGTTACTGAGATAAATTCATTTTTTAATAATTTAAATAAAATATCAAAAATTACTAAAGGTCTCGCATTTCCAATGTGAGGATCATCATAGACTGTAGGTCCACAAACATACATTCCCACATTATTTTTTTCTTTAGGAATAAAATGTTCTTTTTTATTACTTAAATTATTTGTTAAAAAAATATCCATATCAGTTGATTAAGAAATATACCTTATTTGATGATTTGTTAATCTAATTGATTAACTAGGAATCTTGCAAACTGGAATTGGCTCCATTTTATGCAAGTTTTGATTTCGAATTTTTTCGTATTGTTCTCTGTGGGGTGAATTTGGGTTTCCCATTGCATCTTCAAGTTCAGAATATTTGAAACCTAATTGACCTTCGTCTGTTCTTCCATCATCCCATAATCCATCAGTTGGTGGAGCATCAATAATTTCTTTTAATATGCCTAATTCTTTGCCAAGTTCCCACACTTCACTTTTATTACAATCTGCTATAGGAGATATATCAACACCACCATCTCCATATTTTGTATAAAAACCTACTCCAAAATCCTCTACTTTATTTCCTGTGCCAACCACAATACCTTTATTTGCTGCTGCAACTTGATAAAGTGTGGTCATTCTAAGTCTAGCTCTAGAATTAGCAAAGCCATGCTCATTATCAAATTTATTTAGTGTTGTTGAAAATGTTTCAAAAAGTTTATCTAAACTTAAAGTATGAGCTTCAACATTTTTAAAATTTTTTACCAGCCATTGTTGATGCTTTAAACTGAGGTCATGTTGATTTTCTTTTTGTTTAATCGGCATTGTTAAAACAATAGTTTTCATACCAGTCATCGCACTTAAAGTACTTGAGACAGATGAATCTATACCACCAGATATTCCAATAACTAATGATTGTGCCTTATTCGGCATCTTATCAACATAAGATTTAATCCAGTTTGAGATAAATTTTACTTTTTCAGATGGTGTCATGACAATATATCTAACTATCTACAATTTTAATGCAATAGCTTAAGATGCCGCTTGAATAGCATTTTTGGAATAGCTGGTATTCTTTTTAATCTCATCAGAAATTAAAAAGGCTAACTCCAAAGCCTGATCAGCATTTAGTCTAGGATCACAGTGAGTATGGTATCTACTTGACAAATCTTGATCCTGAATATTTTTGGCACCGCCAGTGCACTCAGTAACGTTTTGTCCAGTCATTTCAATATGCAATCCACCTGCATATGAACCTTCACTTTGATGAACTGCAAACACATCTTTAACTTCTTTTAAAATGTTATTAAATCTTCTAGTTTTATAGCCTGTAGTTGATTTTATAGTATTTCCATGCATTGGATCACAAGACCAAATTACATTTACTCCCTCTTTTTTAATTCCTCTAATAAGTTTTGGTAAATATTTTTCAACACTATCGTGACCAAACCTTGAAATTAGAGTAATTTTACCTTTTTCATTTTTAGGATTTATAAGATTACAGATTTTTACTATTTCATCTGGTTTACTAGTAGGTCCACATTTAATTCCAATTGGATTTTCAATTCCTCTACAATACTCAACATGTCCACCGTCAATCTGTCTCGTTCTATCTCCAATCCAAACAAAGTGAGCAGAGGTTGCATGGTGTTCCCCAGTAGTAGAGTCTATTCTAGTCATACTTTCTTCAAAAGGTAAATGTAAAGCCTCATGAGATGTCCAAAAATTTACTGTTTTTAATCTTCTATTAAAATCTGAATTTATTCCACAAGCATCCATGAATGCTAAAGCATCTGCAATTTTGTCTTCTAGTTCTTTAAATTTTTTTGCTTGAGGGCTTTTCTTAATGTATCCTAAGTTCCATAAATGAACTTTTTTTAAATCTGCAAATCCACCATGTGAAAATGCTCTCAAAAGATTCAGTGTTGATGCTGATTGAGAGTAAGCTTTAAAAAGTCTTTTTGGATCATATTTTCTTGCCTTCTCACTAAATTCTATTCCGTTTACATTGTCACCAAGATAACTAGGAAGTTCTGTTTCACCTTTTTTTTCCATTGGTGCACTTCTTGGTTTAGCAAACTGACCTGCAATTCTCCCAAGTTTAATTACTGGAAGTGATGCAGAATAAGTTAATACCAATGACATCTGTAGAATAACTTTAAAAGTATCCCTTATATTATCTGGATTAAATTCAGCAAAACTTTCTGCACAATCTCCACCTTGAAGTAAAAAAGCTTTACCATCTACCACCTCAGCTAATTGTTGTTTTAGGTGTCGTGTTTCTCCAGCAAAAACTAGAGGTGGAAAAGTTTTAATTTTATTTAAAACTTGATCTAATTCTTTTTTATCCGGATATTCAGGAATGTGTTTTACCGGGTATTTTCTCCAACTATTTATTTTCCAATTTTTCATGTTCAACTCAGGATTGTTGTATCAGAGTTTATCTATTATTCAACGGTTACTGACTTAGCCAAATTTCGAGGCTTATCTATATCGAAACCTTTTTTAAGAGCTGAATAATAAGCTAATTTTTGTAGAGGTATTGTTAAAAGAAAAGGTAAAAGATCCTCATTGGCACTTTCAACTTCGATTTTTTCCCAGATATTTTCAGAAACCACTTCATCACGACTTTTATTTGTTATTAATAAAACTTTTGCTCCTCTTGCAATAACTTCCTGCATATTAGAAATAGTTTTCTTATAATAATTATCTCTTGGTGCCAATACAACAACTGGCATTCCTTCTTCAATAAGAGCTAGCGGACCATGTTTCATCTCACCAGCTGGATAGCCCTCTGCATGAATATAAGACAGTTCTTTCAATTTTAATGCTCCCTCTAATGCAATTGGAAAGGAAAAACCTCTTCCTAAAAACATTGAGCCTTTAGCCTCGTTAAAAGTATTTGATATTGCCTGTATCTTATTATCGGTCAATAAAGTCTTTTCAGCTAATTTTGGAAGAGATTTAAGATCTTTGAGCTTTTCATTAAAGAGCTCTTTTTTCAAATCTTTTCTTAATAATCCAAGTTTTAAAGCTAGAATATACAGAATTAGGATTTGACTCAAAAAAGCTTTAGTAGATGCAACTCCTATCTCAGTTCCACAATGTATTGGTAGAACAAATTTAGAGTCTCTTGCTATAGAACTTTCAATAACATTTACAACAGCACATGTTTTCATATCATTTTGATTACACAAATCTAGAGCTGCGTAAGTATCTGCTGTTTCACCTGATTGAGACACGAATATATATAAAGTTTCTCTCTTGAACCTATTTTTTCTATATCTAAACTCAGAAGCAATATCTACATTAACATCTAATGAGGTTAATTCTTCGAACCAGTATTTTGCAAGTAAACAAGAATGATAAGCTGTTCCACAACCAATTAAAGTTACTGAGGAAATTTCATTAGTTTTCCAAGGGAAGTTATAAATATTAATATCCTTATTTGATGTGTCTACATATTCATTAATCCCATTTTTTAATGTTGTCGGTTGCTCTTCTATTTCTTTCGCCATGAAATGTTTGTAATCACCTTTGTCATATTTTTCATCCTCAAGTGATAATTCTAAAACTTTTTTATTTATCTTATCTCCATCTTCATTAAAAAATTCGACATGATCTTTTTTTATAATACAAAATTCACCATCATTTAGATAGGTAATCTTATTTGTCATCGCTTTAAGTGCGTATGAATCTGAACCTAAATAATTTTCATTAGGCCCATATCCAACAGCTAATGGCGATCCTCTTCTTGCGCCAACTATTAAATCAGGTTGATCTTTAAATATTATACCAAGCGCAAAACTACCATGGAGAGATTTAAGAGTTTTTTTAATTGAATTAACAATATCTTCAGTTTTTAAATTTTCTGTAATCAAATGCACGATCACTTCAGTATCGGTTTGTGACTTAAATTTATGACCCTTACTTACCAAAAATTTTTTTAATAATGTAGAATTTTCGATTATTCCATTATGAACTACAGAAACATTTTGCGAAGAGTGAGGGTGAGCATTAATACTATTAGGTAAACCGTGTGTAGCCCAACGAACATGTCCTATACCAATCGTTCCTTCCATTTTTTGAACTAAAAGATTATTTTCTAAATTATCAACTCTTCCTTCAGATTTAACTTCGTTAATTTCATTGTTTGAAAGGGTTGCTATACCGGCTGAGTCATATCCTCTATATTCTAATTTTTTTAAAGAGTTAATTATTGTTGATGAGACAGACCTACTACTGTTGATACCAATTATTCCACACATAATTATTTAGATTTTCCTCTATAATTTTTTACCTCTAGTTGTTGACTTCTAGTCAGTGCAAGAGATTTTTTACTCACATTTCTAGTAATTACCGATCCTGCTCCAATTATACTATTATCTGCAAGTGTAATCGGAGCTACTAAAGAAGAATTAGAACCAATAAAAACATTGTCTTTTATTTTTGTTTTGTATTTTTTAACTCCATCATAATTACAAGTGATTGTTCCTGCTCCAACATTAACAGACTTGCCAATTAAGGCGTCACCAATATATGTTAAATGATTTACCTTAGATTTTTTTCCTAGAGTGCTTTTTTTAATTTCTACAAAATTGCCAATCTTGGACCCTTCCTTTAAGGTTGTACCAGGTCTTATTCTTGCGTAAGGACCTATTTCAACTTTATTTTCAATTTTACAATTCTCTAAATGACTGAACGATTTTATAGTAACATTGTCACCAATCCTCACTTTTGATCCAATAACTACATATGGTTCTATAATCACATTTTTTCCAATTTTAGTATCTTTAGAAAAGTAGATTGTTTCTGGAGCTATCATATTTACTCTGGATTTTAAGAATTTATTTCTCAGTGAATTTTGGAAATTGTTTATTTTCAATTGTTTCATATAGAAAATTACTTACATTAAGTATATATCTTTCTTAATTCACAAAATATTTCTTAAAAATACTTTTATTTATGAGTCAAATTTACACAATTCTTTTTGATTTAGATGGAACTTTGGTAGATACAGCTCCTGACTTGATGAAAGCCCATAATCATGTGATGAATAAATTTGGATATCCAACCAAGTCTACTGAGGAAATAAGAAACCTGGTAGGTCAAGGAGCAGGAGCAATGCTTGGTCGATCTATATGGGGTCAGGCTAAAAAAGAATTTGGAAAAGTTCAGGATGAAAAAATTAAAAAAGAAATGGTTAAAGAATTTGTGGATTATTATGGAAAAAATATTGTAAATGAAAGTAAACTAATTGATGGAGTTAAAGATTTTTTAATTTGGTCAAAAGAAAAAAAAATTTCGATGGGAGTTTGCACAAATAAACAAGAGCATTTAGCAATTGATTTATTAAAAAAAATTGGAATTTATGATTTTTTTGAATATGTGGCTGGACACGATACTTTTGCTTATTGCAAACCAGATCCAAGACATCTCACCTCAGTAGTTGAGATTTTAAGTGGTGACATAAATAAAACTTTAATGATCGGTGACAGCGAAACTGATGCTAATGCGGCTAAAGCTGCAGGAATCCCAGTTATTTTGCTTGAGGACGGGTATACAGAAAAAAATACAACTGAAATTTACCATAACCACTTGATAAAAGACTTTATTGGTATTGAAAAAATTATAACAAAATATCTTTAATATTGATTATTTTTTTTTAACTATTAGAACAGTTTTCTATTAGGAGTTATTTTGATCATACATAATGTAAAAGTTTTCCCATCTAAAATTCACTTACCCAAAAAAAAGCAACTAGCTTGGAAAATCGCAGAGATTGCTAGTGATAATGCAAAATTAAATAAAGAAGCAATTGAAATGGTGATTAATAGAATTATTGATAATGCTTCAGTTGCAATAGCTTCATTAAATAGACATCCAGTTGTTTCATCGAGAGAAATGGCTTTGAAACATTTAAGAAAAAACGGTGCAACATTATTTGGTGTTAATAGTAAACTAAAATTTGATTGTGAATGGGCAGCTTGGAGTAATGGAACGGCAGTTAGGGAGCTTGATTTTCATGATACTTTTTTAGCAGCAGATTATAGTCACCCTGGTGATAATATCCCACCCTTACTAAGTGTTGCACAACAAAATAAAAAAAGCGGGCTTGATCTTTTAAGAGGAATAATAACTGCCTATGAGGTTCAAGTTAATTTGGTAAAAGGAATTTGCTTACACAAACATAAAGTAGATCATATAGCTCATTTGGGTCCAAGTGTTGCAGCTGGAATTGGATCAATGCTAAAATTAAATACTGAAACAATCTATCAGGCAATTCAACAAGCTTTACATACAACTATTTCAACAAGACAATCTAGAAAAGGTGAAATTTCAAGTTGGAAAGCTTATGCTCCAGCACATGCTGGTAAACTTGCAATCGAAGCTGTTGATAGAGTTATGCGAGGCGAAGGTGCTCCAAGTCCGATTTATGAAGGTGAAGATAGTGTAATTGCAAGAATTTTAGATGGTAAAAAAGCTTTATATAAAGTCCCACTTCCAAAAAAAAACGAGAGCAAAAAGGCTATACTTGAAACTTATACAAAAGAATATTCAGCTGAATATCAATCTCAGGCGCTAATTGATCTTGCAAAAAAACTGAAAAAGAAAGTATCAGATCTAAATCAAATTAAAAAAATAGACATCTATACCAGTCATCATACACATTATGTAATTGGTTCGGGTGCAAACGACCCACAAAAAATGGATCCTAATGCAAGTAGAGAAACTTTAGATCACTCAATAATGTATATATTTGCTGTTGCATTAGAGGATGGCAATTGGCATCATGTAAAATCATACACAAAAAGTAGAGCTAAAAGAAAAAGCACGATTAAATTATGGAAATCAATAAAAACACATGAAGATAAAAAATGGACTAAAAGGTATCATGATCCTAACCCTAGAAAAAAGGCCTTTGGAGCAAAAGTAATAATAACTTTAAAAAATGGAAAAAAAATTTCTGAAGAACAAGGAGTTGCTGATGCTCACCCATATGGATCAAGACCATTTAAAAGAAAAAACTACATCAATAAATTTTTAACACTTACTGAAAATATTTTAGATAAACAAGAAAAAGACAGATTTTTAAAGACAGTTCAAAACTTGAGAAAATTAAAATCAGGGCAATTAAGTAAACTTAATGTCGAAGTTAAAAAAAGCAAAATCAAACGAAATTTAAAAAGAGGAATTTTTTAATGTATTTTGTCAAGAAAGAAACTAAACAAAAAAGAAAAGATTTTTCAGAAAAACTTAAATCAAAAAAAATATTAAGAGCACCTGGTGCTTATAACCCTCTCACTGCAAAATTAATTGAAGAGATAGGTTATGATGCTGTTTATGTATCAGGGGGTGTGATGGCAAATGATCTTGGCTTTCCAGATATTGGTTTAACTACATTGCAAGATGTAAGCACAAGATCATATCTAATTTCAAGAGTAACCAACCTTCCAACTATTGTTGATATAGATACAGGATTTAAATCCTGTAAAGAAACTATTGAAACTTTTGAAGATTTCGGGATTACAGGAGTCCATATAGAAGATCAGATTGAGAGAAAAAGATGTGGACACCTAGATAATAAAGAATTGATATCAACTGATACAATGGTCAAAAAGATTAAAGAGTGTGTCTCAGCAAAAAAAGATGAAGATTTTAAAATTATTGCTAGGTCAGATGCTAAAAGTGTTGAAGGCATAGATAAAATGATTCAAAGATGCAAGGCTTACATAGATGCTGGTGCAGAAATTATATTCCCTGAAGCACTTCATGATGAAAAAGATTTTGAAAAAGTCAGAGAAGAACTTTCATGTTATTTGTTAGCTAATATGACAGAGTTTGGAAAAACGAAATTATTAAATTATAAAGAATTAGAAAATATCGGTTTTAATATTGTTATTTATCCTGTTACAACTCAAAGATTAGCAATGAAAAATGTTGAAGATGGATTAAGAGACATTTATGCAAATGGACATCAAAATAATATTATTGATAAAATGCAAACCAGAAAAAGATTATATGATCTTGTAGATTATGAAAAATATAATAGTTTGGATGAAAAAATTTA
This sequence comes from uncultured Pelagibacteraceae bacterium, assembly GCA_902629575.1. Lineage (GTDB taxonomy): Bacteria > Pseudomonadota > Alphaproteobacteria > Pelagibacterales > Pelagibacteraceae > Pelagibacter. The sequence goes on from CACORJ010000002.1 coordinate 50,699, forward strand.
TAACTTTAAAACTGATGGTCATGAATAATGAGTGAAGAGATTAAAAAAGGTTTACTAGGTATAGTTGTGGACGAGACAGAAGTCTCAAAGGTAATGCCAGAAATAAATTCACTTACTTATAGAGGTTATGCTGCTCAAGATCTTTGTGAATACTGTAGATTTGAAGAGGTCGCATATTTAATTTTAAATAAAGATTTGCCAAACTCTATACAACTAAGAAAGTTTGAAAAAGAGGAGAGAACTAATAGAGATTTATCAAAAGATTTATATTCTATTATAAAGCGAATGCCAAAAAAATCTCATCCAATGGATGTAGCTAGAACGGCTGTAAGCATTATGGGTCTTGAAGATAAAGAAACAAGTGACTCATCTCCTGAGGCAAATATGAGAAAGGCTATAAGAATTTTGGCAAAAACCCCAACTGCCTTAGCAGCTTTTTATAGACTAAGAAAAGGTAAAAAAATTATAAAACCAAAAAAAGATTTGAATATTTCCGAGAATTTTTTTTATATGTGCTTTGGAAAAGTTCCACAAAAAGAAATAGTTAAAGCTTTTGATGTTTCTTTAATACTTTACGCTGAGCATAGTTTTAATGTTTCGACCTTCACAGCAAGAACAATAACAAGTAGTCTTTCAGATATTCATGGCGCTATTACAGGAGCCATTGCTAGTCTTAAAGGCCCTCTACATGGTGGAGCTAACGAAGAAGTGATGCATATGATGAATAAAATCAAAAATCCAGAAAATGCATTAAAATGGATTAATAATGCTCTAAAAAACAAAGAAGTCGTGATGGGATTTGGACATAGGGTTTATAAATCAGGAGACTCAAGAGTTCCTACAATGAGAAAATACTTTGCGAAAGTAGCAAAAATTAAAAAAGATAAAAAATTTGAAAAAATATATGACATTGTTGAAAAAGTTATGATTGAACAAAAAAATATTTATCCCAATGTTGATTATCCCACCGGTCCTACTTATCATTTAATGGGTTTTGATACTGATTTCTTTACACCAATTTTTGTAATTTCAAGAATTACTGGCTGGTCTGCTCATATAATGGAACAACATACAGCTAATAAATTAATAAGACCTTTAGCTAGTTATAAAGGTAGTCAACATAGAAAAGTTGTACAGTTGAATCAAAGATAATTTAGTTTTTTTCTATTTTTGCAAATCTTGATTTATATAAAATCTCACATTTAAAATTATTTTTAATAACAAATTCATCTATCGCTTTTCTTACCCCAGGCGCATATGATAAATTATAATCATCACATAATATTGTTCCATTTTTGTTGATTACTTCAATACAATTATCTAAGTCATTTTTGACAGTAAAATAGTCGTGTCCACCATCTAAAAAAACGTAATCAATTTTAGACATATCAATTTTTTTTAGCACAAAATTTGAGTTTCCCTTAATAAGATGAATATTTTTTTCAAATTTTTTTAAAAGATCTTTTACAGACTCTATACTATATGGATCTTGTTTTTTTATATATTTAAAATAAAGTCTTTTTAACGGATTTGAGAAACTTGTATTAGGAATAATTTCTGATTTATTTTCTTCATTTTTTTCAAATAAATCTAATCCAATATATTTAAAATTATCTTTATGAATTTGATAAAGTAATTCACAAATATTTCTTGCGGTCACCCCGTGAAAAACACCAACCTCTAAAAAACACTTGGGTTTTTTTATTTCAATCTGATCAAGAAAAAAATCACCATCACCTTTTTGTTTAAGACTAGTTTTTCTGAAATACTTTTTATACTTCATATTAATAACGTTTTAGTAATATTAATATAAAAAAAAAGAGATTAAACAAAGCTTATTATATTATTCGGATCTGGTCTCTTTCTTTCAGTCGGTTCCTCTTTTTTATGACCTAAATAAATGAAGCCTGAAATTTTATCTTTTTTAATATCACCACCAAGATATTTTAATAAATTATCATTATATGCATACCATTCAGTTAGCCATTGGGCTGCATAATTTAAAAATTGTGCGCATGAAAGTATATTCATACAAACTGCTCCCGATGATAATCTCATTTCCCACTCAGGTATTTTTGAGTTTTCAATTGGACAGGATAGAACTGCTATTACTACTGAAGCTCTTTGTAATCTTTTAGATTCTCTATCAATTGATACTTCGTCAGCTTTAGGATTTTGATTTAAAAACTCTTTGACGATTATGTTTTCATCTATGTATTTTAGGGAGTCACCTTTGATAACTTTTATTCTCCATGGGTTTAATGCTCCATGATCTGGAACTCTTAAGCCTGCTTTTAATATGACATCTAAATGTTCTGCAGGTATCTCTGCATTTGACATTTTTCTTGCCAACACAGATCTACGGCTAGAAAAAAAGTTACTTTTTTCAATCACTATTTTTAAATTTAACTAAATGCTTCTACCCAAGTTCCCTGTGTTGAAGCTTTAGAGTATTCAGTTGCACGTCCCTCAAAGAAGTTCATATGCTCAACAGCATTCAACATTGTATCAAGCCAACCAAGAGGATTTTTTTCTACATCATAAATTGGTTCTAAACCTAATTGAACTAATCTTCTGTTTCCAATAAATCTTATATAATCCTTAACTTCTTGTGCGGTTAAGCCTTCCATAGGACCCATTTCAAAAGCTAAATCAATAAAAGCATCTTCATGTGAAATAATTGTTCTGCATGCCTCATAAAGTTCTTTTTTTAGTTTTGGTGTCCAGATTTCAGGGTTTTCTTTTATAAACTCCTTGAAAATTCTAATCATCGAATTGCAGTGAAGAGTTTCATCTCTAACTGACCAAGTTACTATCTGACCCATACCTTTGAGTTTATTATGTCTTGGAAAGTTTAATAAAATAGCAAAACTTGCAAATAATTGTAAACCTTCTGTAAATGCACTAAAGACAGCGACTGTTTTTGCAATATCTTCTTTTGAATTTACATTAAAACCTTGCATGTAATCATATTTATCTTTCATCTCTTTGTATTTCATGAAAGCTGAGTACTCAGACTCAGGCATACCAATTGTATCTAATAAATGTGAATATGCAGCTACATGAACTGTTTCCATTGCAGCAAAAGCTGTCATCATCATTAATACTTCAGTTGGTTTAAAAACAGTTGTGTAATGTCTCAAATAACAATTGTTAACCTCAACATCAGCTTGTGTGAAGAATCTAAATATTTGAGTCACTAAATTTTTTTCAGGTTGTGATAAGTTTTTTTGCCAATCCCTCACATCATCGCCTAATGGTACTTCTTCAGGCAACCAATGAATTCTTTGTTGTGTTAACCATGCATCGTAACACCATGGATATCTAAATGGTTTATAAACAGGATTTTCAACTAATAATCCCATTTTTTTTGGTTGAATTATTTCTTTTTTGTCCTCTTTTACTTTTGTTTCTACTGACATGATAGACACTCCTCGTATTCCGGTTGTTCGTTAGTTTGTTTATTTTTAGATTTATATACATTTGCTGTAATATCAGTTGATTTTGCATTATTGATATTTTCAGCTCTTTGAATTGATTTTGATCTGCAATAATAGAGGCTTTTTAAACCTTTCTTCCATGCATCAAAATGAATTCTATGCAATTCTTTTTTATGAACATCTGCTGGTAAAAATAAATTTACTGATTGTGCTTGGGAAATAAATGGTGTTCTATCTCCACTCAATTCTACAATCCATTTTTGGTTCAATTCAAAAGCAGTTTTAAATACGTCTTTTTCCAAATCTGTAAGGAAATCTAAATGAGAAACTGAGCCTTGATTTGTTGTAATTGTAGACCATGTTTCATCATCATTTTTGCCGTGTGTTTCTAAAATTTCCTCTAAATATCTATTTCTAACATTAAAAGATCCTGACAAAGTTTTATGAGTATAGCTGTTAGCTGCAATAGGCTCAACACCTGGAGATGCACCACCACAAATAATAGATATTGATGCTGTTGGAGCTATAGCAGTTTTATTTGAAAACCTTTCTTTAAAACCATATTCTGCAGCATCAGGACACGCACCTCTTTCTTCTGCTAAATCATTTGATGCTTTATTAACTTGTTCATGAATTTGTTTGAATATTTTTTTGTTCCAAGATTTTGCCATGACTGATTCAAGAGGTATTCTATGTTTTTGCAAGAAAGAATGAAAGCCCATGACACCAAGTCCAACACTTCTTTCTCTTTCAGCTGAATATTTTGCATCTTTAAATTGATCAGGAGCTTTTTTAATAAAGTCAGATAAAACATTATCCAAAAACCTCATTACATCACCAATCATATTCGGATCATCTTTCCACTCATCATATTTTTCTAAATTTAAAGATGATAAACAACAAACAGCTGTTCTATCTCTTCCATCTTTATCAACACCAGTTGGTAAAGTTATTTCACTACAAAGGTTAGAAGTTTTAACAGTTAAATTAGCTAATTTGTGATGTTGAGGTATTTGTCTATTAACTGTGTCTATATAAATTATATAAGGTTCTCCAGTTTCTATTCTTGCAGTTAACAGTCTTATCCATAAATTTCTCGCAGAAATGGTTTGTTGAATACTTCCGTCTGCAGGACTTTTTAAAGCCCATTGTTCATCATTTTCAACCGCTCTCATAAATGCATCTGAAACTAAAACACCGTGATGTAGATTTAGAGCTTTTCTGTTCGGGTCTCCACCTGTTGGTCTTCTCATTTCCATGAATTCTTCAATTTCAGGATGATCAACAGGAAGATAGCAAGCTGCAGATCCTCTTCTGAGAGATCCTTGACTTATTGCCATTGTCAAAGAGTCCATCACTTTAATAAAAGGAATTATTCCTGAAGTTTTTCCAACTTTACCAATTTTTTCACCTATAGATCTTAAGTTACCCCAATAACTTCCTATACCACCACCTTTGGCAGCCAACCAAACATTTTCACTCCAAAGATCTAAAATACCACCTAAACTGTCAGAGGCTTCATTTAAAAAACATGATATAGGTAATCCTCGTTTCGTTCCACCATTCGATAAAACTGGTGTTGCCGGCATAAACCAAAGATTGCTGATGTAGTTATAAATTCTTTGTGCATGTAAATTATCATCAGCGTAAGTGCTTGCTACTCTAGCAAATAAGTCTTGAAAAGATTCATTGTGACCAAGATATCTATCTTTAAGAGTTGCTTTACCAAAATCAGTTAAATTTACATCCTTTGATCGATCAATTTTAATAATAATACCTTTATCATTCTGAAAAAGTTCAGTTTCATCACTTAATGAAAATAAATCCGGTCTATTATTCTTTGAGACCTCAGTTACTTTTGGGCTATATTCAGAGACAGCTTTCTTTAAGGCCTGTGATAGTATTTTATTCATTTATATTGTTATATTTAGTTAATTGTGCGAAAACAACTATATGTTGTGTACGCTGGGTATTGATATACTATATAACAAGTAAATCAATAGAACATTTATAGAACAATAAAAAAAATATTCAACTATAAAAAAGAGGAAAAAGTAAGTAATTAACAGGATGACTCAGTCAATAAAAATAGACCCTTTAGGCTTTAGAGAATATGACGCACGATGGATCTATGAAAAAGATATCAACTCAGAGGGAATCAAAATTTTAGGTAAAGGACTAGGAACTCAAATTAAGAAGCATACTAATAAACAAAATCCGAGAGTAATAGTCGGACATGATTACAGATCCTATAGTGAGGAAATAAAATCAGCATTAAAAAAAGGTTTGGTTTCAACCGGATGTTTTATCGAAGATGTTGGCTTATCTTTATCACCAATGGTTTATTTCGCTCAATTCAATTTAGATGCAGATGCTGTTGCAATGGTAACAGCTAGTCATAATGAAAATGGTTGGACAGGAGTAAAAATGGGAATCAAAAAAGGATTAACTCATGCGCCGGAAGAAATGAAAGAATTAAAAGAAATAACCTTAAATCAAAAATTTTCGAAAGGTAAAGGTAAAGAAAAAGAAATAAAAAATTTTAATGAAATTTATAAAAATGACTTAATCAATAAAAATAAAATTAATAAAAAAATTAAAGTTGTTATTGCTTGTGGGAATGGTACAGCTGGTATATTTGCTCCTGATATTTTAAGAGGAATTGGTTGCGAGGTAGTTGAGCTTGACTGTAATTTAGACTGGACCTTTCCAAAATACAATCCAAATCCTGAAGATTTAGAGATGCTTCATGCTATTGCTAAATCAGTAAAAGAAAACAATGCTGATATAGGTTTTGGTTTTGATGGAGATGGTGATCGTGTAGGAGTAATTGATAACGAAGGCAATGAAATATTTTCTGACAAAATTGGATTACTAATTGCAAGAAATCTATCAAATACCCATAAAAATTCAAAGTTTGTTGTAGATGTAAAATCTACTGGCCTTTACGTAACTGATGAAATTTTAAATAAAAATAAATGTGAAACTTTGTATTGGAAAACAGGTCATTCTCATATCAAAAGAAAAGTTAATAAAGAAAAAGCTTTAGCTGGATTTGAGAAAAGCGGACACTTTTTTTTCAATCAACCATTAGGTTATGGTTATGATGATGGTATTAATTCGGCAATTCAGGTTTGTCATCTATTAAATAATCAAAATAAAAAATTAAATGAAATAATAAAAGAACTTCCCGTTACTTACCAATCTCCAACAATGGCACCATTTTGCAAAGATGAAGAAAAATATAATGTGGTTAACGAAATGGTTAAAGTATTTGAAAGAATAAAAGCCCAGAAAATAAAGATAGATAATCAAGAAATTAAAAACATAATAACTGTAAATGGAGTTAGATTTTCTTTTGAAGACGGTTCCTGGGGTCTAATCAGAGCTTCATCAAATAAACCATCATTAGTTGTTGTAACTGAGAGTCCAACCTCAAATGAAAGAAAAATTAATATATTTAGATTTATTGATAAGATTTTAAAAGAAAATGGAAATGTAGGAGAATATGATCAGAAAATTTAATTATTTTTTTCCTCTTTTTCCATATTATCATTACTTTCGTTTTCTGTTTTAGATGGTTTTGAATGGTCGCTGTAAAACTTTTTGATTAATTCCTCTTCTCTTATTCTTTGCTCTTGATCAAATTTATCTTCCCATTCTTTAATTCTACGATTTTCCTCTTTAATTCTTTCTTCCTCTTCATCTTTTTCTTTTAATAACTTAGCTCTTTCTTCATCTACAAGTCTCTGTTCTTCTTGTTCTTTTCTCAATTCTTCTGCTTTTTCTCTTTCCTCTTTCTCTCTAAGTAATTTTTCAGCTTCCTCAGTTTTTGTTTGCTCCTCTATTTGCTTGAGTTCATCTTCTTTAGCTCTTTGTTCGGCTTGTTCATTTAAAATCTGTCTATCTAGCTCTTGTTGCCTATCTAATTCAAGTTGTTTTAACCTATTCTCTGTCTCTCTTAATTTTTCTTCTTCATATTTTAATTTTCTAGCAGCTTCTCTTAGTTTTTGTTCCTCATCTAATCTTTTTTGTCTTTCTATTTCCTTTATTCTATTTTTCTCTTGTCGTTCTGCCTCTTTTATTTCCCTTCTTTTTTGAGCCTCTAATTCTTTTGATTTTATATTCTCTAATCTAATTCTATTTTTCTCTTCTCTAATTTTTTGTCTTTCTAATATCTTTATCCTTAATTCTTCTTCTTTCAGTCTTCTAGCATCTTCTCTTAATTTTTTTGCTTCCTCATCTTTTAATTTTTGTTGCTCTATTTGTAATCTCTTCGCCTCGATTTTATTTCTTTTTTCCTCATTTTTTCTAATTTGTCTCTCATTTTCAATAATCAATCTTTGTTGAGCTAATATTTGATTTTTCTCCTCTCTTGCTTTGATTATTTTTTCTTGATGAGCTTGTTTTTTTTGCTGCTCTATTTCTTTTTTTTCTTGAATCTTTTTTTCTTTTTCTAATCTTAATTTTCTTTTTTCTCTATTTTTTTGTAAGTCTCGATAAAAATTTTGAATTTTATTATTCATTCCACCAATTATTGTTTCTGATAGTGATTCAATAATATTTAAATTATTTTTAACTTTTTTTTTTATCTTTTTTTTGCTCATGCTTTAAAGTATCATTTTTTGTATCCACTGCATTTAAAAGTTATGTTTAAATTGAGTACAATCATTGAGTGTAAAACTCAAAATTTACGATTTTTGCATATTATCCGTAGCAGTGCTTTTTAAAATTCTTAAAATGATAAGTTTAAAATTCAACTATTAAGTGATCATTTGGTTTTAAAGAATCAATTAAGTTTATAATGTGAGGTGATGGAGGGAGACTGAAATCACCTCCTTTTTTTTATAATTTTAAATATTCATAAAAAAATTTAATAGCAATAATTAAAAGAAAAATACCAAACAATTTACTTATTTTATTTTTATCCAAATTATGAACTGTTTTTGCTCCAATCCTGGCCATTAAAGTCGTAATGGGAATAAATATTAAAAAAGCTGGTATATTTAAAAAACCGATACTAAGTGGAAGATTAGATTTTAAATAACTTCCTGAGACTAAAAATCCAGTTGCTCCAAATAAAGCTATTAAAAAACCAATTGCTGCTGCACTTCCAATTGCCTTGTTTATTGAATAACCAAAAAATTTAAGTATTGGCACGTTCATAATGGCACCACCAATACCCATAGGTGCAGAAATAAAACCTACAATAAAACCTAACATAATCCTTAAATAGAGTTTCATCTCAATAATAAGGTTACTTTCCTTTTCTTTAATCAAAAGCAAATAAATACTTAACAGTAAAATGATTAATGAAAAAAAAAGAACAAGAGCTTTTGTTTTTAATGATGCAGCAAAAATAGTTCCAATAATGACACCCGATACTACAAAAACTCCGTATCTTTTGACAATATTAAAATCTACAGCTTTAAATTTATGATGGGTTAAAACTGAAACAATAGATGTTGGAATAATTATTGAAAAAGATGTACCAACAGCTAAATGCATTACGTATTGTTGATCAATATCTAAAGTTCCAAAAATATAATATAAAAATGGGACTGTAATCAAACCTCCTCCAATTCCAAACAAACCTGCAACAAATCCAACTGGAATTGCTGTCAAAACCATTAACAAAATTATGTAGATATATTCGTTTGATATTAATGAACTAAGCAGATTGCCCTACTCTTGTATCAAAATTGTTATACTTAATTTTATCCATTATGTGATCTATTTTTTTTACATCAGCATCACGTACACACATATTCTCGCTGAGATATCTTTTCCAATAACTTGATCCTGATTGACCATGAAATAATCCAAGTGTATGTCTCATGATTTGATTTATTCTTGTTCCTTTTTTTAACTCACTTTTTACATAGGGAATAAGTTGCTTTATAACATCCTGTCTACTGGGAATGTTATCATTTTTAAATATTTCTTTTTCAATTTCAGCCAATAAATAAGGGGTATGATATGCGGCTCTGCCAATCATAACTCCATCTGTTTTTTTTAAATGAAATTTAATTTCATTAACATTTGTAATACCTCCATTTATAATAATTTCCTCATTAGGAAAATCTTTTTTTAATCTATACACATAATTATATTTAAGTGGAGGAATGTTTAAATTTTGTTTAGGTGTAAATTTTCCAAGCATAGCTTTTCTAGCATGAATAATAAAGGTTTTTACTCCACTATTTTTAATTATTGAAATGAATTTATTAAAATTTTCATAATCCTCAACATCATCATATCCAATTCTTGTTTTGATGGTAACTGGTAATTTAGTTACTGATTGCATTTCACTCAAACAGTCTGCAACTAAATTTGGCTCTCTCATTAAACATGCACCAAACTTATTTTTTTCAACTTTTTTACTTGGGCACCCCAGGTTCAAATTTATTTCATCATAACCAAAATCTTCACCAACTTTTGTAGCTTCAGATAAGAGTTTTGGCGATGATCCACCAAGTTGAAGTGCTAAAGGTTTTTCATTAATATTAAATTCTAATAGTTTTTTTTTATCTCCCCTATTTATAGCCTCATCAACAATCATTTCAGTATAAAGGAGAGTGTTTTTTGAAATTAATCTTAAAAAGAATCTTTCATGTCTGTCAGTGCAATCCATCATAGGAGCAACTGATACTTTCCTTTTCATTATTTAACTTTATAGGATTCTATTAAGAGTTTGAAGTGTCGTTATCTTCAGGATTTTCTTGAGCTTCCACCTCTGCATTTTGTTGGTTTTCAGTTTCAGAAACCTTATCTAATGAAACTTCACCATCTTCAGAAATGTTATCATCACTTATAGAGCTCTCAACATCTGGTTTTGCTGTCTCTGATAATTCTGCCAAATCTTCTTGGGATACTTGAATTTTTTCAGGTGTTTTTCTTGCTCTTTTAGATGGAAGTATTGGCGTACCACTTTTTGATACTTCCCCTTTATATAAGCTTTCAAAATCATCGCCTACCTCTTCATCTTCATCTATTCCATCATCTACTTGTTCAACATGTTTTCTTAATTTGTAGATTGCACTATCTGTTAGATCTGGAACTTTAATATTTTCTTCCGCTATCTCTCTTAATGCAATAACCGTATTTTTATCATTATCTCTATCTAGAGTAGGTTCTATACCAGAATTTAGTTGTGTCGCTCTCTCTTTTGCAACTAATACTAATTCGTAAGGGCTATCTACTTTGTCTATACAATCTTCAACTGTTACTCTTGCCATGCGGATTATCTATAAGCTGAGATTAAAAAAATCAAGGATTATTTAAATATATATCGGATTTAATCTATTTCTTACTATAAATAGAGCTATTAAGGACGCTAGAATATAAATAAAAGAAATCATAGCTATCTGCTCAATAGAAAATCCTTTATCAATTAATATACCAAATAAGGCAGTACCAAAAGCTGTTGAAAAAACCATTAAGGCTGTAGTTAGCGCTTTAATAGATCCAATATATTTTACACCATAAATCTCAGCCCAAGTAGAAGAACCCAATACATTAGCTAATCCATTAGAAATACCTATTAATCCCAAGAATATAAATGCAGTAATAGTTGAGTCAAAGAAAATCAAAACTAAAGCTGAGAGTAATAAAGGGAAATTCATGAATATTAATAATTTTCTACTTGTAAATTTATCAATTAAGAATCCAGAAGCTAATAAAGTAATTACAGATAAAATAGAATACACCATAAAAGATTGTGCAATAATAAATGCTCCCCAATCTTTAGATTCAGTAATAAATGATTGATAGACAAATACACCAGTTGCAATCCACGGCATTGCTAGCATGTTTGAACATATTACGTAAAATCTATAATCTTTCAAAACATCAATTCTTTTCCATTGTTTAATTTTTTTTTCATTTTTTTCATTTTCATTAACTTCTTCCCTTGAATCAAAATTTAAGTCTTTAATTAATGAAAAAGAAACTACAGGCAAAAAAATCAAAACTAAGAGAGAAATCGAAATCCAAATATTTTGCCAAGAAGTAATTGTCAATAAGTAGACGATAAAAACTGGTAGAATAAATTCTGCTGTTGAAAGACCAAACCAAGTAGTGCTTAAAGCTTTCCCCCTAGATTTTGTAAAATATCTTGAAATTGTAGTTGTTGCGGTGTGAGACATCATACCTTGACCTGAAAATCTCATTAGAAATATTGCTAAAAATAAAAAGATCACAGATGAAATTTTTGAGAAGAAAAAACATGAAAAAGAAAGAAGTAGTGTTACAAAAAAAGCAAACTTAAAAATATTAATATCATCAATTTTTTTTCCAATCCATATTAATATGAAACTACTAAGTAATGTAGCTGATGCATATATTGATCCAAATTGTCCCTGTGTAATAGAAAGTGTATCACGTATACTTGAATTAAATAGGCCAAGAAAAAAACTCTGTCCAAAACTTGAAAAAAATGTAAATATAAAACCAAAAATAATTACTTTTAAATTTAAACTCTTAAACATATAAAAAATTTATGACTTGTAATGTTGCTTTCATAGGTCTTGGGGTAATGGGCTACCCAATGGCTGGATATATATCAAAAGCCGGACACAATGTAACTGTTTTTAATCGAACAAGATCTAAAGCTGAAAAATGGGTTGGTGAATACAAAGGTAAAATAGCTGAAACACCAGCTATTGCTGCAAAAGATGCAGAATATATTTTTACCTGTGTAGGAAATGACAATGATTTAAGAGAAGTAACATTTGGTGACAATGGTGCTTTTAGAACAATCAAGAAAGGTGCAATCTATATTGATAACACTACAGCATCAGCAACAATTGCAAGAGAAATTTATGAGCACGCAAAGAAAAATGGATTCGGTGCATTAGACGCTCCTGTATCGGGTGGACAAGCTGGTGCAGAAAACGGTGCCTTAACAGTGATGATTGGTGGTGATCAGACTGACTTTGATAAAGCAAAGGATAAAATTGATTGCTACAGCAAAAAAATGAAACTACTTGGTAAAGCTGGTAGTGGACAACTTGCAAAAATGGTTAATCAAATTTGTATAGCGGGACTTGTTCAAGGATTATCTGAAGGAATTAATTTTGGAATGAAAGCTGGATTAAACATGGAGGATGTTATTGAAGTAATTTCAAAAGGAGCTGCACAATCCTGGCAAATGGAAAACAGATACAAAACTATGATTGATGATAAATTTGATTTTGGTTTTGCAGTTGATTGGATGAGAAAAGATTTAAAAATTGCAATGGATGAAGCTAAAAATAATGGCTCATTATTACCTGTAACAGAACTTGTGGATAAATTTTACGGAGAAGTTCAAGGTTTAGGTGGGAACCGTTGGGACACTTCAAGTTTAATCAAAAGATTTATAAAGTAATGTATGCAACCAGCATACTATGAAAATCTAAAAGAAATTAAAAATAAGTATTGGTCTATGTTAGATGATGCTGTGACCAATAGAGGTTCACCATTTAGAATTCCTGTCTTTATCTGTGCTCATCAAGATGAAGTAGATGGTAGAATTGTTGTTTTACGTAAATCAGATAGGGCAAACAATCTATTACAATTTCACACTGATTTAAGATCTCCAAAGGTGGATATTCTTAAAAAAAATAAAAAAGCATCTCTAGTTTTTTACGACAAAGAAGAAAAGATACAGCTAAGAGTAAAAGTAGAATGTGAAGTTAATAATCAAAATTCTACAACCGAAGAATCTTGGAAAAAAACTCAACATATAAGCAGACGTTGTTATTTAACTGATAGCCCTCCAGGAACTGCTACAGAAAATCCAACTTCTGGAATGATATCTAAATTAGAAGATTTTGATTACACTATGGAACAAAGTGAAGAAGGCTACAAAAACTTTACGGTTATTAAGTGTAAAATTAAATCTATTGAGTGGTTGTATCTTGCAGCAAAAGGACATCGAAGAGCAAAATTTGATTTAGAGACTGGCAATAATGCTTGGTTAGTACCCTAATAGAGTTTTAAATAAATCTTTAATCAAGTCTAAATATCGCAGTGTAATTCAAATCTACTTGTCTAAATTCGAATTATGGAAACAACTATTATAGTAATTTTAGTGATTGTTGTAGGATTTATACTTTTTAGACCAATTACTAAAAAAGAATTAGACAAATATAATGATAAAGATAATTGGTCAAATATGGGATTTTAATAAAACGTATCTTAAAAAATAGATTTTGAATATTTTTTCCAGTTATCTTGATAGTGTTTAGTATTTTCCCATACTGCTTTTTTTTCTTCCTCGGTAACTTCTCTAACAACCTTACCTGGTGAACCAATCACTAAAGAGTTGTCTGGTATTTCTTTATTCTCTGTGATTAAAGCTTTGGCACCAATAATACAATTCTTTCCAATTTTAGCGTTGTTAAGAATCACTGCACCAATTCCAATTAGACTATTGTCCCCTATCGTACATCCATGAAGCATAACTAGATGACCAACGGTTACATCTTTTCCAACTCTTAAGGGACAGCCTGGATCTGTGTGTAATACACTTCCATCTTGGACATTTGAACCTTCACCTATATGAATATTTTCTATATCTCCTCTTAAGGTTGCATTGAACCAAATACTTGTATTCTTTTCTAGTGTGACGTCACCGATTACAACCGCATTTGGTGCTACCCAATTTTCGCCAGAGTTTTTTGGTTTTTTGTCTTTTAAATCGTAAAACATAATTTATATATTATTACAATATGCCAATACAAACTCCAATATGTGATTTTGGCCAAAAGGCTTATGACTTTAAGCTTAAATCTACTGACAATGAAATTATCTCTTTAGATAATATCAAAGGTGAGAAAGGAACATTAGTTATGTTTATTTGTAATCACTGTCCTTATGTAAAGGCTATTACTAGAGATATTGTTGAAGATTGTAAGGAATTAAAAAAAATTGGAATAAACTCAGTAGCTATTTGTGCAAATGATGCTGAAAATTATCCAGAAGACTCTTTTGACAATATGATTAAATTTGCCAAAAAAAATCAATTTAACTTTCCTTATTTATATGATGATACTCAAGAAATAGCAAAAATATATAACGCTGTATGTACACCAGATTTTTTTGGATATAATAAAAATTTAGAATTACAATATAGAGGAAGACTTAGAGAGCTCAAAAATTTAGTGCCTATAAGAAAGGGTGATAGTGATTTACTTAATGCGATGAAGCAAATTGCCGAAACAGATAAAGGGCCAGAAACTCAGATTCCAAGCGCTGGATGTAGTATTAAGTGGAAACAATAATTAATGTACATAATAATAACTAGAGCCTTCCCACCCGAATTAGGTGGCATGCAAAGTTTGATGTGGGGATTAACAAAAGAAATGTCTAAAAATTTTTTGATTAAAGTTTTTGCAGATTACCAGGAAAGTCACGAAAATTTTGATAATTGTGAAAATTTTTCAATTGAAAGAGTAGGTGGTATTAAATTTTTAAGAAAAATTAGAAAAGCACAACTAGTTAATCAGTTCTTAAGAGAAAATAAAGTCAAAGGGATTATTGCTGATCACTGGAAAAGTTTAGAGCTTATAAACACTAATAAAAAAAAGTATTGCTTAATTCATGGAAAAGAAATTAATCATCCTCAAGGAAGTTCTTTAAATCAAAGATTAATTAAAGTCTTAAATAATGTCGAAAAAGTAATCGCTAATTCTGAATATACTAAAAATTTGGCTATTAAGAGCGGTGTAGTTGAGCATAAAGTGGTTGTTATCAATCCTGGAGTAAACCCTGTGCAAGAACTAAATAAAAAAACATCTGATAAGGTCGAAAGCTTACTAAAGATAAAAACACCAAGATTAATTACTGTTTCGAGATTTGATAAAAGAAAAAATCATGAAAAAGTAATTATGGCTATTAGAAATTTAAAACAACTTTATCCTAACATAGTTTATATTTGTGTAGGATATGGTGAAGAGGAAGAAAACATTAAAAAGTTAGTAAATGAACTCGATTTGACTTCGCAAGTTATGTTTTTTAAAGAAATTAGTTTAGATTTAAAAAATTCACTAGTAGCGAAATCAGATATTTTTGTAATGCCTTCAGTAATACATAAAACCTCTGTTGAAGGATTTGGAATCTCTTACATAGAGGCCGCACAATACAATGTTCCATCATTAGGAGGTAAAGATGGTGGCGCCTCTGATGCAATTGTTCATGAAAAGACAGGATTAATATGTGATGGAAATAGTTTAGATGATATTTATTCATCATTAAATTTCATGATTAAAAATAAAAAATATAAAGAATTGGGTGAAAATGCAAAAGAGTATGCAGCTAATTTTCAATGGGATAAGATTTTAGATAAATATAAAAAAATTTTTAATTAGAGCAAAACGCTTTTTATTCTTTCAAAAACTTTTTCAGCACTTAAGTTATTAAGGTCAGACACTTGAATAGCTTTAAAGTTTTCCCTCTCAATACTAACTTTATAAGCTGTCGTATGTTTTCCAAACAAAGTCAAACCTTTAGCTCCTATATGAGATGCTATATGAGCAGGACCTGTATCATTTGCGACTACAAATGAACTCGTTTTAATTAGTGAAGTAAGTTGTGAAATATCCAAGGCTCTTCCGTTGTCCAATAAGGCTATAGCATTAATATCTTTTGCTTCCTTTATTTCAAGTGGTCCCGGCGCAGAAACAATTTTAAATTTTTCTCCATATTCCCTTAAAATTAATTCTATTAAATTATTGTAATGCGGCCATTTTTTAATTTTTAAATGAGGTGAACAAAAGGGAAAGAGTAAAATATATTTATCTAATTTATAGAAATTAATTATCTCACTAATATCAGTTGCTGCCCAACTAAAATCAGGTTTTAAAGTATTTAATGTACTCAAACCAGATTCTTTTAATTGATAATCAAACCTCTCAAGAACAGAATTCTTATCAAAGTTATCTTTGTTCTGGTTGTTCGGTAGAGTGGTAAGTGAACTTGACCAAACTGTTTTATCTGCTTTAGGAAAAAGAATATTTTTGTAAAAGTTGGTCCTAGAGGAATTCTGTAAATCAAAAATTTTTGAAAAATTAGGTTTTTTTAAATCTCGCATTAAAAAATATAAATAAAGAAGGTTATATTTAGGTAATCTTTTGTCTAAAATTACCTCATGAATAAAAGGATTTTTTTTGAATAAATCAAAAAAAGGTTTTGTGGTTAATAAAAAAATCTTATCATTCTTATGATTTTCATATATATCTTGAATTGCTCCACTTGCCTGAGCTATATCTCCTAAAGATCCATGTTTAATTATTAATATATTAGACATATTTATAACAAGATAACATAGTATAAGATTTTATGAATAAAATTATAATTGAAGTTTCAATAGGAGAGCTCTTAGACAAAATTTCAATTTTAGAAATAAAAAAAGATAAAATCAAAGACCCTGAAAAACTTAAATTTATCTCTAATGAACATTCAATCCTTAAAAATCAATTAGAAAATAATATAAAATCTGACGAAAAACTTGAACAATTATTTAATTCACTTAAAA
Source organism: uncultured Pelagibacteraceae bacterium (assembly GCA_902629575.1). GTDB lineage: Bacteria > Pseudomonadota > Alphaproteobacteria > Pelagibacterales > Pelagibacteraceae > Pelagibacter. The sequence continues at coordinate 67,658 of CACORJ010000002.1, forward strand.
AAATAAATTCAAAATTATGGGTGATAGAAGATAATAAAAGACAATGTGAAAAAGATAAAGATTTTGGTGAAAAGTTTATCAAACTTTCAAGGGATGTTCATTTTCTTAACGATGATCGTGCTAAAATAAAATTAGAGATTAATAACCATACCGGGTCTACTATTAAAGAAATCAAAGAATATACTAACTATTAAAACTATACTTTTTCTCTAAAAATTTAATTACGTTGTGTATTATAAAAGTCATAAATAGATAAATTCCACCAGCAACAATAAATACTTCAATTGGTTTAAAAGTTGTTGAAATAATATATTTTGCTACACCAGTTAAATCCATTATTGTAACAGTACTTGCTAAAGAAGTTCCTTTCATCATTAAAATAATCTCATTTCCGTAAGCTGGAAGAGATTGTCTGATTGCGATTGGAATTTGAATTTTATAAAATATTATTTTATTTGAAATACCTAAGCTTTGTCCTGCCTCAATTATTCCAGGTTTAATTGTTTGGAATGCAGATCTTAAAATTTCGGATGTATAAGCTCCAGTATTTAATGCAAAAGCGATAATTGCACACCAGTAAGGTTCTTTTAAGATAACCCATAAAAAAGTAGATCTTAGATATTCAATTTGTCCCAAACCAAAATAAATAATAAATATTTGAACTAGTAGTGGAGTACCTCTAAATATGTATGAATATCCATAAGCAAATTTATTGATAAAAATATTTTCATTTAATCTTAGAATCGCAAATAGTAATCCTATTAATAAACCAATTATTAAAGAGACTGATAATAATTTTAAAGTTATTGCAGCAGCATTTAATAGTTTTGGAAAGCTGGTTATCATTAACTCTAGATCCATTAATATCCCCTGCTATATTTAATTTCTAATTTATTGATTAATTTCATGCTAAAATATGTAAGCATTAAATACAGAACAGCTGCAAAAGAATAAAAAAATAAAGGATCTCGAGTAGAACCTGCTGCGATATATGATTGTCTCATAATTTCAACTAAACCTGTTACGGAAATTAAAGATGTATCTTTAAGGGTAATTTGCCAAACATTGCTTAGATTAGGAATGGCTAAACGTAAAACTTGTGGAAGTATAATTTTAAAAAATTGGGTAAATTTACTTAACCCTAAAACTTTGGCTGCCTCAAACTGGCCTTTGTCAATTGATTGAACTGCTCCCCTAAAAACCTCAGTTGAGTATGCGCCAGAAATTATTCCAATTGCAAATGCACCAGTTATAAATGCATTTATTTCTATATATTTATTATAACCAAATATTGAAGCAACATACATTACTGCACCTGTTCCTCCAAAAAAGAAAAGATAGATTACTAATAATTCTGGAACACCTCTAATTACTGTTGTGTAAGAGTTCGCTAAAAAATTTAATAATATATTTTTTGATAGTTTAAGAGGGGTAAAAATAGCAGCAAAACTAAAACCAATTATCATTGCTGTAATTGATACAGCTATAGTCATCAGGGTAGCATAAAATAATTCATCACCCCAACCAGTATCTCCAAATGCTAGAAGTTCCATACAGATTGGCGACTATACATTATAGTCGCCAGATCTAAAATTTAATTACATAGATGCATCGAAGCCGAACCACTTAGTTGCAATTCTGCTTATGTCACCATTTTTTCTTGCTTTATCAATAGCTTTGTTAAATTTGTTTAAAAGTTCAGTATCATCTTTCCTGATACCAACTCCAACTCCATTTCCAAATGCACCACCTGAAAAAGTTGGGCCAGTTAGAACAACTGGTTTTCCAGATTTCTCAGCATAATCACTAAAGGCAACAGCTGCAGCTAACGCCGCATCGCATCTACCAGATGCTAAATCAAGGTTAACTTCATCTTGAGTTTTATAGGTTCTTACATTTACTTTTCCAACATCACCAGAATCTAAAAAGTTTTGATGAATTGTAGCTGTCTGAACACATACTGTTTTTCCAGCTAAAGCTGCAGTAAGAGTTTTTAATGCTTTTTTTGCTGCACCATCAGGTTTAGTCAAGTTAATACCTGCAGGTGTATCTAAACCTTCTAGACTAGAACCTTTCATAACAGCTAATGAAGCAACTTCGTCTGCATAACCTTGTGAAAAGTTAATTGCTTTTTGTCTCTCAGCAGTAATTGACATTCCTGCCATTATTGCATCAAACTTTCTCATGATTAATGCTGGTATCATTCCATCCCAATCTTGCTCAACGATAGTACATTGTTGACCAATATATCTGCAAAGAGTGTAAGCTAACTCTACTTCAAATCCTATTAACTTACCTGCCTCATTTTTTGAGTTCCATGGAGGATACGCGCCTTCTGTTCCAATTTTTATTTTGTCAGCATTAGCACTCCCGATTACCAATAGAGAAAGTAAAACTGAAAAAATAGTTTTTTTGAATATATTCATTATGATCTCCTTTAATAAAAGAGGAAGTATTTCACAATTTAGAGGTTTAAAAAAGAAAAAATTAATGATTTATTGAGGAAGAAAAATTCCAAGAACAATCAAAACTAGGTATATAAACCCTTGATAATTTAGTATTTCCGAAGTGATGATTAAATACATTTAACCAGTTTTCGACTTGATAAGGTTTTTTGTCTTGACTTCCAACTTGAGCTGTAATTACACCCTTGGGTTTTAAAATCCTTACAAGAGAATCCATATTTTTTTCTGCCAGATCTATGCAAAATTGGTCATCATTGAGATCAACAAAAATATGATCATAAGTATCATCGCTAACTGACTTTATGCTCTTGAAAGCGTCACCCCAAACACATTTTACTGAATTTTTTTCAGTAGCCTTATTTCCAATATTACCTAAATGTTTATTACAAACTTCAACCACTTCAGGATCAAGTTCGTACCAATCAACAAAATTAAATTTTTTAGAAATACATTCTCTTGCCACACCACCATCGCCACCACCAATGATCGCTACTCTTTCATTAGACTTATTTAACTTTAATCCTGCACCTACGAAAGTTGAACTATATAAATGCTCATCAGAAGCTGCCACTTGAATTTCACCATCAATAAATAATGATTTTCCAAACTGTTCCAGATCTAAAATTTCGATGTGTTGCCCAACTTTTGATTTAAAATCCTCTAAAACCTCATTTACTACGTATGATTTTTGCAAGCCAGGTGAGCTATATATGTCATGGTAAAGTGATCTTGTATCTCTATTAAATTCTTTTTTGACTATTCTTTTATGTTCAAATTCATTCTTAATAATATCAATTGCAACAGATGGACTTATTTTTCCACAAGTAAAAAAATCAAAACTTATAATTCCTTTTTCTGGGAAAGTATGAAAACTTATATGACTTTCTGCAAGTAAAGCTAAGATTGTAAATCCTTGAGGTTCAAATTTATATTTTGAAATTTTTAAGACAGTTACATTAGCTGCTTTGGCGATTTTATTGATAACTCTCTCATAAACTGAAGGATCGTATTCCTTGGAATTTCCAATTATATCTAAAGTAATATGCTCCCCAACTTTTATCATGTTACCCTTTTTTATAATTTTTAGCTTTTTCCAAAACTTTTTTCATCTCTTCAAATGAAAGAATCTTTGGTTCTCCCAACCTTAGTGCAATAGTGTATTGATGACAAATATTTTCTATCTCTTGTGCAAGTTCAAAAGCTTCATCTAAATTTTTTCCAAAAGCAACCTGTCCGTGATTAGACATCAAGCAAGCACTTCTATTTTCTAAAGCTTTAATTACATTATTGGAAAGCTCTTCTGTTCCAAAAGTAGCGTAATCAGCACATTTAATGTCCTCACCGCCAGCTAGGGCAATCATGTAATGGAAAGGAGGAATTGCTTTACCATGTGAAGATACAGCTACTGCGTGTGGAGAATGAGCATGGACAATCGCTTGAGCATTCTTTTTATCTACATAAATATCTCTATGAAATCTCCACTCAGATGAAGGGTTGTTTCCTGAGTAGTTTTTTTCTATCTCTTCGTTTAAACTCATAAAAACAATATCTTCTGGTTTCAGAGTTTCATACTTTTTTCCTGAGGGTGTAATTAAATATCCATCTTTATCATCTTCTTTAGCTCTTACGGATATATTTCCTGATCTTAGAGGGGAAAGATTTGTTGAATTTAATTTTAAAGAATATTCGATAATTTGATTTTTTTGATCTAAATTTTTCATTTAAATAATTTACTTAATCCCTCTGATGATGCTTCACATATACCTTTTTCAGTAATTAATCCTGTTACATATTTTGCAGGTGTTACATCAAAAGCTAAATTCATAGCTTTACTTTTTTTTGGATAGATATGTATTTTTTTTACATCTCCCTTTTCATCATAACCCTCAATATGAGATAATTCCTCTGAATTTCTTTCCTCGATAGGAATATCTTTAGGGTTTTTTATATTCCAATCAATTGTTGAACTAGGTAGCGCTACATAAAAAGGAATATCATTATCATGAGCAGCCAAAGCTTTAAGATAAGTCCCAACTTTATTGCAAACATCCCCGTTTGATAAAGTTCTATCTGTTCCAACAATACACATATCAACCTCTCCTCTTTGCATCAAAATTCCACCTGTGTTATCTGCAATGATAGTATTTTTAATTCCTTCTTCATTTAATTCATATGAAGTGAGATTTGCACCTTGATTTCTTGGTCTAGTTTCATCTGCCCAAACATGGATTGGGATACCTTTTTTATGAGCATGATATATGGGAGATGTTGCTGTCCCCCAATTTATTGTTGCAAGCCATCCAGCATTACAATGAGTTAAAATATTAACTGTATCTTTTTTTTTATTATAAATTTCCTCTATAATTTTAAGACCATTTAACCCTATATTTTCACAAAACTTTATATCCTCCTCACAGATTTCTTTTGTTTCACTTAAAGCTATTTCTAAAATTTTATCACTTTTTACGCCTGATAATTTATTCATCATTCTATCAACGGCCCACTTAAGATTAATTGCTGTAGGTCTTGAATTAACTAAATCTTCAGCAGATTTTTTTAGAAAAGATTGATTATTATTTTCAATAATAGCTAATACTAATCCATAAGCTGCTGTTGCTCCTATTAATGGCGCACCTCTCACCTCCATTGCTTTAATTGCTCTTATTGCATCTTCAACCGTTTTAAGGTCTTTTATAACAAATCGATGTGGAAGTTTGGTTTGATCAATAATCTTTACGACATTGTTTTCAAACCAAATCGTACGATATTCTTTTCCCTCTATTTTCATTTAATCAACTCTTGAATCAATAAAATCAATAATTTTCTGATTAAATGCTTTGAAACAATTTGCTCTGTCCATATCATGATAATTTTTAATTGGTTTTCCCCATACACTACAACTTTTTCCATTAACTTTGTTGTCTTGGGAAATGACTATTCTTTCGACACCTGAAACTTCCTCAACCCAATCAGATACTAATCCACCAAATGGATCTTTAGGATGAGTAAAAACTAATACTGGTAAATTTGAGCTTTTTTTAATCTCATCTATTTGCATTTGCCTCATATTAGCTGGACCAGCACCATCTTTTTCTTTAAATTTTTTTAAAGCATCATCTACTCCAACTTTTTTAACTTTATAAGTTTTGGTTAAACGACCATAGCACTCAGGTACAAAAGAAATACCACCAGCAACAATATCTTGATATCTACTGAGTAACATCATTGTCATCCATCCACCACAAGATCGCCCAGTTATAAATATTTGTTTTTTATTAAATCCTTGAGCAGTAAAATCCTCAATAAGTTTTAAATTTGCATCTAATCTTTTTTCAAGTTTTGGCTTACCTTTATATGGTTCTGAAAATTTTTTTTTATTCCATAATCTTTTATAATCGTCTCCTTTAAGTTTGCCTGTACAAAAAAGATAAACCACTATCTCTTTATCTTTAACTTTTTTTCCTACTAAAGATGACATATTTTGCATTCCTCCCTTCCATGCGCAATCACTGGAAGGACCATCATGAGTAGTTTGACCATGATTATAAATTAATAGAATTTTATTTTGTGGATTATCTATTTTTTGTTCTTTTGAATAGCTAACTTTGTCAGTCAAAAATCCACTCTTAGTCATTTTATCAGCCAAGACATTTGTGTTAAATAAAATGATAAATGATATTGCTATAATTTTTTTCATTTACTTAGTACTCTCCCGGCTATCGTATTAAGTTTATCTTTTGTTTCTTTGCTCCTTTTTTCAGGTGCTGTAATAATTGCCACATCCAAACAATTATTTGTTGGATCATTTGGATCAATATGATTTTCAAAATTTTCTATTAAATCTTTAATCATATTTTTCGCTTTAACTGCATTTCCTAAAAGAACTCTTATTACTTGTTGTACATCTACATTTTCATGATCTGGATGCCAGCAATCATAATCAGTCACCATAGATACAGAGGCATATCTAATTTCTGCCTCCCTTGCTAATTTTGCTTCTGGCATATTTGTCATGCCAACTACATCTGCTTTCCAAGATCTATATAAATTGGACTCTGCCAATGTTGAAAATTGAGGTCCCTCCATAACAACATAAGTACCATTTCTTTGATATTCAATTTTTTTATTTTTAATTGCTTCTTCGCATGCATTCATTAATCCATTGGAGGTTGGATGAGCCATTGAAACATGAGCTACAATCTCATCATCAAAAAATGTGTTTTTTCTTGCAAATGTTCTATCTATAAACTGATCAACGATTACAAATGTTCCTGGTGGCAAATCCTCTTTTAAAGAACCAACTGCAGAAATTGAAACTATATCTGTTACCCCTAATTGTTTTAAAGCATCAATATTAGCTCTAAAGTTTATTCTCGATGGGGAAATAAAATGACCTCTTCCATGTCTTGGTAAAAAGTAAACTTCTTTATCATTATAATTGGTTTTTAATATTTGATCAGAAGGTTTTCCCCAAGGAGTGTTTAAATCCAATAATTCTCTATTTTTGAACTCTTCAACATCATAAAGACCGCTACCACCTATTATTGCTAATTTATTTATTGTCATGTTAAAAATTTAATTTATCTATATTTTATATTTAAGTATTATGAATTTAAAAGACTTTATCAGATCTATTCCTGATTATCCTAAAAAAGGCATATTATTTAGGGATATAACAACACTCATAAAAAACGAAAAAGCTTTTGAAAATTGTATTAACCAAATAGTTGAAAGATCAAAAAATTATAAGATAGACAAAATTGCAGCTATAGAATCTAGAGGTTTCGTTTTCGCCTCTGCAGTTTCATACTTATTAAAGAAACCTTTTGTAATGTTGCGAAAAAAAAATAAATTACCTGCTGATGTTTATTCAGTCGATTTTAAATTAGAATATGGTACTGCAACAATTGAAATTCATAAAGATTCTGTTAAAAAAAATGATAATGTATTAGTTATTGATGATTTAATTGCTACAGGAGGAACTGCAGAAGCAGCGGCTAAATTAATTGAAATTTCAGGGGGAAAAGTCTCGTGTTTTATATTTGTTATTAATCTTTTTGATTTAAATGGATGTGAAAATTTAGTTAAAAAAGGATATAAAGTCGAAAATTTGATAGAGTTTCCAGGACATTAAATTTGAAATGAAAAAAATAATTGTTACAGGTGGATTAGGTTTTATAGGGAGTAATTTAATAGATCTTTTAATTAGTAAAAATTATTATGTAGTAAATATAGATAAAGTGACATATTCGTCTAATTTTTATAATACACAAAATTTTAAAAAAACAAATAAATATAAATTCATTAAATGTGATATCGGAGAGAAAAAAATTAAAAAAATTTTATATCAATATAAACCAGTTGCAATTTTTAATCTTGCAGCTGAAACTCATGTTGATAGATCAATAGATAATCCTGAAAATTTTATTAAAAGTAATATAATTGGAGTATTTAATCTTTTAAAATATTTTAGAGAATATACAAAAAAATATAAATCAAAATTGATCCATATTTCTACTGATGAAGTTTATGGTGATATTTTATCTGGTAGATCATCTGAGAAATATCCTTACAAACCAAGTTCACCATACGCTGCAAGTAAAGCAGCTTCAGACCATTTAGTTTATTCGTATGTAAGAACTTTTAATATTCCAGCAATAATTACAAATTGTTCGAATAACTACGGTCCTAAACAACATCCAGAAAAATTAATTCCAAAACTTATCTACAATATAATAAATAATAAACCTTTACCAATTTATGGGAAAGGAACAAACTCAAGAGAATGGATTTATGTAAAAGATCATTGTGAAGCTTTGTTTAAAGTATTTAATAAAGGAAAAATTGGAGAGTTTTATAACATAGGCTCAAATAAAAATTTGAATAATTTAGAAGTTTCAAAGGAATTAATAAACATTTCAAAATCTAAAATCAAAACTGGAAGAAAAGTAAAAATCTTGTTTGTAAAAGATCGACCAGGACATGATGTTAGATATGCTCTAAACAGTAACAAAATTAAGACTAAACTAAACTGGAAACCGAGAACAAATTTTAAACAAGGTATTAAATTAACTTTTGAATGGTATCTTAAAAATAAAGAGTATTATAAATCTTTATCAAAGAAAGATATTATTAAAAGATTGGGCACAAAATGATTAAAAAAGGAATTATATTAGCTGGTGGTAAGGGTACTAGGATGAGTCCCCTAACTAAAGCGGTTAATAAACAATTGCTGCCTGTTTATGATAAACCACTGATTTTTTATCCCTTATCAATTTTGATGTTAGCAAAAATAAGAGATATCTTAATAATTGTTAACAAAGGTCAACTAGAGCAATATAAAAAAATATTACCAAATGGAGATAATTTGGGAATAAAAATTACTTATATAGAGCAAGAGAAGCCCAGGGGTTTACCGGATGCATTCATTTTAGGTGAAAAATTTATAGGAAATCAAAATGTAGCAATGATATTAGGGGATAATTTTTTTTATGGTCAAAATTTATCAGGCAAACTTCTTGAAAATACAAAGCTTAAGATCGGAGCGAAAATAGTTTTATATAAAGTTCAAAAGCCAGAAGCGTTTGGAGTTGCAAAAATAAATTCAAAAAATAAAATTATTTCTATTAAAGAAAAACCAAAAAAATTTTTCTCTGATCTTGCTATCACAGGACTTTATTTTTTTGATAATAAAGTAATTAATTTTGCAAAAAAATTGAAACCTTCAAAAAGAAATGAATTAGAAATTGTTGATTTATTAAATCTTTATAAAAAAAGAAATAATTTGACAGCTGACCTAATTGGAAGAGGAGGTGCATGGTTAGATACTGGGTCAATTGAAGATTTTTATAAAACCTCTGCTTTTGTTTCTGCTATAGAAAACAGACAGGGTTTTAAAATTGCATGTTTAGAAGAAATAGCATTCAATTTTAAATGGATTAAAAAAAGTCATATTAAGAAAGCGATTAAGTTTTACGGTAGTTGTAATTATTCAAAATATCTAAATAACCTAATTTCTTGATTAAAATGTTTAAACAAAAAATTCTTGTAACTGGGGGAAATGGTAGATTTGCAAAAGTTCTTAAAAAACAAAATCCAGGACTAAATCTTTATTTTGCATCTAAAAAAGAATGTAATATTTTAGATGAAAAATCCATTTTAACGGTAATTAAGAAAATTAAACCTAGTGTAGTTCTTCACACTGCAGCTTTATCAAGACCAATGAAAATTCATGAACATAATATAATTAAAAGTATAGAACTGAATATTGTTGGGACGGCAAATTTAGTCAAAATTTGTAGTAAATTAAAAATTAAAATAGTCTATTTTTCAACTAGTTATGTTTATGAAGGAAGAAAAGGAAATTATTCTGAAGATAGCCCTTTAAAACCTTTTAATAATTATGGTTTATCAAAATTAGGTGGGGAATGTTCAGTTTCTATGTACAAAAATTCATTGATTTTAAGAATTACAATGACTGAAAAACCATTTATGTATAAAAAAGCATACAATAATTTGATTTCAAATTATATGTATCATGAAGATTTAGTAAAGATGTTACCTAAACTTATAAAAGAGAGAGGTATTATTAATGTCGGCGGAAAATCTCAATCTGTTTACTCTTTTGCAAAAAAAAACAATGATAAAATAATAAAAATCAAAGCAAATTCAAATTTAAAAATGCCTTTACAGCAAAGTATGAGTCTTAAAAAACTATACAAAATTATGAAATAAATAATGATTTCTTTTTATCTTCTTTGAAAAATATTTTAAACTTAATAAATTTCTTTCAAAATATTCTATTAAAATATGTTTTATTGTAATTTAATTTGGTAGCGGGAAGTGGGATCGAACCACTGACCTCGGGCTTATGAGTCCCGCGCTCTAACCAACTGAGCTACCCCGCCTACACGGTTCGGTACGTATATGGTACTTAGACCAAAACCTACCAACTAATTCTAATTCTTCTCTAAAACGAATTACTTATACAATATAATATTTTATATAAAATGATACAATTATGAATGGTATTTTAAAATATCAAAGCACCGAAGAGTATAACGCCTAATGATGTAGCAGCTGTAAATAATAGTTTTTTTCTGCTCTCTTTTTTTTGATCTAATCTTACTCTGTTTAATAATACATTTATGTCCGTTGATTTTATATTGCTCTTAGTTTCATCTTTAACAATATATCTTGAGATCATTTTATTTTTTACTGATGCAAGGACATTTTTCATAAGTTTATTTAATCACGTAAAAGTTTAATTTTCAAATTAATTATACTGAAAGATAGATACCTACTGCACTAAAAATTACCAAGAAGAATAAAAATATAGAAATATTTTTCTTGTTCTCCTTATCTTGTATTTTTTGAGCTCTAGCTTTTAGTATATTGATATCAACTTTTTTAGATGGTTTATCCTGATGTTTCAAAGGCTTATCAGCTGTCTTTATGAGCTTTGGGGTCTCCTCAATATAGACACTCGCTTCTGCTTCTAAGCCTTTTTTTAACATATTCCAATTAAACACAATTTTTTTTTAATTCAAAGTTTCAATGTTCAAAATGGGGCTAATTTAAATTGACAAGTGACCATTTTGGGTCTCTAATAAAATCTAAAAATTATGGATATAAATCAAATAGATTTTTCAAAAACACTAAATGATGATCAAGTCTACGAGAGTATAATGAATAATTATTCGAAGCTAAGCAAAGAATGGATTTCGCATCAATGGATTTGGATGAATAATGTTTATCTGGCATTTAAAGATCATTACAAATACATGATAGTAGTTTCGCTAATTGAAAAAACACTTCAATTTTATGACCAGATGAATGTTCAATATTCTTATGATGAATTTTATTCTTTTTCATATGTACAAATTGAAAAATTTAGTATTTCTGAGCTTTGCGAAAAATTAAATTTACCTAAAGAAACAGTAAGAAGAAAAGTTATAGAGCTTGAAAAAGAAGGAGTGATTATTCGTTCTAAGAAAAAAATTATAATCAATCGAAAAGCTTTTCCTTTAGTTAAACCAGAAAATCAAATAAAAATCTCATCAAAATATATTTATTTAGTTTATGAAAATCTTTGGAGTGAAAGAATTTATTCAAAAAAACTTAATCAAAAAAATATAGAGCACGTAATAAAAAAAAATTTTACTTTATGCTGGAGATGGTATTACAGAATGCAAATTCCTCTTGTGATCGGTTATGATAAGTTTATGGAAGATTTAACATCATTTCATATTTGGGGTACAATTTGTATGAATCAGGTGTTGAATATGTCAAAAGAACTTAATGACAATGAACAGAAACTGCCATTAGATTATTTAACTACGAGTAAAAAACTTATTGAAAACGTGGGAACATCTTCAGGTATCAGTGCCATGTCGATCTCTGAAATGACAAAAATTCCTCGCGCAACAATTATTAGAAAATGTAAAGATTTAATTAAAAGGGATCTAATTAAAGTTAATGAAAAAAAACAATATGTTTTAACATCTTTAAATTTTAAAAAAATTTTACCGTATCAAACAGAAGCTTTTAAATTTAAAGCTAAATTCATACGTAAAATTTTGAATCTTCTTGTAATTTCGTAAATTTTAAATAAATTATAAAATATACAATTGCGGATAATATTTTCAGAGGGGGTCTATGGAAATAGTAACAAAAATTGCACCAATTATTTTAGCATTAATAATGCTCGGATTGGGTTTGGGTTTAAAAATTGAGAACTTTGCAAGAGTATTAAAAACACCAAAAGATTTTTTTGTTGGTTTTTTTTCACAATTAATAATTCTTCCAGTTATTGCTTATCTATTAATAATAATTTTAAAAGTATCTCCTGAAATTGCAATTGGAGTAATGATCATTGCAGCTGCACCAGGTGGAGTTACATCAAATATATTAACTAAGTTTGCAAATGGAGATGTTGCATTATCAATCACTTTAACAGCTATAATTAGTTTAATTAGTATCATTACAGTTCCTTTAATAATTTTTACATCTGCTGATTTATTTGGAATTACAAGTTTCTCAAAAGAAATCTCCATGAGTGGTATTGCAATAAAAATGTTTTTAGTTGTTACAGTGCCTGTTATTTTAGGAATGGTTATCAGAAAATTTGCTGAAAACTTTGTAACTTCTAAAATAGCAATATTCAATAAAATTAATATCATATTTTTTATTATTTTTTTTATAGCTGCGTTTTACCAAGAGAGAGAAAGCTTTATTGATTTTTTAAAACAAGCTGGCTTAATTGTTTTAATTTTAAATCTAACAATGATGATTATAGCTTATTATCTTGCAAAAGCTTTTGCATCAGGAATTAAACAAATGAAATGTATTGCTTTAGAGTGTGGTCTTCAGAATGGTACTTTAGCAATATTTGTTTCTACACAAATTTTTGGTACCGATATAATATATGTAACTCCAACAGCAGCATATGCACTAATGATGTACATAACAGGTCTTTTATTTGTTTTCTTTCTCAGAAATAAAACTTAATCATTTTTAAAATTAGTTTGCTTTAAAGGCTTATCGATTACATCAATAGGATATTTCTTTTTTTCTACCTCAATGAATAAGTTTTTGTTTTGAAGTTCTTCAGTAGAGAAAACATTTTCTATATAACCAAAAGATATGTTCTTTTTAAAATTGAATGAATAATTTCCAGAAGTTGATCTTCCTATTATCTTATTATCCAAATATATAGGCTCATCGTGAAGTAATAATGGTTCGCCAGGTTTACTATCTTGCAAAGTAAACATTGCAAATTTTCTTTTAACCTTATGTTTATTAATTTTTTCTAAGGCTTTTTTACCTATGAAATCTATATTTTTTTTGTTTGAAATTGTGAAGGATAATCCAGCTTGATATTGATTTTCCTCAGGAGAAATATCGTGTCCCCAATGTAAGAAGCCACTTTCCATTCTCATAATATCCATTGCATGCATTCCACAATTTGAGAGGTTAAATTCCTTACCTTTTTCAATAAGTAATTCATATATTTGTTTAGCTTCTCCTATTTTTACATAAAGTTCGTAACCTAATTCCCCCACATAAGATAACCTTTGGGCCCAAACATTTATTTCATTAATTTTTATATTTTTTGCTGTTCCAAATCTGAAAACATCATTATCAAAATTATCTTTGCTTATTGTTTTAATTAGTTCTCTACTTTTAGGTCCAAATAATCCAAAAACACAATAATCATCTGTAACATCTTTCAAATCAATATTGTCAGGAAGATGCTTAATAATATGAAATTTATCTCTTTCTCGTGTAGCTGCTGAGCTTATTATTCTAAAATGATTTTCATTTAAACATACAATTGTTAAATCTGTTTCTATACCACCATCTGGATTTAACATATGTGTATAAACACATTTTCCAACTTCATTTTTTATATTGGCTGTACAAATTCTCTGTAGTTCTTGATGGGCTAGATTTGATTTGATTTCAAACTTAGAAAAAGGAGTTAAATCAAATAATCCTACATTTCTAATTGTATTATTTGTCTCATATTCTGCGGATGGATACCAGCTCTGATAGTTATAACTATAGTTGTATTCCGCTTTTTCTCCATCTAAAGCAAACCACATTGGCCTTTCATATCCACCCGAAACCCCAAAGCATGCCCCAAAACTTTTTAAGTCTTCATGATGAGGAAGAGTTTTAATATTTCTTGAAGTTTTATGTTGTTTAAAAGGCCAATGCATTCCATATAAGTCTCCAAGAGACTCTGTAATTCTTTTTTTAATGAAGTTTAATTCAGAATGAAATTTCTGGAATCTTTTTATGTCATAACAAAAAATATCTTCATTTATATGACCATTTATCATCCACTCAGCAGTAACTTTGCCAACACCCCCTCCGCTTCCAATACCAATACTGTTTAAGCCACAACAAACAAAAAAATTTTTTATTTCTGGTACTTCTCCTAATAAAGAGTTTGTATCTGGTGTAAATGATTCAGGTCCTGAAAAAAATTTTCTTATACCTGCTGTCTCTAGAACCGGAAATCTTTTTATAGCAGAATTGAGATATGGCTCAAAATGTTCAAAATTTTCTTGAAATTCTCCAAATGAGAAATCCTCAGGTACCTTATTTGATTTATTCCATGCTGGGATTGAATTACCTTCAAAAATTCCTAACAGAATTTTACCTGCATCTTCTTTAATATATATTCTGTTATCAAAATCTCTTATAGTTGGTAACGTTTTTGATAAATTATTAATCGGCTCAGAAATTACATAAAAATGTTCCGCAGGATAAAGAGGAACGCTCACACCAACTTTTTCTCCAATTTGTCTAGACCACATTCCTGATGCTAAAACAATATATTCACAATCAATTTTTTGACCATTAACCATAACACCAGAAATTTTTCCTTTTTTTGTAAGAATTTCTTCAACCGGAGATTTTTCAAATATTTTTACACCTTCAATTCTGGCAGCTTTTGCTAACATATGTGTAACACCTGAAGGGTCAGCAGCACCATCTCCTGGCATGAAAATTCCTCCTATAACATCTTGAGTGTTAACAATGGGGTAATCTTTTTTAATTTGCTCTTTATCTAAAATTTTTACGTTTACATTAAAAAGTTGAGCCGTAGTAGCTTGTCTCAAAAGTTCTTGCCATCTACCTTTATTTTCAGCTATTGAAAGTGCTCCGTTTAATCTTAAACCCGCTGAATGATCTACCTTTTTTTCAAGTTCTTTATACAGATCTAGAGTATATTTTCTTATTTTTGTAATTGCTGCTGAAGGACCTAATTGACTAACAAGTCCAGCCGCATGCCAAGTTGTTCCAGAGGTTAATTGATCCCTTTCTAAGAGAATTGTATCTTTCCACCCAAATTTTGCTAAGTGATAAGCTACGGAACATCCAATAACTCCCCCACCAATTACAACCGTTTTTACTGATTGAGGTAAATTTTTACTCATTTAATCTCTTTTCATGATAAATCATTTTCTCAAGTGAACTTTTTAAATTTATTTTAATACTCCAATTCGGAAAATCTTTTTTAAATTTTGAATTATCCGAAATCCACCATACATGATCGCCAATTCTATTTTTACTTAAAATTTTAAAATTACTTTTTTTTCCACTTAAGTTCTCAATCATTTCAATTGCTTCAAGTATAGAACAGCTATTCTCTCTTCCTCCACCTAAATTATAAACCTTACCACCCCTTAATGGTTTATTTAAGAATTGATCAAAGGCATTTACTACATCCATACTGTGAATATTATCACGAACCTGTTTTCCTTTATAACCAAATATTGAATATTCTTTTCCAGACAAAATAGATTTCACTAAATAAGATAAAAAGCCATGTAGTTGAGCTCCAGAATGACTCTCTCCTGTTAAACATCCTCCTCTAAAAGTTACTGTTTTCAAATTAAAATATTTTCCGTATTCTTGAACTAAAAGATCAGCTGCTGATTTAGATACACCAAATAAAGAATGAGTGGTTTGATCTATAGACATACTCTCATTGATTCCTCTTTTATAAAAAATATGT
The DNA here is from genome assembly GCA_902629575.1 of uncultured Pelagibacteraceae bacterium. Lineage (GTDB taxonomy): Bacteria > Pseudomonadota > Alphaproteobacteria > Pelagibacterales > Pelagibacteraceae > Pelagibacter. The sequence continues at coordinate 83,654 of CACORJ010000002.1, forward strand.
TTTTTATCAATTTCATATCTAAATCTTTTTTCTTTTAAGGGAAGGTAATTAGGTCTATCTCCGTAAACTTTATTTGTTGAAGTAAAAATAAATGATGCGTCTGGGCAGTAAATTCTTAATGCCTCTAGAAGATTTAAAGTTCCATTAGCATTAACTTCAAAATCTGTGATTGGTTCCTTCGCAGCCCAATCGTGTGATGGTTGAGCAGCAGTATGAATAACTGATTTTATTTTTTTTCCAAATTTTTTAAAAATATAGAAAACCTTTTTTTTATCTCTGATATCAATTGAAAAATGATTATATCTTTTGTTTTTTTTTAAGATTAATTCCTTCCACTTATTACTCCCAATTTTTCCAAAAAAATATCTTCTAAGATCATTATCGATGCCTAAAACAGTTTTTTTTTTATTCAAATAAAACAGAGAAGCATCAAAACCAATTAATCCTATAGATCCAGTAATTAAAATCATTTTTAAGTTGTTTGATAAATTTAAACTAATGTATATTCTAAAATATAAATTATTAAACAAAATACTCTATGAAAATATTAATCACTGGTTCATCTGGATTTATAGGATTTCATCTTTCTAAACTTTTTTTATCAAAAGGGCACAAGGTTTATGGGATTGATAGCATGAACAGCTATTACGATGTAAAATTGAAAAGAAAAAGACTCAATATTTTAAAAAAATATGAAAATTTTTCATTTACTAAAATTAATATAGAAAATGAAAAAAAACTTAATATTATATTTAAAAAATTCAGGCCAAAAGTTGTAGTTCACCTAGCAGCACAAGCTGGAGTAAGATATAGTATTAGGAAACCTAGAGTATATTTGGGATCTAATATAAATGGATCATTCAATATAATTGAAGCTTCACACAAAACAAATGTTAAGCATTTAATTATGGCTTCTAGCTCATCAGTTTATGGCGCAAATAAAAAAATTCCTTTTAAAGAAACTGATAAAGCTGAAACTCAATTAAGTATTTATGCAGCTACTAAAAAAGCAAATGAAAGTATGGCACACTCATATTCAAACATATGGAACATACCAATAACTATGTTAAGATTTTTTACTGTCTATGGTCCATGGGGAAGACCTGATATGGCTTTATTCAAATTTACAAAAAGAGTTTTAGAAAATAAGAAAATAGACATTTATAATTATGGAAAAATGCATAGGGACTTCACTTATATTGATGATATCGTAAAAGGGATACAGCTCTTGATAAATAAAGCACCAAAATTAAATCAAAATGGGAAATATAGAAATGACAGTTTATCCCCAGTTGCACCTTTTAGAATTCTCAATATCGGTAACACAAAAAAAGTTTATTTATTAAATTTTATAAAACAAATTGAATTAATTTTAGGAAAAAAAGCTTTAAGAAATTATATGCCATTACAACAAGGTGATGTTAAGCAAACTTTATCCGACACAAAACTTCTTAAAGAAATAACTGGCTATAATCCAAGGACTAGTTACAAAACAGGAATAAAAAAGTTTATAGATTGGTATAAAAAATATTATTATAGTTAATGTTTATCTACACCTTCTATTTAATAGATGATTAAAAACTTAAAAAAAAAAAGAATTATCTTTTTTCTTCCAAATTTTGCTAGAGGTGGTGCCTCTGAATCCATATTAAAGCTCATAAAATTTTTGATTGATCATAATTTTTCAATTTTAGTTATATCAATTGGAAAAAATTTTTATAGGCAAGAGCTTAAAAAAATCGGGTGCGATATATCAGAAATTAGTTCAACAAGATCATCACTTTCATTATTTAAATTAAGAAATTTAATAAAAGAAGAAATAAATAGAAGTTTTCAAAAAATTATCTTTATTTCAAATATTCATTATGCAAACGTAATTTCATTAATATCATGTTTTGGTTTAAAAAAAATTAAAATAATCTTAATTGAAAGAAGCTCAATTAGTGAACTAAATATTTTTGAAAACCTTATATTATTTTTAAAAAATAAATTTATTTTTTTGCTTGCTAAGTATCTATACCAATTTGCAGATCTAGTAATAACAAATTCTAAATATGAAAAAAATTTCATCGAAAAAAAATTCAAAGTTAATAAAATAAAATGTATTTATCCACCTTCTATTAAGATGGTAAAATCATTAAAAAAATCAAAAAATGAATTAAATAATAATAAAAAAATCATCTATGTGGGAAGATTATCCAGAGAAAAAGGTGTTATTACAATACTAAAAGCCCTTTCAGAATTAAAGTCATTAAACTTTAAATTTGAAATATTTGGTGAGGGTATTGAAAAAGAAAAATTAAAACTATTTGTGAAATACAATGATTTGAATAAAAAAGTTGTATTTAAAGGTTTTCAAAAAAATCAAGATTTAATATTCAGAAATTCAAATCTTTTTATAAATGCTTCTTGGTTTGAGGGTTTACCCAATGCATTGGTTCAATCAATAAATAATGATGTTTTTCCGATTTGTAGTAATGCCCCTGGAGGTAATATTGAAGTTATCAAAAATGGAAAATTAGGTCTGTCATTTGAATGTGAAAATGTCTTAGATTTAAAAAAAAAAATATTATTATTTTTCAAAAAAAAATTAAAAATTAATCAATCGATTAAGAGAAAACATTTATTAAATTATGTTGAAAAGAGATCGCACCAAGAATACTTAAAAACTATTAATAATCTTTAATTTCGAACATTATTTAATTATACAAGAAGATGGGTCTACATACTGATGACCAAATAAATCTGCAACTGCTTTGTAGGTTACTTGTCCTTTACAAACATTTAGTCCAGCTAAGAAATTTTTATCTTCTCCCAATGCTTTTTGATAACCTTTATTTGCTAGTCTAACTAAATAAGGAAGAGTTGCTTGATTTAATGCAAAAGTAGATGTTCTAGGAACTCCTCCTGGCATATTAGCAACACAATAATGTACCACTTCATCAACTATATATGTAGGGTTACCATGAGTTGTTGGTTTACTAGTTTCAACACATCCTCCTTGATCTATTGCAACATCGACAATTACTGAACCTCTTTTCATCAATTTCAACATATCTTTAGTTACCAATTTTGGTGCTTCTGCTCCTGGAATTAAAACTCCACCTACAACTAAATCCGCTTCTGACACTAATCTATTTAAATCTATTTGATCACTTTGCTCAGGTATTATTTTATCCCCAAATATTTCAACCAACTGTTTTAACCTTGCTTCAGATTTATCTACAACATGCACCTTGGCTTTCATACCAGTCGCTATAATCGCAGCATTTTCACCAACGACTCCGCCACCGAGAATTAATACATTAGCTGGTTCACCACCAGGTGCCCCACCTAATAATACTCCTCTACCTTTTTGATTTTTTTCAAGACAATGAGCTCCTGCTTGAACTGACATACGACCAGCAACTGCACTCATTGGAGCTAGCAATGGAAGTCTGCCATTATCATCTGTTACAGTTTCATAAGCAATATTTATACTTTTTGATTTTATTAACCCCTCTGTCAACTCTTTTGCAGCAGCAAGATGTAAGTAAGTGTAAATAATTTGATTTTCTCTTATCATGTCAACTTCGACTTTTTGAGGCTCTTTAACTTTTACAATTATTTCTGAGTCGTTAAAAATATCTGAGGCTTTATTAACAATTTTTGCTCCAGCATTTATGTACTGTTCATTTTCAAAACCTGCTTCGAAGCCACCATTATTTTCAACTAACACTTCATGACCTTCGGATATGAGTGTTTTTACACTTTCAGGGGTTAAGCCAATTCGATTCTCTTGTGGTTTTATTTCTTTTGGGACGCCTATTTTCATTATTGAAGGCTAATTTTTTTTACTTTTTGCGTAATTCGTAATTCCAGTTCTAAGTTTATCAATTATTTCATCTATGTGTTTTTTTTCACAAATAAACATTGGTGCAATTATTAAACAATCTCCAGTGGCTTTAAAATTCACCCCTGCTTCATAACAATGTTTAAAACATGTAAATCCAGCTGCTCCAGGTTTTTTATCCATCTTTATATCTATACCACCCATCATTCCATAACCTCTTATGTTATCCACTACATCTATATCTTTTAAAGACATAAGACCTTTTTGAAAATATGGAGCTAAATTTTTTGCTCTATTAAAAATATCATCCTTTTCAAAAATATCTTGAACTGCCAAACCTGCTGCAACTGAGATTGGAATTCCAGAATAAGTATATCCATGAAATAGTTCGATCGTTCCTTTGGGTGCACTATCCATTATTGCATCATAAATTTCTTCCTTACATGCGACTACACCGAGAGGACAAATTCCATTTGTTGTAGCTTTTGCCATTGTCATTAAATCCGGTGTGACACCATACTCTTGTGATGCAAATGGTGACCCTGTTCTTCCCCAACCAGTTATTACTTCATCAAAGATCAATAAAATTCCATGCTTGTCACAGATTTCTCTTAATCTTTGTAAATATCCCTTAGGCGGCACTAAAGTTCCTGTAGATCCAGCGATTGGTTCAACAATACAAGCTGCAATATTTTCAGCACCAAAATTTGTACATATACGCTCTAAATCTTCCGCAAGCTCTACACCTGTTTCGGGTTGACCGCTTATAAATTTATGATCAGGTAAGTGAGTATGTCTCATGTGAACAACTCCTGGCATTAATACACTAGCAAACGTTTTTACATTATTGACCATTCCACCAACTGAAGTAGCACCAATATTCATTCCATGATAACCTCGCTCTCGACCAACAAATCTAAATCTTTGGCTATCTCCTCTAGCTCTGTGATAGGCTATTCCAATTTTAATAGCAGTTTCAACTGCTGTTGATCCACAAATCGTATAAAATATTCTATTTAAATTTCCTGGAGTATGTTTTGAAATTCTTGTGGCTAGTTCAAAAGATCCACCAAAACCTTGTTGAAAGGGTTGACAATAGTCTAAAGTTTTTAATTGATTGCTTATTGCATCAATAATTTCTTGTCTACCATGTCCTAACGGATTACAAAATAACCCTGAACTTGCATCAATTTGAGTTTTGCCTTGATGATTTTTTAAATATACTCCCTTTGCTTCAACTATTAATCTAGGATTTTCTTTAAAATCTTTATTCGATGAAAACGGCATCCAATGTTCATTTAAAGAGTTTGGTACAGATGTTCTTTTTTCTGAGCTCATAGGTTTTTATATTTTTAAATGTATTGCTTAAGAATTCTTTAGACTAAATAAGTATAATTAACCACATAAATTATTGACGCAACTTTAAGTTGTATCATGATTTATTTGTTTTTTTTTGTTTTACATCCAAGTCATTTTAATTTTAAACTTAGAACATATAAATAAATAACAAAGGGGAAAAATGAAAAAAATAATTAGTTTTATTCTTGGATGTTTTGTAGCTCTTAATCTTTCAATTTCTGTAGCTAATTCAGCTGCTAATGAAGTAAGAGTAGCATACTTTCTAGAGTGGCCAAGTCCAAATCTAGAGGACATGATGAAGAAAAACTTCGCCAAAGCTCTTGGAGTTCCTGTAAAGTGGACAAACTTTACTAATGGTGGTGCAATGACTGATGCTATGTTAGCAGGAGATATTGATATCTCTTACTCTCAGGGTTTAGTTCCATTCATTAATGCTGTTAAATCAAAAGCTCCTATTAAACTTGTAGACATAGCTATGGAATACGGAATGGGTGGTACAACATGTGTAACATCTAATGCTTCTGGTATAACAAAAGCTAACGCTACAGAACTTGAAGGTAAAAAAGTTGCTGTTCCGCTAGGTACAATGGCTGAGTATGTTTTTGATGAAAGTATGAAAGTTGTTGGTGCGGACAGAAAAAAAATGGACATCATTCAAATGGATCCTGAAGAAGGTGCTGCTGCTTTGGTAAGCGGTGATGTTGTAATGGCATGTTTATTTGGTGGTAATTCAATTAAAGCTGCAACTGCAGTTGGATCTAGATTACTTACAGTTCAAGAGGCTAGAGACGCAGGTATCTTAGGTATAGATATCACTTCAGTAACTACTAAGTTTATGAAGGAAAATCCAGGTATGCTAAGAACTTTTATTGAAGTAACTCATGAGGCTAATGCGAGATATAGAGCTGGAAAAAGCGATATGAACTCAATGTCAAAAGCTTCTGAAATGAAAGTTGCTGATATGAAAGAAACTTTAAGTGGCTTTAAATTTCTAACACCTGAGGAAACTAAACAATCTATGGAAAGTGGAAATCTTGATGCATTCTTAAAAGGAATGGGAACACCAAGAGGAAACGTAGATACTAGTTTCTTACCTTTATAATCTAAGGGTAATTTAAATTTTAATAGGCGCCAATTGTAATAAATTGGTGCCTATTTTTTTATTAAAAATTCAAATATAAAGTCTCTATATGAGTGATTTAATCTCCCAAAATCTTAATATGATTTTTAAGACTCCTAAGGGAGAAACTGTTCATGCGCTAAAGGATTTAAATTTCACTCTAAAAAAAGGAGAACTTCTTACTGTGCTAGGTCCTTCAGGTTGTGGAAAAACTACTTTATTAAATATAACTGCTGGATTTATCAAACCAACTTCAGGAAATATCACTCTAAACAATAAAGAGATAGATGGCCCAGGTGTTGAAAGAGGAATGGTTTTTCAACAAGGTGCTTTATTTGAATGGCTAACAGTAGCTGAGAATGTGAATTTTGGATTAAGAATGAAAAAAGAAGATCCAATTGAAACCCAGAGAAAAGTTGATGAATGGTTAGATATTGTTGGATTAAAGGGTTTCGGTAATACTCCAACTTATCAATTATCTGGAGGAATGCAGCAAAGAGTTGCTCTTGCAAGATGTCTAATCAATAATCCGGATTTGATTTTAATGGATGAACCACTGGGAGCTCTCGATGCTCTTACTAGAGAAAAAATGCAGTCACTAGTTTTAAAAATTTGGAAAGAAACTGGAAAAACAATTATACTTATTACTCATTCAGTCGAGGAGGCATTGCTTCTTGGGGAAAGACTATATGTGATGGCTCCAAGACCAGGAAGAATACATAAAGAATATAATCTGCCGTTCGCTTCAATGGGATTAAAGGAAGATTTAAGGGAAATAAAAAAAAACAAGGAGTTTTCTCAAAAACGAGAGGAAATCCTTGAAATGATTTGGAACATGGAAGAGGAAATAATGGGGAAAGATAATTAAATGTTAACTCAAATATTAACTTTTCTAATATTCTTTGCTGTAATTGGCTGTATTCTTTATGGAAGGAGATTAATTAGAACTGAAAAAGTAGATGCAGTATTTGGAAATCCTGAAAGAGCATTGGGCGGTACTCACTGGGTAATTGTTGGAAGTAGTTTTTTACTTTTGGTTTGGCTCTATTATTCTTGGGATATTGCAAAAGGATTTTATCCAAAATCTGCCAATGAACTATGCCAAGTTGCAAAAGTTAATGATTCTCTACTTGGATTAAAATATCAATTTCCAATTGAGGAAAGAGAATTCAAAAGTACTTCACAAATTAAAAAAGAAAATAAAAATTTGAAAATAATCAAAAATGAAATTCAAAATTCTGAAGAGCTAAATGGTCAACAAAAAACAATATTAATCAGTTATATAATTAAAACTAAACAACTTATCCCATTACTTACAAATGAGAATTTAATAGAAGATGAAACTAAACAAAAAATAGATGATATCACTGGAAAAATAAATCTTTTAACTGAGAATTTTCAAAAGCCAGATTATCCATTTGAAACTGAGAGGGAATTAAATGAAAGACTAAAAGCGGTAAAAGAGGAAGGTGGTTGGGGTATTACCAAAGTCGATGCAGGCTCAGGCTCTATTGAAAATACACTAGAAGTACCTTTAGTGCCTGCAACCTATAGAGGTTTAAAGTTTCATGCTGCAGCTCAAAAGCTTAATTTAATAAGTGATGAATTTTTTAAGTTAAGAAATCATAATCCTTTGTTCAAAAGTAAGATTAAAGAACTTAAAGAGGAAATAAAATCGTATAGAAAGAATTTGGGTGATAATGAAGAAATTGCATCAACATACGCAAAGAATATTGTTAAGATTGCAAGAAGAATTGAATTTGCGAGTATTTATCCTCCAAATGCATTAGATAAAATGCAAGCAGCAATTATCAAATTTGATAATGCACAGAAAGATGCTCAGGGTGGACTTAGGTTTATTGATATGTTTTTATTTCCCGCTGGAACAATAATTGCAAGTGGTCCAAGTTGTTCAGAGCAAGGCTCAGGTAGATGGCTCCCTAAACCATCTGATACTTTCAATAAATTCGTATTAATGTCTAAACCTAGTGTTGGTTATAAAGATATTCCTCTTTTATGGATACAAATGGTCGATGTGAGCAAAATGATTGGTTTTATTTTGCCAGACTGGATTGCAGATATTTTACCAGGTGAATATCCTGTTCATACTAAAGATGGAATTGTAAAACAAAATTTTAAGGGTGGAGTTTTAAAAATTGTGACAGGTGATTTTAATTTATTTAAAGTTCCTGTTCCTTACGGACATATTTGGGATTCCTTTTTGAGAGTTTTTCTTGGTTTAATTTTTGGAATATTAATTGGTGTACCGCTTGGTTTATTTATGGGATTAAATAGATTTGCAAAAGGTTTTTTTGACCCTTTAATTGAGCTTTATAGACCAGTCCCTCCTCTCGCGTGGGCTCCTTTAATTATTTCAGTTTTGGGAATCGATAATACAGGAAAAGTATTTTTGTTATTTATGGTCTCTTTGTCGATAATGATTATTTCCGCTCGAGCAGGAGCTTCTGGAACACAACTTTCAAAAATTCATGCAGCACACTCTTTAGGTGCATCAAAAAAACAGATTTTAAGGCATGTAATTTTTCCAAATTCGTTACCAGAAATTCTAACTGGTATAAGAGTGGCAGTCGGTATGTGTTGGGGAACTCTTGTGGCTGCTGAATTTTTAGCCGGTACTACAGGCATTGGATTTGTTGAGAACGTTGCTAAAAAATATTTCCAATATGAAGTTATTTGGATAACTATATTTATTATGGGAATGCTAGGTTTATTATTTGATATAACACTAAGAAAAATAATTGACAAAACAATTCCTTGGCGCGGTAAAGGTTAATAGTTCTGTTTTAATAATTTAAAAAATTAATGAAAAAATATGTTCAGATAGGAGCAGGTTCTTCAAATTTTGATAAAAATTTTAAAGACGGTTTTACAAATTTTATAAAACAAAATAATAAAAATACTGAAATTTTTATAGTTGAAGCTAACTCTATTCATATCAAAAAGTTGAAAAAAATTTGGAAAAGATACAAAAAAACTCAAATATTTAATTTTGCAATTATTCCGGACAACATTAATCAAAAAAAAATGACCTTTTTTTACTCAGAAAAAGATTCACCAGATTTTCAGATTTTTTCAAACTCTATTAAATTTGTTAGAAAACATTTTACAACTGGTAAAATAAGAAGAAAAACAGTTAAATGTAAATCATTATCAGTTTTTTTAGATCAAAATTTTTTGAAGAAAATAGATTTTTTATCATTAGATATTGAAGGAATGGATTATGAGGTAATCAAAAATTTTAACTTTAAAAGATTTGATATAAAAAATATTTCTTTTGAACATTTGCATCTTTCTTTTTTTGAAAAAATTATGATTATATATAAATTAACTCTTTCAGATTATTTTTTTTCAGGGATGGGATTTGATTTGAGAAAATCAGATTGGATGTTCACAAAAAATTATAAAAAATTTTTTTTAAAAACATTTTTTCTTCCAATTACTCCAAGAAGAATTTGGAAAAAATATGATTTTTCAAAATTTTTAAAGAAATAGTAAATTAAAATTTTAGATTTTATTTAATTTATGAAGAAATAATTTCTTTTATATAATCTTTTAATCTTATTTTACCAAAGTGCTTATATACTTTGTTAGAGAGATTCATGTTAGTTAATGCTGAAGAGTATCTTTCGCCTGGTCTTTTCTTAAGAAGTTTTGTCTTTGATCTAAACATTTTTGCAACTTCTAAAATTGAGAAACTTTGTTTATGAGAAATCGAGTAATGTCTCGATAAATTTTTTTTCCACGCTAAATAACAAACATTAACTGTATCATTTATATGAGTAAATCTTCTAGACTGTGTGCCTGGTAAAACTACGGGTAAGGGTTTTCTATTTCTAAAAGCTTCTTCAAAAATACCAATAACTGTCGCCATTTTACCCTTAGATATTTGCCCAGGTCCATATACATTATAAAAATAGATTACCTCGTATTCAAATTTAAACCATTTTTTTAAATTTTCTAAAAGCTCCAAATTTTTTGCTTTTGTGAATGCATAAGGTGATAAATTTTTATCATTTCCTTTATTACCTAATGATGCAGAGGTTGCAGAATAAATTAATTTTATTTTATTTTCTAAACAAAAATTAAAAACTGAATTAGTCCCAATAGTATTAGAATCTAAACATTCATTCATATTTAAAAAGCTTTGATAAATTCTTGCAAATTCACCAAAATGAAACACTGAGTGAATTTTTTTTGGATTTTTAAAAAATAACTTAATGTCTTTAGATTCTCCTTTCAGATATTTCACACGTGAATTTTTTATATGATTTTTTTTAAATCCAGAGGAGTAATTGTCTAAACTTATTATATGAAAGTTTGTTTTATTAATTAATAACTTTATCAAGTTTGAGCCAACAAAACCGGCTCCACCTGTGATTAATATGCTTTTTTTATTTTTCATAGATTTAAATAAAATTAAGTAATGTAAAATTAACAAAATGAGTTTTTATATCATTATTGTTATTTTTAAAACATGATATAGAGATATTATTTAGATGAAAGTAAAAAAACTCAAATTTATATTAAAAAAAATTTTTAATAAATATGGTTTAAATGATAATCATGCTAATATTTCTTCGGAAGCTCTTATAAATGCAGAACTTGTTGGTGCTCATAGCCACGGATTATCAAGACTTAAAATGTATTGTGATCGTATTGATAAAAAAGTTATTAATCCAAAACCAAAAATTAAAATTAAAAAAATTTCTCATTCCATATCACATATTGATGCGGATAACTGTATAGGTTTTGTAGCTGCTGATGTTGGGATTAATATCGCAATTAAAAATGCGAGAAAAACAGGAATTGGTTTTGTTGGAGTTAAAAACAGTGGGCATTATGGATTATCTGGATATTATGCAGAACGAGCTGTTAAAAAAGGTTTAATCGCTATGATTTTTACAAATGCTCCTCCAGCGATAGCTCCTCATGGATCTTTAAAAAGTGTATTTGGCACTAATCCAATTTGTTTCGGGTCACCAACTGGATCTAAAATTCCATTTATTTTGGATACTTCCATGTCAATGATTAATAGAGGAAAAATAAGAGTAGCAGCGCGTAATAATAAAAAAATACCCAATGGTGTTGCACTGGATAAATTTGGAAATTTAACTAATAATCCATTAAAAGCCTTAGCTGGTGTTCAATTGCCAATCGCAAGTTATAGAGGATCTGGTTTAGCTTGGATGGTTGATATTTTAAGTGGAGTATTAACTGGGAGTAATCATGCAGGAAAAGTAAAAGATCCCTTTGACGATTTTACTGGTCCTCAAAATGTTGGACATCTATTTATCACATTTAAAACAAATTTATTTATTAAAAACTATAATAATAGAATAAAAGAAAACTTAAGAATAATCAAAAATTTACCAAAGATAAAAGGAGTAAAAAAAATATTATATCCTGGTCAAAATAAATATAAAAGATTTGTTATGAATTCAAAAAAAGAGATTAAATTATCAAAAACTATTAAAAAAGATTTAAAATTTTTAAATGTTTAGTTATGTTATCAAATAAAGAAATAGTTTGTCCAAATAATCTACTTAATGTTGCGCATCAAAAAAAAGGTGTTAAAGCTGGAATTGTTAATGCAGGAAAACCTTTACCAATGCAATCAGTTCAAGATGCTGTAAATGAAAATTTAATAGAACCAATTTTTATTGGGGATGAGAAAGAAATTTTTAAATGTGCTGAAGATTTAAAGTGGGATATTTCTAAATATGAGATAATTAATGAGCCAATTGAAAATAATACTGCTGCTATAGCTGCAAAACTTGCAAGTGAACAAAAAATTAAAATTATAGTTAAAGGTCATATTCATACAGACATTTTAATGAAAGAAGTGCTTAAACGAGAATATAACTTGTTAGGAAAAACAAGATTAAGTCACATATGGCATATGACATTAAATAAAGAGGATAAACCTCTTATAATTACAGATGGTGCATTAAATGTTTTGCCAAACATTAAAACTAAAATGCATATATTAAAAAATGTGATTAATTTTTCCCATAGAATTGGTATTCAAAGACCTAAAATTGCAATTTTATCAGCAACGGAAGAGGTATTAGATAGTGTTCCAAGCTCTAAAGAAGCAGAGGAAATAACTAAACTTGCAAAAAAAGAAAATCTAAATGCAGATGTATTTGGACCCTTGGCATTTGATAATAGTGTATCAAAAAAATCTGCAGCTATTAAAGGTATTAAGAATGATGTTGCTGGTATCGCAGATGTTTTATTGGTCCCTAGTGTTGAGACAGGTAACGCGTTAGTTAAAATGTTAATTTATTTTAGTGGTGCATGTGCTGCAGGGGTTGTTGTGGGAGGAAAAGTTCCAGTAGTAATAACTAGTCGTTCCGATGAGGCACCCGCAAGATTGGCTTCTATAGCAGCAGCTGTAGTTGCTTTAGATTAAAAGTTTCATTGCAATAAAATATAATATACTTTAAATAAATCAGAAATTATATTTGTAACTATGGCTATCAAATACTTAAAAAAATCTCCTAAAACTCCTTCGACTGATGACTCGAAAACAGCAGAAATTGTTAAAAAATTATTAAAAGAAATTGAAGAGTCAAAAGAAGAAGCATGTATAAATCTAACTAAAAAATTTGATGACTATGATGGTGAAATCATTGTCTCTAAAGAAAAAATTGAAAAGATTTCAAAAGAATTAGACCAAAAAACAAAAGATGATATCCAATTTTCGCATGAAAGAGTAAAAAAATTTGCTGAAGCACAACTTAAAAATTATGGTCAAGATTTTGAAGTTGAACTTTCACCTGGTTTATATGCTGGACAAAAATTAATACCTGTTAATACAGCAGGTTGTTATATACCTGGGGGTAGATATGCTCATATAGCTTCTGCGGTTATGAGTGTTACAACAGCTAAGGTTGCTGGAGTTAAGAATATTATTGCATGTAGTCCACCAAAAAAAAGTATAGGAGCTCATCCTGCAATTATTTACACAGCTAATTTATGTGGTGCAGATATAATTTTAAATTTAGGGGGAGTTCCAGGAATTGCAGCAATGACAAACGGTTTATTTAATAATCCACCAGCAGATATATTGGTAGGCCCAGGAAACCAATTTGTTGCAGAAGCTAAAAGAATTTTATTTGGGAAAGTTGGAATTGATTTATTTGCAGGTCCAACTGAGATTGCTGTTATTGCAGATGATAAGGCTGATGCAGAAATGGTAGCAGTAGACTTAGTAGGTCAAGCAGAACATGGATATAATTCACCTGCGTGGTTGTACACTACAAGTAAAAGAGTTGCTGATGTTGTAATGAAAAGAGTACCAGAATTAATTGCTGAACTTCCTGAAATGCCTAGAAAAAGTGCTGAAGCTGCTTGGAGAGATTATGGTGAAATAATTTTATGTGACACTGATGAGGAAATGGCATCTATCAGTGATGAATATGCACCTGAACATTTAGAGGTTCAAACACAAAATCTAGAATGGTTTCATAAAAGATTAAAGAATTACGGATCACTATTTATTGGTGAGGAAACGACTGTTGCATATGGTGACAAATGCTCTGGAACTAACCATATTTTACCAACTAAAGGTGCGGGCAAATATACTGGTGGATTATTTGTTGGTAAATTTATAAAAACTTTAAGTTTTCAAAGAATGACAAAAGAGTCTACTAAATCTGTTGGTGCAGCTTGTGCTCGTATCTCAAGATATGAGGGAATGGAAGCCCATGCTCGAACAGGCGATGCACGTCTTAGAAAATATGGGTTTTCAAACTAGTTTTCAGGTCTAAAAATTAAACACAAACCATTATTACAAAATCTTTTTCCAGTAGAGGAAGGTCCATCATCAAAAACATGTCCGTGATGAACTCCACAATTCGCACAATGATATTCAATTCTTTTCATACCAAAAGAATAATCAACCTTTGTTTTAAATGCCCCTGGCAATGCCTCTGTAAATGAGGGCCACCCTGTGCCACTATCAAATTTAGCGTTTGATGCAAATAATTTTGCTCCACAATTAGCACAATGGTAAAAGCCGGCTCTTTTTTCATCTAAAAGTTTGCTTGTAAAAGGTTTTTCAGTACCCTCATTGAACATTATATCCTTCTGTTCATTTGTAAGCTCTAGATTAATAATTTTTTTTGTGGCTGAATATAAATATTTATAGGGTAAAAGAATTAATGAAATAAAAGATACACTTAAAAATTTAAGTGTTTGACGTCTATTAAACATTTTTAGACTTTAATTTTATCCAAAAAATTATTACTCCAATCCTCAGATCCCTCATCAGAGCCATCACAATCTTGTCTATCTAATATCTTTTGAGCACCTAATTGATTTAGTTTTTCATCAATTTTTTTTCCAGCTCCACAAAAAATATCGTGAGAACTGTCGCCTAAAGCACATACGCTATACTTAAGTTTATCTAAACTTTGCTCAGAACTTTTAAGATCATCCCAAAAATCCTCACCATTTGTAGGCAAATCTCCTTCTCCAGTGGTAGAAGTAACTATGGCTACATTCTTCATGTTTGAAAGATCTTTCATCGTGACTTGGTTTAATTCTAATATATTAGTATTAATACCTACTGATATAGCTTTTTCATTTAAGCTGTTAGCTACATTTTCAGCAGTACCAGACATTGACGCCCAAAGAATATTTAATTTGTTTTCCATAACAACCTTCTATTTGTTTGAGAAATTTTTTTCTTTGTAAGAAATATTCTCTTTTTTTGATGCGATTTCATTTTCCTCATTATGTTTTTTGAAATTTTTTCTTTTATCAATTACATTTGCAAAATTATGATTTACATCTCTATGTCCTGCCTCATCATTCCTTATGACTCTTACCACATCTTTTAAAGTTGAATGCAGTGGTAAATTCCAATAATTAATTGCAACTTCAGGAGCTGGTTCATCAATAATAGTACCGTTTTCTAATTCGTTTAAGTATTCTGTGTAACTAATTACAGCTTCTTCTTCAAAATATCCGACTATTCTATGAGCAGTTCTTTGTGAGATTAAATATATAATTGCATAAGTAATAATGAAAATAAACTGCGCGATAAGAATTATTAACCTTTCAATAAATGTTGGCTTTGCTACATGAATAAATGTCATTAGATGCATTCTTTCGTTTTCTGCTTCATCCAATAATGTTTTTATCCAACCTCTATCATCCTCCATTTTTCTTAAAGACTTTAAATGAAGCAACATACCCGCAACCATTCCTGGAACTGCAGCTATTGTTTCTAATACAACGGCCCTATGTCCGTACCTTTTTCTAAAAAAGGTGTCAGCAAGTAGTCTTAAAAACTTTGTAAATAACAAAGCTACTCTGTCACTTAAATTTTTTGGTACAAAATGTTTATTTAAATCATCCATAACTTTTAGATAAACAGTTTAAAAAAAATTGCTATGCGCTAAAGTTACCTAAAAAAAGCATTGTATTATAACAAATTAATTGTTTCTTTTATTATATAAACTGTAAGTGACGACATAAAAACTATTATGAATAAATTAATATATTTCCATGTTTTTTCGTTCTGTGCATATTTGGAAAAATAGGTAGATAAATAACCTAACCCAAAAAAAAATAGAAAAGATGCTATTGATGCTCCAACCCCAAAATAAACTTTTTCATGAAATTGAAAATTTTTAGAAAAATTCCCCAAAAAGAAAACAGTATCTGAATAAACATGTGCATTTAAATATGTGAAACTAAGAGCTTTGAAAAATACTTTTGATTTTGTAATTTCTTTCACATCTTTATTTAAGTGAAGATAATTTTTAAAAGATTTTACTTTAACATAAACAAAATATATTAAGAATATTACCAATAATATATTCAAAACAAGCTCAACCAAAAAATTGAAGTATTGATTGAAAAAATGAAATAAGAAAATTCCTAGAAAAATTAAAATAAAATCTGATATTGAGCAAACTATACAAACTAAAAAAATATATTGTTTTTTAAGACCCTGTTCTATAACAAATATATTCTGGGCACCAATTGCCAATATGAGGCTTAAACCTGAAAAAAATCCTAGAACTAGAAATTCCATGTCTTTTTTTTTCTTTGAGTAACTACAAAAAGTTTTCTTGGAAAACTTCCCTCATTTAGCTCAAAAATATCTTCAATTTTAAAACCTTTTGAAATTTGATTTATTTTTTCTTTATCAAAAAAATGAACTATAAATCCGTCGTTTTGATACAAATCTTCTCCAATATATTTTCCTTTTTTAAAATCACCATCTCCTGTGTGTCTAACAGTAAATATATTTATTCCACCAGGTTTTAAAATTCTATGAACTTCTTGGCTCAGTTTAATAATTTCTGAAGTAGTTAAGGCCATACAATAAAGCATGTGTGAGTAACACCCGTCAAAAGAATTATCCTTATAAGGAATTCCATCACGTACATCCCAAACTTTTGTAGTAATTTTATCTGCAACAGGTCTATCATCAGCCATTGTAAGATCAGAATAGTATCCTTTTTTTTTTTTATTAATATTTTTAATTGCCTCAGAACTATAATCTAATGCTGTAACATGGATTAAATTTGAATTTGCTGCAAAATAAGTTGTATCCCTACCTAAACCAGCACCTAATTCGAGAATATTAATTTTTTTTCTAGTAAAAAAAGTTTTTATTTTTTGATTTTCAAATTTTTCTTTTGCATATATAGCAGATACGCTTGGATCTAAGCCAAACATTTCTGGCTTACTTGAGAAGCTATTTTCCCAATGTTGAAATTGTAGGTCTAAATCTTTTTTATTCAATCTATTTTGAAGGATCCGGAACTTTTCTCAAGTATGGTTTAACAGCATTCCAGCCATCTGGAAATAATTTTTTAGCCTCATCATCCTTCACTGCCGGCACAATAATTACTTCCTCCCCTTTTTTCCAATCTGCAGGTGTTGCAACTTTATGTTTGGCTGTTAATTGCATAGAGTCAATCGCTCGCAAAAGCTCCATAAAGTTTCTGCCTGTTGCCATTGGATAAGTAAGAAAAAGACCAATTCTTTTATCAGGTCTAATTATAAAAACAGTTCTAACTGTTTGATTATCTACTGCAGTTCTACCCATTGATGTAACTCCAGCGTCTCCTTCTAACATGTTGTATAGTTTAGCTACCTCTAAATTTTCATCTGCTATTATTGGATAACTTGGTTTATTTCCAGTTACATCCTTTATATCCTCTAGCCATTTTACGTGGTCAGAGACTGGATCAACACTTAAGCCAATAACTTTCACATTTCTTTTATCAAATTCAGGTTTCATTTTTGCTAAAGAACCTAATTCAGTTGTACAAACTGGAGTAAAATCTTTTGGGTGCGAAAACAAAACTCCCCAACTATCTCCTAACCATTCATGAAAAGATATATCACCAAGTTGTGTTTTTGCTTTAAAATCTGGAGCCACGCTATTTATTTTTAAACTCATTAAACCTCCTATTATATTTTAAAAATTATATGCAAGATTGATACGCTATGCAAACTTTTGTGTTGCTTTTTTTAATAACAATAAAGGATAAAAATACTTCAAGTTATTAAGGTTTAAATTTAATAAAAAACAATTATATAGCCTATATATGAATGAATATTTGCAATCCATAATTGATAGAGATCCTGCAGCAAAGTCGAAGATAAGTCTAATTTTGTCTTATCCAGGAGTTAAGGCTATTTTCTTTCATAAAATTGCAAATTTTTTTGCTAAAGCTAAGTTTGATTTAGTAGCAAGAGTGATTTCTCAATTCTCTAGATTTTTAACTGGTATAGAAATTCACCCAAAAGCTAAGATTGGAAAAAATTTATTTATTGACCACGGTATGGGAGTTGTAATTGGAGAAACATCTGAAATTGGGGACAACGTAACCATTTACCATATGGTTACTCTTGGTGGTATTTCTCCAAGTATAAATTCAGACAGTCAAAGGCAAATTAAAAGGCATCCAACATTAATGGACAATGTCGTTGTTGGATCAGGTGCTCAAATACTAGGTCCTGTTATCATAGGAAAAAATTCTTTAATAGGAGCTAATGCTGTTGTTACAAAAGACGTACCTGAAAAATCAGTAATGGCTGGAATACCTGCTAAAAGAATTGGTGATGCAACAAAAGGATTTAAACCTTATGGTGTTAGCGATAAGGAAGAGTAATGCTTAATATTAAAAATAATTTTATAGACTCTATTGGTAATACACCTTTAATAAAACTTAAGGCTGCCTCAGAACTAACAGGTTGCAATATTTTTGGCAAAGCAGAATTCATGAATCCTGGTGGCTCTGTAAAAGATAGAGCGGCTCTTGCGCTACTTAAAGATGCTCAAGAAAAAAAGTTGATTTCAAAAGGTGGAATTGTTGTAGAAGGAACTGCAGGTAATACTGGTATTGGTTTAGGCCTACTAGGTAACTCCTTAGGATATAAAACAATTATTGTAATGAACGACAATCAAACTCAAGAAAAAAAGGATACTATTAGAAACTTAGGGGCTGAATTAAGATTAGTTACCGCAAAACCATATAAAGATGAAAATAATTTTGTGAAAATTGCTGGTCGATTAGCTGATGAATTAAGGCCAACAAATAATAATGGTGTAGTTTGGGCTAACCAATTTGATAACGTAGCTAATGCGAAAGGACATTACGAGGGAACAGGAAGAGAAATTTGGGAACAAACTGAAGGTAAAGTTGACGGATTTGTTTGTTCATCAGGAACTGGAGGAACTATTTCAGGAGTAAGTAACGCACTGAAAGAAAAAAATAAAGATATCAAAATTTATCTTTCAGATCCAAAAGGATCAGCTCTCTACAACTACATAAAAAATGGTGAACTAAAATCCGAGGGTGGTTCTATTACAGAAGGTATTGGATCTAGTCGTATTACAAAAAATTTTGAAAATGCAAAAATTGATGACGCGTATTCAATCGACGATCATGAAGCGCTTCCAATTCTTTATAATTTAATTCAAAATGAAGGTTTAAGTTTAGGCACAAGTTGTGGAATAAATATTGCTGGAGCTATAAGGTTAGGAAAAGAACTTGGTCCTGGTAAAACAATTGTTACAATCCTTTGTGATAAATCAGATAAATACAACTCAAAGATGTTTAATAAATCTTTTTTACAGGAAAAAAACTTACCTATTCCTAGCTGGTTATAATATCGCATACCAAGTATCTAACAAAAAAGTTACATTTCAAAATATCAATTTAAATATAAATTTTATGAAAAAATGTATTTTAATAATCTTTTCTTTTTTATTTTTTAATACTGCTCATGCAGGAATGAGTAACAGTGACAAATCAAAAGCATGGGAGTGTAGTGGTATTTACATGGCTAACTATTTTTTACCATCTGGTGAGAGCTTTGAATACAGCATGAAAGAAAAATCAATGGCATCAGTTAAGGTTATGAAGTCATATGCACTTGAAATTGGAATACCAGAAAACGAATGGGATGAGGGAGTAAACAAAGCTGTAGATAAATACTATGGATCTAAATATGACAAAAATAAAACTGAAGATTGTCATTCATTTATTGCAAATTCAATTCCTAACGGAGCTGAAAGAGTAAAAAAAGTAGTTCAAACATTATACTAAAAAATAAGAGAGGAGATATAATGAAAAAAATAATTATAACGTTAACTTTTACATTTATTTCAACTGTAGCTTTTGCTAATTCAGGTAAATTTAATGCAAGTGGTATGGGGTCTTGGGAAATGAATATTATGAACGCTGGTAATGGTAATATGGCAATTACTTATGATGGCAATGCAGGTCTAACAGATGAGAACCCAGATAGTATATTTAATAAATCTACAATGAATTGCGTTGGAGGACTTACATTAGTAGGTGGGAAGTTTGAAGATGAAACAGGTATGTGCACTTTTTATTTAGCTGATGGTGAAAAAGTTTTTATAAATTACAAAGGTAAAGGAACCGGTGGTCAAGGTGGTTCTGGTACTTTTATAATTGTTGGAGGAACTGGAAAATATGAAAAAATTTCAGGTACCGGTTTTTCTAGTAGGCAAAATCTTAAAGGTAAAGAGGGATTTGCTCATTCAATGAATCAAATGAGCGGTGAATACACATATTAAAGATATTGAACTAAAGGAGATAAAATGAAAAAAATAATTGTAACATTAGCTTTTGTGCTTTTTACAACTTCGGCATTTTCTTATTCTTGTCCGATGCTTTGGGGAGAAGTAGATGAGCTTTTAAAAACAGCAAAAGACAGTGGCAAAACTGCCGCTCAAATTGAAGAAGCTCAAACTTTAAGAGATAAAGGTAAAAAAGCTCATGATGAAGGAAGTCATGAAATGTCTGAAATCTTTTTAAAGAAAGCTTTAACAATTCTTAAAGGTTAATAATCAAAAAAAGATAAACATGAAAAACTATATGGTAACCCATACTTTTAAATCAAAAGAAGCAAAAGCTAAAATGATGGAAATGGTTGGTTCGATGAAAATGGAAGATATTGTTAAATCGATGACTGGCGATAATGCAAAATGTCAAATGACATGGAATACTCCTGGTGACACTTTGACAATGTTTTGTTGGTGGAAAGGAACTGATACTGAATCAATTAACAAGCAATTAGGTCAAATGAATGATTTCTTTGAACCTCATAATTTTGTTGAATGTGAAGACAATGTAATGGATTATAACGCTAAAGAATGAAAGTAATTTATACAAGAACCATTGGTGTTTATGATGATAAACTTGACGAGGCTATGGAAATTTCTAAGGGGCTAGCTGAAGTAAGAAAGAAGCATTATCCTGATCATGAGGTTTATTTTTCATTTCAAGTCGGTGGAAATCCTAGAACAGTGAGAGAAACTCTTATTGGTGAACAATTTACAGATAAAGCATTTCAGAATGATCAAAATATGTCTGCAGATCCTAAGTTTATAGAACTTCAAAAAAAAATGAAGAGTGTTTTTAAAGAGGGAACTATTCAGGACGAAATGAGAGTGATCTTTAACAATTAAAGTGAATTAATGTCTATATTAAAAAGATATACTGATGCAATTAATAAGAAAGATGAAGCGACAATGAATGAACTTTTACATGATGATTTTAAGTTCACGATGCATAAATCTGGAAATTTTTTAGGAAAAGCTGATGTAATCAAATGGGCAATGAGTGGTGATATTAATCAAGATAAAGCAAGAGTTATTTATGAAAATGATGATGTTGGCGTACATCATTCAATTGTAACTTTTAATGATGGAAATGTAGAAGCTGTAATGGCAGTTTACAAATATAAAGATGGGAAAATTATTAGCTTAGAAACTGGTGCAACAAAACTTTCAAAATAAGTGAAAGAAATAGATTTTTACTTTTCGATAGGTAGTACATACACTTATTTGTCTGTTACTAGAATTCTTGATGTTGAAAAAAATCATAAAGTAAAATTTCATTGGAAACCATTCAGTGTCAGAGCAATTATGAAGGAAATGAATAATATACCTTTTCCTAAAGACAAAATGAATAAAGTAAATTACATGTGGAGAGATATAGAAAGACGTGCTGAAAATTATGGTTTCTTTGCTAAAACTCCAGTTCCCTATCCTCTTTCTGAGTTTGATCTTGCTAATCAAATTGCTATTTATGGGCTAAATAAGGGATGGGGTGTTGATTACATAAGACTAACATACAAAAAGTGGTTTCAGGAAGGAAAGGAACC
Source organism: uncultured Pelagibacteraceae bacterium (assembly GCA_902629575.1). GTDB lineage: Bacteria > Pseudomonadota > Alphaproteobacteria > Pelagibacterales > Pelagibacteraceae > Pelagibacter. Next base: position 105,661 of record CACORJ010000002.1, read on the forward strand.
TGCGATTGATCCTAGCATTTCTGAAATTTGTGAAAAACTAAAAATTAATAGAGATGAAATAATTTTAAAAGCAAAATCAAAAGAAATTGAGAATAAATATATTTCGAATACTAACGACGCGAGGAATAATAAAATTTTCGGTAGTCCTACATTTATTGTTAATAATGAAATTTTCTGGGGAGATGATAGAATGGAAGATGCTGTAACTTGGTTTAAAAAAAATGACTAATTTTTCAGCTTATCTAACACTTATTGTTGCAGTAATTTTAGGAACTGTAGCTAATGGCTTTGCTAAAGGAGCACAAGGTTTCACTTTACTTATACCAAGCGTATTAACTGCAATTACGATTATTGGATGTATGTATACTTTATCTTTAGTAATGAAAATTATTCCTATTGGAGTTACATATGCCTCTTTTGCTGGATTGTGTATTATAGCCACTACATTTATTGGAGTATATAAATTTAAACAAATGCCAGATTTTTATACCATAATTGGATTAATTCTCATAATTGCTGGTGTCCTAATTGTAAATTTATTAGGAAATCTAAAAAATTAATGTTCCAAAAAAAATATTCAAATCTTATTTTTATATTGATAATGGGTTTTGGAATGAGCTTACTAATGACTCTTATAATTACCTTTGTTAACACAGGTATGGATAATCAATATATAAATAGGTTTCTAAAAGCATGGACTGTAAGTTTGCCAATTGCAATATTTACAGCCCTTATTGTAGGTCCTCCAATTAAAAAATTTGTAGATAAAATTACCAAATAATCATAATCTTAGACGTGAGTAATTTTTCAGGATATATTTTTTTAGTATTAGGAGTTGTTTTAGGAATCGTCTCAAATGGGTTTTTGAAATCTACAAATGGATTTACAATTTTAGTTCCAACTATATTTTGTATTTTTTCTATAATTGCATGTATTTTTTGTTTGTCTAAGGCAATGAACGTTATTCCTGTTGGTTTTACTTATGCAACTTATGGAGGATTAACAATAACAGCTGTTACTTTATTTGGTGTGTTTAAGTATAATCAAATTCCAAACTTTTATGGAATTATGGGAATAATATTAATAATAATTGGAGTTATTTTGCTAAATACCCTTGGCAAAACTACTTAGATACTGGTTTTAGTAAATTAAGAAATTTTTTATGAATTAACTTATTTGCAGAAACTAAAATATTACCTGCATAAATAGCACTTCTATTATCCCAAGTGCTTATGCACCCACCTGCTGCATTAATAATTGGTATTAAAGGATGAATATCCCATATTTTATTTGAACATTGAATAACAATATCAACCCTACCCTCTGCTAAATGAGAATAGCTCAAAGCATCACTACATGGAAATTGCATAAGTTTTAAAATCTTTGGAATTTTTTTTTGTTTATATAAGGGTAGCCAACCATGAAAAGCTGCTGAAACTCTTACGCTTTTAAAGATAGCTTTTTTATTGACTGAAATTTTTTTCTTTTTACCTTTTTCAAATACAAAAGCAGTTTTATCAGAATAATTTAAATAATATTTATTAAGCATTGGAAAATTCGCTAATCCTAAAATTGGAACTCCTTTAAAATTTAGAGATACTAAATTGCTCCAAGTAGGATTACCAATTACAAATGATCTTGTTCCATCTATTGGATCAATAACCCAAGTGAAATCACTTTTAGATTTTTTTGTTCCATATTCCTCACCAATAACTTGATGATTCGGGAATTTTTTTTTAATTTTTTTCCTTATAAATTTTTCGAAAGCTTTATCAGATGAGGTTACGGGGTCATAACCGCTTCCTTGAAGTTTGTTAGTTACTCTAAAATTTTTTTTTAAATTTGAAAAATAATATTTAGTTAAGTCTTTTGCTAGTTTATTTAAAAAGCTAGCAAATATAGGGTATTTTTTTCTATCAAATTTACTCACAGGAAACTCATACTATTTAATTTATGTTGATTAAAGTTAAATTTTAAATAATTGTTACCTTATAATTATGAAAATTGAACTTGAACAAAACAAAGTTTTCTTCAAAAATGGATCTGAGAAAAAAGAGATACATCCATTTTGGTTAAGAGAAAGAGTAAATGGAGAAGAATATTTAGATAAAGGAACTCAACAAAGACTATTTGATCCAACTTTCTTAAATAATGATATTTCTATTAATAAAGCAAATATCAGTGAAAATTTTCTTGAAATAAATTTTAATGACGGTGTCAATTCAAAATTAGAGATTGAAAAAATCACATCAGAATTTTCCAAAGAGGATGTGGTTATTAAATCAATAGAAAAACAAAAATGGGACTCTTCTCTTAAAAATATAAAAAATTTTAAATTTCAAGAAAATTTTTATGACAGTAGAGAAATGTATGAGTTGTTAGTCTCATTTTATAAATATGGATTTGTAATTATAAAGGATGTTCCATCTACAAAAAATTACATTGTTGATTTTGCGAATTCTATAGGAAGTGTTAGAAGAACGAATTTTGGAGAATATTTTGATGTAAAATCAAAACCAGATCCTAATGATCTTGCATACACATCATTAGCTTTAGCTCCTCATACAGATAATCCATACAGAAATCCTGTGCCATGCATTCAGCTCTTACATTGTATAGAGAGTAAAGTGACTGGGGGGCTATCTACTCTAGTAGATGGATTCACTGTTACTGAAGATTTGAAAAAAGAAAACCCTGATTTTTATAAAATATTAACAGAGGTCAAAGTTAGATTCAGATTTATTGACAAAGAAGTAATATTGGAAACAATTTGCCCATTAATTGAGCTAGATGAAAATAACAGTTTTAAACAAGTAAGATTTAGCCCAAGGCTAGATTATGTTCCTATTTTAGATAAAGAAAAATTAGATCTTTATTATCAAGCAAGGAAAAAATTATCAGAAATGTATAATTCTGAAAAATATAGAATTGAATTTAAACTCAAACCAAAAGATTTAATGATGATGGATAACCATAGACTGCTACATGGAAGAACATCTTACGAAACCAAAGAAGGTGAAAGATATTTACAAGGCTGTTATATCGATTACGATAGCTCAGAAGGTAAACTTAGACACTTAAAAAGAAAATTTAATCTTTAAACAAATTTTCAATTTGTTTTTCAGCTTGAATAATTGATTTCTCATAATCAATTGACATTTGATCTGCTGAAATAGTTTGGATATTTTTTATTCCAAAAAAATTTAGCACATGTTTTAACCATGGTGTCAAATAATCATCTTTACCTCCAATTTTTGTTCCTCCAGAGGTAATAACTAGATATACTTTTTTATCTTCTAGCAAACCAATTTGTTTTCCGTCAGATGAATATTTAAAAGTTGACTTAACTCTAGCTGCAAGATCAGACCAAGCTTTTAAAGTAGCAGGAGGACCAAAATTATAAATTGGTGTAGAAATAATTACTATATCACTTTCTTTCAATTCTTTCACCAATTTATCTGAAAGTTCAAACATTTTCTTATGTTGTTTAGTTCTTTCATTATCGGGTATCGACATTCCTGACTCTGTTAAACCCGCTACAAAAAGCATTTCATCATCTAAATCTCTATATATAATTTTATCACCAGGCTTTTTTATTTTATCTAACAATTTTTTTGCTAATGCCCTTGAAGTTGAGCCTTTTTTTCTAGCACTAGAGTCAATTTGATATATTTTCATGTAATATAATTAACCTAAATCTTGTAAAAAAGGAAAAAATTCTAATAAATAAAAACCTAATATTTGAAGTTTGTCTATTAGAATTAAAATACCCGTCAACATTAAAATAATACCACCAATTTTTGTAATTAAATTTATATTTTTTTTAAAATTTTTTGAAAATATGAGAAATTTCTGTATCAAAGCTCCTGATATAATAAAAGGAATTGCTAAACCGATTGAATAAAAAGAAAGCAAAATAACAGCTTTATTTAAAGTATCTTCAATAGCAGCTAAAGTTAAAATAGATCCTAATATTGGACCTATACAAGGTGTCCACCCAAAACCAAAAGCGAGACCTATCACATAAGGAAAAAAAATATTACTTGATTTTTTTGCCTCAAATCTTTTTTCAAAATTTAAAAAAGGTAAATTAATTATCCCAATTATTTGAAGAGAAAATAAAATTATTACTATTCCTGCTATAATTCTTAAAATTTCTGAGTTTTGTAAAAATGTTTGGCCAATAATTGATGCAGAAGCTCCTAGAATTATAAAAACAGTTGAAAAACCAGTGCAAAATAAGACTAAAGAAAATATATTAATTTTTTTTGAAGTGATAACTTCTTGAAGTGATTGGCCAGTAACATAAGAGACATAACCTGGTATCAAAGGCAAAACACATGGAGACAAAAAACTCACTAATCCTGCAATAAAAGCAATTAAATATTCCATCATTTATCCAGTATTTTTCATTGCTGCTGATATACCGGCTATAGAGGTCAATAAAGCATCATTCAAAAATTTTTTATTCTCAGTATTTTTATCTTTTTTTAATTTTTTAATCACAATTGGCTGAATTATATTTAGCACTTCAGAATATATATTTCTTACAATAACAGATGTCCTAAACTGTTTTCTAGATTTTATTATTTCTTTTGGTGTAATCTTTTTATTTAATCTTTTTATAACGTCAAATTGAAATCTTAATTTTTTGCCTACTCTTTTTAAACTCTCATCAGCAAGATATTCTTCATAAATTTTGGATATCTCTGGATCAGCTTTAGAGATAACCATATCCAACATATCGAGCATAGAGTTAAAAAAGGGCCAGTTTCTCTCCATGTCATAAAGGGTTTTTCGAAATTGTTTGATATATGAGTATCTTAATGCCTCTGCGCTTCCTAACCAAGCTGGTAGCATTAGTCTAATCTGTGTCCAGGCAAAAACCCACGGTATTGCTCTTAAACTTTTTATATTATCAACATTTTTTCTTTTAGATGGTCTAGATCCAATTGAAAGTTTCCCTAATGCTCTGTGTGGAGTAACTGTTTCAAAATATTTTATAAAATCTGAACTTTGATTTATATTTTTTCTATAAGAGTTTTTTGAAATTTCTGACATTTTTTCGATCAATGATCTCCAGTCATTTTTTGGATAAGGTGGTGGATTTAAAGTCGCCTCTGTCACTGCACCTATATAACTACATAAATTATATTTAGCTAGCGGCTCATATCCATATTTTTGCTGAATTACTTCTCCTTGATCTGTAATTCTTATTTTACCATTAACAGAGTTTGGGGGTTGTGATCTTAAAGTTGCTTGAATTGGGCCGCCTCCTCTTCCTGCTGAACCTCCTCTTCCATGAAAAAATGTAATGTTAATATTAAATTTTTTACCTAATTTAATTATCTCCTCTTGTGCTTTGTATTGATGCCAACTTGCACAAATTTTTCCAGCATCTTTACTTGAATCTGAATACCCAATCATAACTTCTTGATTATTTCTAATTAATTTCCTGTACCAGGATTGAGAAAATAAACTTTCCATTATCTCTTTAGCATTAATTAGATCATCTAAAGTTTCAAACAAAGGAACAACTCTAAGTTTTTTTTTTATATTTGCCTCTTTCTGTAAAAAAGATACTGATAAAATGTCAGAGGCTGAGGTAGTCATTGAAATTACATAAGCTCCTAAACATTCAGCTGGCTCATTAGCTAATATTTTAAAAGTTGACCAAACTTCTTTATTTTCTTTATTTTTAAATTGAAATTCTTTAATTTGATTTTTTTTTGAACTTAATTTATGTCTTAAAAATTCGATTTTTTCCTTTTCACTCATTTCTAAATATTCTTTATTAAATTTTTTTTTAACAAATTCTGATATTAACTGACTATGTCTTGAGGATTCTTGCCTTATATCTAATCTAGCAAGATTTATACCAAAACACTTAGCTCTTCTCATAAGATCTAATAGTTCACCACTAGCTATATTTTCGTTTTGATTTTGCTCTAATGACTCTCTGACTATTCTTAAAGGCTTTAATATCTCTTCTCTTGAATGAAGTAATTTTTTTTGATCTAAAGGTTTATTGTGGACTAAATGTTGTTCAATAGATCTATGTGTTACTCTCATTTTATCTCTTAATGGTCTTAAAAAGACTCTGTAAGGCTCATACGATTTGCCAACTTTACGTAAGATTTTTTTTGAACATTTTTCCATTGAGTAAGATCTAATTATTTTGGTTAATGCTTTCTCATATAATTTAGCAGCCTCCCATCTAGATAATAAAATTACATCCTTTGTTACTTTTGCTGTAACATTTGGGTTCCCATCTCTATCTCCTCCCATCCATGAACCAAATTCAATTGGGTTAAAATTTTTGGGTAATCCTTTATCCATATTCTTCAGAAAAATTGAATTTAATCTTCGATAAACTTTTGGAATAGTGTCCCAAAGACTATCTTCAATAATTGCTAGTCCCCATCTTGCTTCATCATACGGTGATGGTTTGGAGCGTTTAAGGTCATCTGTATTCCAGATTATTGTCAATTCATCAAATAATTTTTTATCTAATATTCTTAATTTAGATGGAAAAGCTTTGAAAAGTTCTCTTTGTTCAAGTAACTCAATTATTTTATGATATTTTTGAATTAACGTTCTTCTTTTGACCTCAGTAGGGTGAGCTGTTAATACTATTCCAATATTTAAATTTTTAGCTGTATCATAGATCTTACCTTCAGAAATATTTTTATTATCAAAAAGATTCTCAAATATTTCTTCTATAAATAAGTTGTTCTTTGCAATTTTTTTTTTGTTATTTTCGTACTCATTTAAACTTCTTGAGGCATCTATTAATTCTGCTAAATTAATAAAATTCATAAAATGGGTAAATGCTCTTGTTAATTTTAAAGTATTTTTCGGACTAAGATTTTTTATTGCTCTTATAACTTTTCTATTTGTTTGATTTAAATTTGGATTAATTTTATTTGCTTTGGATAATTTTCTTACTTTTTCAACCAATTCAAAGAAATTTTTACCTTCTTGGAATTTAATTACTTTGCCTAAAATATTGCCTAAATATCTAACATCTTCTCTTAGAAGTTTTGTGGGAATTCTCTCATAATATAAATCTCGTTTTTGCATTATTTAAAATAAATCAATTTTGAATTACTATCCTCTAATACCCATATGTGTATATTTAACATTCAAATAGTCTTTGATTGCCTCTGAGCCTCCCTCTCTTCCATATCCACTTTGTTTAATTCCACCAAATGGTGCTTCAGCAATTGCTATCATCCCTGTGTTAACTCCTACACTTCCAGTTTCAAGTTGCTCAGAAGCAAGATGAGCTGTTTCCATAGAATTAGTGCAAACATAGCTACACAAACCAAGTTCATGATTATTTGCTCTTTGAATAACTTCATCGAAGGATTTAAATGAAAGAATGGGTACCAGTGGTCCAAATGGTTCTTGTTTCATTATAGTAAAATCATCTTTCACATTATCAAAAATTGTTGGTTCATAAAAAAAACCTTTGTTAAATCCAGCTGGTCTTTTTCCACCTAATAAAACTTTAGCACCCTCCTGTATTGTTTTTTCTACAAGATCTTCTATCTCATTTAATCTTTTTTTTGTTGTTAATGGACCAAGCTGTGTATTTGGATCCATTCCATCACCAATTTTTAATTTTTTTGTTTTATCCATAAATAAATTTACAAATTCTTCTTTTTTATTCTCATGAATATAAAATCTATTAGGAGAAATACATACTTGGCCGTTATTTCTAAATTTAGCTGCAATAGCTATTTCAGCTGCTTTTTTAATATCTGCATCATCAAAAACAATAAAAGGTGAATGACCACTTAGCTCCATGGTAACTCTTTGGACTTTATCAGCAGCTTGTTTTAAAATGAGTTTTCCTACTCTTGATGATCCAGTAATAGAAATTTTCTTAATAACATCAGAGGAAATCAATTGTTGCGCAATACTTGGTGGGTCGCCCGATAATAAATTAACAACACCTGGTGGAACTCCACATTCTCTACATATATCAACCATTTCCATCACAACTCCTGGGGTAATAATATCAGGTTTAATAATAACTGAACATCCTGCTGCTAAAGCAGTTGAAATTTTTCTAGCTGATAAAACAGCTGGGAAGTTCCAAGGAGTTAAAGCCGCCACAACACCAACTGGCTGATAATAAACATGAACTCTAGTATCTTCCAATCTGCTTTCAACTGTTTGACCATAAATTCTTTTTGTTTCTTCTGCGTTCCATTCAAAGATATCTGCTGCACCACTAATTTCTCCTTTGGCCTCTAATAAAGGTTTTCCGACTTCAAGAGTCATCCATTTAGCCAGAACATTTTGCTTTTCTCTAATTTTGTCTGCAATTTTTCTTATAATATATGCTCTTTGCCATGGTGCTGTTTTTTTCCAAACTTTTAATCCTGTAGCTGCAGATTTAAGAGCAGAATCAATATCTTCTGTAGTAGCTTTAGATGCATGACCTATAATTTCCTCATTAGCAGGATTAATCACTTCATAAGTTCCTTTGTCTGAAGATTGTTGCCACTTACCATTTATAAATTGACCGAATTTTTCGTACATAACTCAATCTAACACCACATTAGGTTGTGTCTACTATGTAATTTTTGCACATTAATAAATTCAAATTCAATGATATTATATATTTTAAAAAAAAGGAGGATTAATGGCTAGATACTTTGTAATGGGTAATTATACAGCGAAAGCTTTTCAGGGTTTTATTAAAGATCCAAGTCAAGATAGATCTGCTGCAGTTAAAGCGCTTACTGAGTCGGCGGGGGGTAAATTAGAGTCATTTGCTATAACAAGAGGTCAATATGATTTCTGCGCAGTGACATCTGGTAATATGCCTTTTGAAAATTTTGCTGGTGTAAAATTAGCTGTAGAGGCAAGTGGTACAGTGGAAAATATGATTATCCTTGAAGAAATGGATATGAATAAAGCTGCTGAACAAGCTGCGAAATCTATGGCTGGTTATAAACCTGCAGGTTAAATAAAATAAACTTCCAGTTGCGGACTGGAAGTTTTATTTGATTTTATTATTAAAAAAATTAATTTTTTTTAGTTTCATTATCAACAACTAAACAAATCTCAGATTTTGTCAGAAACCTTTTTCCTGTTCCATTATCTAATGAAAACATTCCACCAATACCTTTTACAGCATCTATAGTTAAATCAGTATGTTTCCACTTTTCGTATTGATCATCATTCATATAAAAAGGTACACCACCGATTTCGCCTAATTTTACATCACTACTACCAACCATGTACTCGTTTCTAGGATAACACATTGGTGCACTTCCATCACAACAGCCTCCCGATTGATGGAATAAAAGTTCATCTCCATGTTGAGCTTTAAGCTCTTCGATAAGTTTTAATGCTGAGTCTGTTGCTTTTACTTTCATAAAAAATATGGCCCGTGATTCCTCACGGGCCATTATATATAAGTTACTTTTTAAAAGAAGCCTAATTTTTTCTCACTGTAAGACACATGAAGATTTTTCACTTGTCTGTAATGATTAAGCATCATTTTATGTGTTTCTCTTCCAATACCAGATTGTTTGTAACCACCAAATGCAGCATGTGCAGGATAAGCGTGGTAACAGTTTGTCCAAACTCTACCGGCTTGTATTTCTCTGCCCATTCTGTAAGCGATGTTTCCATTTCTAGTCCAAACACCAGCACCTAAACCATAAAGTGTATCATTAGCAATTTCCAATGCCTCTGCTTCATCTTTAAATTTGGTTACCGATACAACTGGTCCAAAAATTTCTTCTTGGAAGATACGCATTGAATTATTACCTTCAAAAATAGTTGGCTCAATATAATTTCCTTTTTCTAAACCACTATTGATTTTAGCAACATTTCCACCACATAGAACTTTTGCACCTTCTTTCTTACCTAAATCAAGATAAGATTTAATTTTTTCCATTTGTTCTAATGATGCCTGTGCACCAATCATTGTTTCCATTTTCAAAGGATTATCTTGCTTGACAGCTTTAGTTCTAGCAATAGCTTTTTCCATGAATTTATCATAAATAGACTCTTGAACTAGCACTCTACTTGGGCAAGTACAAACTTCACCTTGGTTTAAAGTGAACATTGCAAAACCTTCAAGACATTTATCAAAGAAATCATCATCTTTAGCCATGACATCTTCAAAGAAAATGTTTGGAGATTTTCCACCTAACTCTAACGTAATTGGTATTAAGTTTTGAGATGCATATTGCATGATCAATCTACCAGTCGTTGTTTCACCAGTAAAAGCAATCTTTTTGATTCTTTTAGATGATGCTAGTGGTTTACCTGCTTCCAAACCATAACCACTTACAACGTTTACTACTCCTGGAGGTAATAAGTCTCCAATGAGTTCCATAAGTAGCATGATTGATGCTGGTGTTTGCTCAGCTGGTTTTAGCACTACACAGTTACCTGCAGCTAAAGCTGGAGCAAGTTTCCAAGTTGCCATTAATAATGGAAAATTCCAAGGAATAATCTGACCAACTACACCTAGTGGTTCTGGAATGTGATAAGAATATTCGCTATTACTTATTTCTGCAACAGAACCTTCTTCTGCTCTGATTACTCCAGCAAAATATCTCCAATGATCTATCACCAGTGGTAAATCAGCAGCCATACATTCTCTTATTGGCTTACCATTATCTAAACATTCTGCAGTTGCTAATACATTAAGATTTTTCTCAATGACATCTGCAATTTTAAGAAGAATGTTTGATCTTTCCGTGATTGAAGTCTTACCCCAAGTTGGGAAAGCTGCGTGAGCTGCATCTAATGCAGCATCTACGTCTTTTTCATTTGATCGTGCGATCGAACAGATTACCTCATTTGAAATCGGAGAAGTATTATCGAAATACTTACCTGATTTTGGCTCCACAAACTTTCCATTTATGTAATTTCCATATTTCGATTTAAATGGAAATTTAACTTTCAAATGAGAAGTATCTAATACAGATGACACTTTCATAGCTTCTGCACTCATTTTTTTTACTCCTCTTGTTTTTTTTGTTGATTTGAGCTTATTATTTTTTCTAGATTTTTTTGAACGTTTCTTAGTCGCAGACTTTTTTGTCCTAACTTTTTTTTTCGTTTTTATTTTTTTTCTAGATCTTTTGACCAATTTTTCTTTTCTTTTTTTGGTCTTTGGCTTTGTTTTGTTCTTTCTTTTAATAGCCATGACCTATTTAACTAACATTATTTAAGGGTGTCCAATTGTAAAAATTTAATTTTACTACTTATAAGTGTATAAACACAATATATTGTGTTTATTTAAAATTTTATAATATTTTTTATTTAGTATAAATAAACATTGTGAAAAATATAAAACCTTTCGGCCCTTCAATTGGAAAAGTCAATATCTCGAAATTTTTCTTAAAAAAAATAAATAATGAATTTGATTTAAGAACAAATAATAAAAATTTAGATTATAGCGCAAAATTAGCTAGTCAAATTAAAAATGAGGTCAAGCTTAATAAAGATTTTGTTAAAAAATATTTATCTAAAGAAATAAAGAAAAATATTAAATCTTTCTTAAAAAAAGAAAAAATTAACAATATTAAGGATATAAAATTATTAGATTTATGGGTCGTAAGACAATTTAAAGGTGAATATAATCCAATTCATTACCACGAAGGGGATATTTCTGGAGTAGGGTATATTAAAATACCTAAAAATATGACTGAAAATAAAAAAGTTAAAAATAAAAAAATAAAAACTAATGGAACCATTGATTTTATAAATGGCCAAAAAAATTTTTTAAGTAAAAGTATTTATAACGTTGTACCGAAAATAGGAGAGTTATATTTATTTCCAAACTATTTAATGCATACTGCTTATCCATTTAATGTTGATGGTGAAAGAAGATCTTTTTCTTTCAACGTAAAATTAACATTCAAAAAGTAGTTTACAACAACCATAAAAAAAACTATAAATAATTAGCCGATTTGATCCTATTGCGGGCTTTAACAGCTAAAATGGAGTCTTCAATAAATCAATAAGCGGGTATTTGAACTATATTGTGCACCTTGCATAAAGCTAAAGCACTAAAAAAGTGAGGATATAATGAACTTAGATTTTTTTAAACAAACAAGAATTTTAGATGGTGGAATGGGTCAAGAACTTCTTTCAAGAGGTATGATTCCTTATGGAACTCTATGGAGTGCAAGTGCTTTAATCCAAGAAAAATACCACAAACTTTTACTGGACACTCATTTAGACTTTATTAAATCTGGTGCCGAAGTAATTGTTACTACAACATTCACCACTAGAAAAACCAGATTAAAAGATAATGGCGTAGAAGATAAATTTGAATATTTGAATAGAAAAGCTGGAGAGATTGCTTGTAAAGCAAAAAAGATTTATCCTAATATATTAATTGCAGGCGGTTTACCCCCTCAATATTCAACTTATGAAGCTGACACAAGATCTGATAAAGAAATTGCTGATGATTTTAGTGAACAAGCAAATTTATTAGATCCATACATAGATTTTTTTTATTTTGATGTTTTAAGTAGTGTGAGAGAGTTTCAAATAGCAATCGACAGTATAAGATCATTTAATAAACCGTATTTAATTGGTGCTCATATTTCTGAAGGGATTCATTTACCGAGTGGGGAAAAAATTTCTGAGATTGTAACAAAAATTAATCATGAAAAACTTCTGGGAATAATGTTGTCTTGTATATCTCCTGAAAATTATGAATTAAATCAAAATGAGCTTAAGAACCTAAAAATACCCTTTGGATTTAAGCTCAATGCATTTATAAGAACCAATCCCAAACCAAATTACACAGGGGCCTATAAAAAAAGTAAGTCAGGAAATCCGAATGAATTTTTAGGTGTAAGAGATGACCTTACCCCTAATAAAATGCTTGAGTTTGCTAAAAAATTTAAAAAAAATGGTGCTACTATTTTGGGTGGATGTTGTGAAATTGGTCCAGCTCATATAAAAGAATTTGCAAAACTTAAATAATTTACAAAATAAAATAGTAAATGAAAAATTTAAAAGATTTAACTGTTTTAATTGTTACTTATAATACTGACAAAAAAATACTTTTAAATTGCATAAAAAAAATCGATAAAAAAGTAAAAGTTCTAATTGTTGAAAACTCAAAAAAATTTATTCACAAAAAAATTTTTGAAAAATTTAGAAATGTCAAATCTATTTGCAGTGGAGATAATTTAGGTTATGCTAATGGAAATAATTTTGGTTTAAATAAAATTAAAACAAAATACGTTTTAATTTTAAATCCAGATGTCTTATGTGATAAAAACTTATTTAGAAATATATCTAATTTAATCAAAAAAAAAATAAATTTTCATATTGTTGGTTGTCAATATTTAAAAGATAAAATTTTTATGCCCGCTGGGTTTTTTGACAAAAAAAAGAATAATGATTTTAAAGAAAAGTTTAGAAAAAAAAACTTGAAGTATCTAACTAAAGTTGAATGGGTAACTGGTTGTTCGATGTTAATAGACCTCTCTAAATTCAAGAAAAAAAATATTTTTGATAAAAATTACTTTTTATTTTTTGAAGAATTTGATCTATGTAAAAAAATCATAAAAAATGGGGGAAATGTCTATACTTGTAATGATTTAAAAATACATCATTTGGGGTTCAAAAGTTCGTTAGGGAATAATATTGATGATAGAAAAAATGCAAATATTGTTAGAGAATGGCATTGGATGTGGTCAAGTTTTTATTTCTATAAGAAGCATAATGGATACTTTTTTTCTTTAAAAAAATTTATTGGTAAGTTCACAAGGTCATTCATAAAAATGATATTTTATTCATTAATGTTTAATCACAATCAAAAAAATAAGTATAAATACAGACTTCTTGGTCTTTATAATTCGTCAACAAACAAACCCGCATTATTTAGGGGATAATTAGTTTGCTTTTTTTACAAAATAAATTCCTATCACAACAGCAATTAAAGAAATCAATACCTTAAACGTAATCATTTCTTTAAGAAAAATATAGCTTAAGATTATTCCAAAAATAGGTATCAAATAAGAAACTTGTGACTGAAAAATTAAACCATTATTTACCAAGATTCTAAATCTCAACAGCCAAGCAATACCAGTAGAAACTAACCCTAGATAAATTACAGAAATAGACGAGTCTAATCTCAATGAGACTTGCCAAGGTTGTTCAATAAAAATAACAAGAGGTATCAAAATAATTATTGCCCAAATTAAAATTGAACCTGTTACATTTTCATTTTTTTTCTTACTAATTTTTAAAGTTAATACCCCACCTATCACATAACATGTAGAGCCAAGAAGAATAAGTAATGCAGATATAAAATTATTTTCATCAATCAAAAGATTATCTGAGAATAAATATAATATTCCTGAAAAACCTATTAAAATACCAAATGTCTTTAAAAAATTAAATTTTTCATTTTTTGTATAGAAATGTCCTAATACAGTTGAGCTGAGAGGAGTTGTTGACATCAAAATAGCAGCTAAATTACTTTGAACAGATTGAACTCCGTAGGCAATTAAAAAGAATGGTGCGACTAAATTTATAAAGCCTATCATGGCAAACCAATGCCAATCTTTTGAAAATGCTTCAATCTTTATTTTTTTAAAATAACAAAGTAATAAGACAGGAATCGCACCAAAAAAAACTCTTAAAAAAGCAATAGTGACTGGTCCGAATGAGTAAGTCGCAATTTTGATATTAAAAAACGCTGAAGCCCAAATTAAAGCTAATAAAATCAAAAGTAGATAATCTATTAATTTTGGTTTCCTCATTCTGTAATTTCTTTTATTGATCCATTTGTTATTTTTTGTAAATCTTTAAAATTCATTTTAAATACACAGTTTGGATGACCTGCTGCTGCAAATAAAAAATTAAATCTTTCAAATGAATTATCAATCATAATTTTAATATTACCTAAATGGCCAATGGGAGAGACGCCTCCAATAGAGTAACCCGTTATAGTTTTTACATCATCAGCTGATGCCATTGAAACATCAATAATATTTAAAATTTTTTTTATCTTTTTAAGTGAAGCCTTTTTATCACCCGCGATTAAACAAAGTGTATGTGATTTATCGGTTTTAAAAAGAAGGCTTTTCACAATAGCTCCTACCTCACAACCTAAAGATGAAGCTGCCTCCTCAGCTGTTCTTGCAGAAGTGTCTAAAATTATCACCTTTTGCTTTGGGTCAAATTTTTTTAATGATTTTTCAACTCGTTTTACTGGTTCTTTGTTTAATAAACTCATTATTCAACTTAAAATTGATAGTTATTTTTACGTTTTATTTATACACTTATGTGAATATTGCATAGGTGTTATTAATTAAAAGAACATTATTTTACAGTCTTTTTTTGTTAATACAATAAGTAGTACTAAAGGAGCTATTATGAGTAATCAAAATGTTTTAAAATTTATCAAGGAAAAAGAAGTTGAATTTGTTGATCTAAGATTCACAGATCCAAGGGGTAAATTACAACACTTAACGATGGACTCTTCAATTGTAGACGATGACATGTTGAATGATGGTGTATTCTTTGATGGTTCCTCTATAGCAGGTTGGAAGGCAATAAATGAGTCAGACATGATTTTAAAACCTGACCCTTCAAGAATTTTTTTAGATCCTTTTACATCACATAATACAGCTGTTTTATTTTGTGATATCTTAGATGCGGTGAAAAGAAGTCCCTATGAAAGAGATCCAAGAGGGGTAGCTAAAAAAGCTGAAGAATATTTAAAAGCATCAGGAATTGGTGATAAAGCATTTTTTGGACCTGAGCCAGAATTTTTCGTATTTGACGATGTGAGAATTAAAAATGATATGAATGAATGTGGTTTTAAATTAGATAGTAAAGAAGGTCCTTATAACTCTGGTAAAGAATATGAAAACGGAAATATGGCCCATAGACCGCCTGTTAAAGGAGGTTATTTCCCAGTTCCACCAGTTGACAGTGAACAAGATATGAGAGGTGAATATCTTAAAAACCTTAAAGAGGTTGGTATTAAAGTTGAAAAACATCACCATGAAGTTGCGCCAAGTCAACATGAATTAGGTATGTATTTTGGAACTTTAGTAGATCAGGCAGACAATGTTCAACTTTACAAGTATGTTGTTCAAATGGTTACTCACTCTTTCGGAAAAACTGCTACTTTCATGCCTAAGCCAGTTGCAGGTGATAATGGTTCAGGAATGCATATTCATCAATCAATTTGGAAAGGTGATACTCCAATATTTTCTGGTGATGCCTACGCTGGACTTTCAGAGACAGCGCTATATTATATTGGTGGGATTTTAAAGCATGCGAAAGCTATAAATGCATTTGCAAATTCTACTACAAATAGTTACAAAAGATTAGTGCCAGGCTTTGAAGCCCCTGTCTTACTAGCATACTCGGCAAGAAATAGGTCTGCGTCCTGCCGAATTCCAATAACATTAAGTAAAAAAGGTGCAAGATGTGAAATTAGATTTCCAGATGCCTCTGGTAATCCTTATCTTACATTTGCTGCGATGTTAATGGCTGGTTTAGATGGTATAAAAAATAAGATCCACCCAGGTGAGTCATTTGATAAAGATTTATATGACCTCCCACCGGAGGAAGTAAAAGCTATACCAACTGTTTGTGGTTCATTAAGAGAGGCTATGGAAAGCTTAGACAAAGACAGAGAATTTCTAACTCAAGGTGGGGTATTTACTGATGACCAAATTGATGCTTACATTGCTTTAAAATTTGAGGAAATTCACAAATTTGAACACGCACCTCATCCAGTTGAATTCGAGATGTATTACAGCAGTTAGTTACTGTCTTGTTGTAGCAACAGTATCTTTGTTAATACCTTTTTTAACGACGTAATCCTGAGTACCATTTGCACCAGTGTTTACTTCCTTTCGTAAATCCTTAAAAAATGTTTTTTCCTTTAAAGAGTCTTTAAGGTTTTTAACAAGATTTTTAAATTCAAACTTATTCATTAGTCTCTTATATATTAGATATGCATATAATGCAATACTGATATGCAACTTATGGGAGACTAAATATTTATTCGACTTTAAAGGACTCCCCACAACCACATCTCTCGGTTTCATTGGGATTATTGAACACAAAAGTTGAGGAAAAATCCTCTGTTTTATAGTCCATTTCAGTTCCTAATAAATACATAATTGCTGCTGAATCCACAAAAACTTTGACACCTTTATCTTCTATAATTTCGTCGTTAGGATTTAATTTTTTAGAATACTCCATTACATACGACATCCCTGCACAACCACCTGATTTTACAGATACTCTAACTCCTAAAGCATCTTTTTCAGCATTTGACATTATTTCTCTAATTTTATTAGCTGCATTTTCACTTAGTTTAATAATTGGGCTCATTATAAATTCAATTCTAATTTTGCTGCATCAGACATCATTTCTTTATTCCAGGGCGGATCCCAAACTAATTGAAGATCTACATCATCTATTCCATCCACTTGTAAAGCTCCCTCTTTAACTTCCTTAGGTAATGTTTCTGCTACTGGACAGTTTGGAGTAGTCAATGTCATTTTAATTTCAGCCTTACTTCCTTTAACTTGAATATCATAAATTAATCCAAGTTCATAAATATTTACTGGTAGCTCAGGATCATAGATTTTTCTTATCTCATCTATAATTTTATTTTTAACTTCCATAATAATTAGTCTTCCGTACTTACTTGTTTACCATTATTTTCCATAGCAGAAACTAAAGTATGCCAAGATAGTGTAGCACATTTTACTCTCATAGGATATTGTTTTACTCCCGAAAGACACATTAATTTTGTTTTATCATCTTCTTTTAAAATTTTATTTTTAAGTTCAGGACTCTCTTTTATCATTCCTAAAAAATCTTCAATAATCTCTTTAGCTTCATTATCACTTTTACCTTTTATTAAATCGGTCATAATTGAAGCTGATGCCATTGAAATAGCACATCCACTACCTTCAAATGATATATCCTCTACTTTTCTTTGATCATTGAGTTTTAAATAAACGTGTACATTATCACCGCATAAAGGATTATTACCTTTTGCATCTTTATTGAAATTATCTGTCTTTCCTAAGTTTCTAGGATTTTTACCATGTTCTAAAATTATTTCTTGATATAATTCTTTTAAATTCATTTTAAATTAAAAATCTTTTTACATTTATTTATTGAATCATTTAATTGATCAAAATCCTCTTTTGTATTGTATACACCTACCGAGGCTCTAGCGCTAGCAGGTATCTCTAGTTTATCATGTAATATTTGACAACAATGATGTCCCGCTCTTATAGCTACTCCATCTTCGTCTAAAATTGTTGCAATATCATGTGGGTGTACACCCTCTATTGTGAAAGATAAAACTCCACCTCTATTTTTTGGATTTCCAATAAGTCTTACTGAATTATTTTTTCTCAAAACTTCTTGACCATACTCAACAAGCTCTTTTTCATGTCTCATTATGTTCTCTATCCCAATATTTTCTAAAAATTTTATTGACTGATCAAAAGCTATCACTTGGGCAGTAGCCATTGTTCCTGCTTCATATTTGTTTGGTAAATCTCCATAAGTAATTCTATCTTTTTTTACTTCTTTTATCATTCCTCCACCGCCTTGATAAGGAGGTAATTCCTCAAGCCATTTTTTTTTACCATACAAAATACCAAGTCCGGTTGGGCCATACATTTTATGGCATGAGATTGCATAAAAATCACAATCAAGATCTTGAACATCTATTTTTAAATGAGGAGCACCCTGACAACCATCTACAACAACAATTATTCCTTTTGAATGCGCAAGTTCTGAAATTTCCTTAATTGGCAGTATTGCTCCTGTAACATTAGACAAGTGATTAATGGCTATAATTTTCGTTTTTGAAGTTATTTTTTTTTCGATATTCTCAATTGGTATCTCCCCCAATTCATTTATTTCTGCAAAATTAATTTTTATATTTTTTGATTTTCTTAAATAATGCCACGGTACGTAATTAGAATGATGCTCTAATTCAGTTAATAATATTTCATCACCCTCCTTTAGATATTTTTGTCCTAAGGTATTTGCAACCAAGTTTAGTGCCTCTGTAGCACCTTTAGTAAATACAATCTCATTTTTGTCCTTCGCATTAATATATTTTTGCACAGAGGACCTAGTACTTTCATATAAGTTAGTAGCTGCAACAGCTAAATAATGAATACTTCTACCCACATTTGAAAATTCTTTTGTATAAAACTCATTTATTCGATCAATTACTACTCTGGGTTTTTGAGACGAATTTGCGCTATCTAAGTAAACTAAGTCATTATTTTGAATTTTTTCCTCAAATATTGGAAATTCTTTTTTTATTGCATTTATATTCATTCTTTTAAACCGATCATGTTCTTTATTAAATTTTTAATTTCTGAGTCAGTAATTTTTTCGATAACATCTAATAAAAAACCATTAATCAAAAGTTCCTTTGCTTGTTTATAATTTAAGCCTCTAGACATTAAATAAAAAATAGAATTTTCGTTAAGGCTTCCAGATGCTGATCCATGTGAACATTTTACATCATCAGCATATATTTCTAATTCTGGTTTTGCATTAAATTCTGATGACTCATCTAATAATATTGCTTTACTTAATTGGTAACCATCAGTTTTCTGAGCTTTTGAGTCTACATAAATCCTTCCTTGATAAGCGGCTTTAGTATTTTTACCAAGCACACTCTTTATTAACTGATAGCTCTTTGTGTTTTCGACTAAGTGATTTATTGTTGTTCTTATCTCATGTTGCTGACCATCTCTTAGAGAAAAAATACCATTTACAAATGCTGATGAGTACTCACCTTTTAAGTTACAATTTATTTCATTTTTAAAATAATTTGACCCAGACGATAAAATAAATGTTTCTGAAATGCTATTTTTTTCTTGTTCAATATTATTGAATGAATATCTAAAGTTTTTATTAGATGATTTATCAATTTTAAAATTTTTTAAAATTGAGTACGTTTTCAAATCAAAATTATATACAATATTTGTAAAATTTTTGACAGTTTTATCACTAAAGTAATCTATTAATTTTAAAGAGCTATTTTGTTCAAGCTCAAAATCTAATCTTAAATTTATATTTTTAGAATTAATTTTCTCGTTAGCAAAATGATAAATTATAAGAGGTTTTTTTATCGAGTAATTCTTTTTAACTAAAATTTTATAATATTTATTTCTGAAAGCATTATTAAGATTAATTAAAGAATTACTATTTTCAAAAGAGTCATTTATCAAGACATCGTCATAGATTTCAATTTGATTTTTATCTTCATAACTAAAATCTATTTTCTCTATTCGGCCATTTATAAAAATAATCTTGTTATGTTCTAATCCATCAATTAAGGATGAAGTATCAATTGAATTAGTAATACTTTGATCATTATAAAAACTAAGATCTTCTATATTTTCTCTAATAATTTTACTCAAATCAATAAATTTCCAATTTTCGAGTTTTCTGTTTGGAAACCCAGACTCGATAAATTTATTTAAATGGAATTTCTTCGTGTTTAACTCTTTTTCCGAAAAATTGGACATCTTTACTGTTTTTTCAAAATCTATTTTTATTTTTTCACTCATTTAATTAAAATTTTCATATCCTTTTTTTTCTAATTCGATTGCGAGCTCTGGGCCACCTGACTTTATTATTTTTCCATTCATTAAAACATGTACGAAATCTGGTTTGATATAATCCAATAATCTCTGATAATGTGTAATAATCAAAAAAGAGTTTTGATTATTTCTTAAAGTATTGACACCCTCAGAAACAATTTTTAATGCATCAATATCTAAACCAGAATCTGTTTCATCTAAAATCGATAGCTTAGGAGATAAAATAGACATCTGTAAAATCTCATTTTTCTTTTTTTCTCCTCCAGAAAAACCAACATTTAATTGTCGATTTAACTTCTCTTCATCAAATTTAAGATCTTTGGCTTTTTCTTTGACCAACTTTAAAAATTCTATTGCATCTAACTCTTTCTCTCCTCTGGCTTTTCTAATCGCATTCAAAGAAGATTTAAGAAATATATTTGTATTTACTCCAGGTATCTCTAGCGGGTATTGAAATGCTAAAAATATTCCCTTATGCGCTCTTTCCTCAGTCTCAAGATCAAATAAGTTATTATTTTCAAATAAGACTTCTCCAGAAACGTCGTAGCCTTTTTTTCCTGATAAAATATTTGATAAAGTACTTTTTCCAGATCCATTTGGTCCCATTATTGCATGAACTTCCCCTGGATTGATATTCAATGAAAATCCTTTTAATATTGTTTTATTATCAATATTAGCGTTCAAATTAGTAATTTTGAGCATTATCCAACACTCCCCTCTAAACTAATCCCAACAAGTTTTTGAGCTTCAACAGCAAATTCCATTGGCAATTGTTGAAGCACTTCTTTGCAAAATCCATTTACAATTAGTCCTACAGCTTCCTCGGCATTTAATCCTCTTTGTTGACAATAATGTAATTGCTCCTCGCTGATTTTTGAAGTTGTTGCTTCATGAGCTATATTAGAATCAAAATTTTTGTTTTTAATATATGGGACTGTATGAGCTCCGCATCTATTTCCCATTAATAATGAGTCACATTGAGTATAGTTACTGGAATTTTTTGCCTTAGAATTTATATCAACAAGACCTCTATACGTCATATCTGAAAACCCAGCACTAATACCCTTTGAAATTATTTTACTTTTCGTATTTTTTCCTAAATGAATCATTTTTGTACCTGTATCAGCTTTTTGATGATTGTTTGTTATGGCTATTGAATAAAATTCACCTATAGAATTATCTCCTCTTAAAATACAACTTGGATATTTCCACGTTATTGCCGAACCTGTCTCAACTTGTGTCCATGATATTTTAGAGTTCTTTCCCTTACACAAGCCTCTTTTTGTGACAAAATTATAAATTCCACCTTTTCCATTTTCATCTCCAGGATACCAATTTTGAACTGTTGAATATTTTATTTCAGCATCATCTAATGCAATCAATTCAACGTTTGCGGCATGAAGTTGATTTTCATCTCTCATAGGTGCTGTACATCCCTCTAAATAACTAACATAACTACCCTTATCAGCTATTATTAAAGTTCTCTCAAATTGACCAGTCTCTGAAGCATTTATTCTAAAATATGTTGATAGTTCCATCGGACATCTAACACCTTCAGGGATATAGACAAATGATCCATCAGTAAATACTGCAGAGTTTAATGTTGCAAAAAAATGATCTGTAGTTGGAATTACTGTACCTAAATATTTTTTAACTAAATCAGGATGTTTTTGTATTGCCTCTGACATTGAGCAAAAAATAATTCCATGTTTAGTTAATTCACCTTTAAATGTAGTAGCTACTGAAACCGAGTCAAATACAGCGTCTACTGCAATACCATTTAGTCTTGCTTGTTCTTGAAGAGGTATTCCAAGTTTTTTGTATGTTTCTAAAAGTTTAGGATCAAGTTCATCTAAACTCTTTGGTTTATCCTTCATGCTTTTGGGAGCTGAGTAATAATATAAATCTTGATAATCTATTTTAGGAAACTTCGGCTTTTGCCAATCAGGCTCTTTTAATAATTTAAATCTCTCATAAGCTTTGAGTCTAAATTCAAGCATCCATTTTGGTTCTTTTTTTATATTTGATATAAATTTTATTACATCTTCGTTTAAACCTTTGGGCGCTCTAATATTTTCAATATCAGTTGAGAAACCGTATTTATAATCTTTTAAATTTTCTATATCTTTTTCCCTAGTATCCATTATAAGTTTTGTCTTTCAAAGTTATCTTTGATTAAATCCTCTAAGCTTTTTTGATCAAAAAAATTATTTATATGATTTTCAAGCTCATCCCAGAGATTATGAGTTAAACATTTTGTAGCTCTTCCATTACAACCTTTTTTTGACTCTTTTTTACATTTTACAGTTTTTACTTTTTCATCAACTGCTTCAAATATATTAGTAAGCTTTATCTCTTTAGCTTTTCTATTAAGAACATATCCTCCTTGATTTCCTCTGATACTTTGAACTATTTCCTTTTTTCTAAGCTTAGAAAAAATTTGTTCTAAATAATCCAAAGAAATACCTTGTCTTAATGATATGTCTCTTAGAGATACTGGATTAATATTATCAAACCTTGCCAGATCCACTAAAGCCATTACCGCATATCTGCCTTTAGATGTTAGTCTCATAAATCCTTAGTTTACAGGATATATATAAACCTGACTAAAATAGTCAAGTTTACACAATAAAAAAAAACTAACATATTGTCACGTAGTTATGATAAAGGTAATTTTTTTTTGAGAATAGTTATCATTAACAATTATGGATAATAAAATTGTAGAAATATTTATTCCAGGCCCAGCAGGGAGACTTGAAGCAAAGTATTATAAGAGTAATAAAAATACATCACCAATAGCATTAGTTCTTCAACCTCATCCACAATATGGTGGAACAATGAATAATAAAGTTGTTGTTGAAACTTTCAAAATATTTATGGAAAATGATTTTTCAGTTTGTAGAGTAAATTTTAGGGGAGTTGGTAAAAGTGATGGTGAATTTGATAATGGCCAAGGTGAATTGGCTGATGCAGCAGCTGCTCTGGATTGGTTGGAGAGAGAAAACTTTGATAATTCTCAATGCTGGGTATCTGGATTTTCATTTGGCTCTTTAATTGCCATGCAACTATTAATGCGAAGACCAGAAATAAATAGATTCATTGCAATTTCTCCTCAACCAAATGCTTACGATTTCTCATTTCTATCTCCTTGCCCAACATCAGGTATGATGATTTATGGTAAAAAAGATGAACTTGTCCCATTAGAATATATTAATGAATTAGATAAAAGATTGAGTGCACAAAAAGGAATTAAGGTTGAATTTCAATCAGTCTCAGATGCTAACCATTTTTTTTCAAAAAATGAAGATCAACTGGTTAAACAATTAGACAAATATATAAAAAAAGAAACTGCTTTATACTAATAGTTTTTTACAATAACTCCACCAGTTAAAGGTTTGATACATCTTGTTGTTGATGGATATGTTATTGGGAGTCCTAAGTAAGATCTTATTGCCAAATAACCAAAGGCTTGGGACTCAATAAAGTCTCCATTGTAATTGAAATCATCAATTAGTTGTAACTTTATAGAAGAATAATTTTCTATATAGTTGTTAATTATATCGATTAAAAAACTGTTTTTTCTACCCCCACCACATAATAAGTATTTATTATGGGAATTATCATATCTCATGTCCAAAAATTTGAGACCTTCAGAAATTAAATATCCTGTATAATTTGTAATTGTTGCACATCCATCTGCTAAAGAAAGACCCTTTGCAAAACTAATATCAAAGTCTTTAATATCTAAAGAATTTTCGTAAGAAGTTATATTAAAATTATCAATTGCTTGATTTAAAATTAATTGATCGATTCTTCCAGATTTTCCTATTTGACCATTATTATCAAATTTTTTATTAGAATTTTTTCTAATCCACTCATCAATTAGACAATTTCCAGGCCCAATATCAAATGCCTCGAAGTTTACATCTAAAGAACTTTTGCTATAAATCATTTTTGTAACATTTGATATTCCGCCAATATTTAAAATTGAAAATTTATCATTAAAATTCTTACTCAAATTTTTACATAATAAGTTGTGAAATATTGGAGTTAGAGGCGCTCCTTGCCCACCGTTATGAAGATCGTTTTTTCTAAAGTCATAAACTACTGTTTTTTTTATTAATTGTGATAATAATTTTCCATCTCCTAATTGTTTTGTAATTTTAATTTTTGGATTGTGATAAATAGTTTGTCCGTGAAAGCCTATTATATCAACTGGTTCTTTGTATTTAGATAAAATTTTTTTAATTATAAAAGCATGAAATAAAGTCAATTGTCTTTCTAAATCATCTAATTCTGTTGAATATTTTGATAAATCTTGTTCTTTTAATACCGAATTTCTGGTCTCTACTAATTTTTTACGAAGATCAGTGTCAAATTCATAATATTCATCCAAAATATTGATAAATTGAGCATCACCGTCAGATTTTATTATAGATACATCTATTCCGTCCATTGAAGTTCCGCTCATTAAACCTAAGGCTGTGTAAATTTCTCCCATTCTTATTTTTTTTCTAAAAAATTTGTATATTGTGGAACTATACGCTTATGAACAAATTTTTAAATGAATTTAAAGAACGTGGCTATTTTTACCAATGTACTAATGAAAATGATTTATCAAAATTACTAGATGATGAAAAAATAAATGCTTATATAGGATTTGACAGCACAGCATCTAGTCTGCATGTAGGTAGTTTAATGCAGATTATGTGTTTAAGATTGCTTCAAAAATATGGTCATAGACCAATAGTTTTACTAGGAGGTGGAACAACTAGAATTGGTGACCCATCAGGAAAAGAGGAAACAAGAAAAATTCTTTCAGAAAAACAGATCGAAAATAATATTAAAAATATTGAAAAAGTATTTAAAATTTTTCTAAAAACAAATAATCCAAAATTAAGACCAATTTTTGTTAATAATTATAAATGGCTTGGAAAACTTAATTATATTAAATTTTTAAGGGAAATTGGAAAACACTTTACAATTAACAAAATGTTGAGTTTTGATAGCGTAAAATTAAGATTAGAAAGAGAACAATCTCTCAGTTATATGGAATTTAATTATATGATTTTACAAGCATATGATTTTTTAGAACTTAATAAAAATAAAAATTGCAAACTTCAAATTGGTGGATCAGATCAATGGGGTAATATTGTTAATGGTGTAGAGCTTATTAAAAGACATTCTAATAAACATGTTTTTGGTCTAACAACACCATTAATCACATTAGCTTCAGGCGTAAAAATGGGTAAAACTGAAAAAGGAGCGATATGGTTAGATAAAAAACTTTTATCACCTTATGAATATTTTCAATTCTGGCGAAATACCGATGATAGAGATGTAATCAAGTTTTTGAAAATGTTTACTGATTTAAAAATTTTTGAAATTGAAAAAATTAAGAATAATAATATCAATGATTTAAAAGTATTACTCGCTAAGGAGGCTACAAAAATGCTTCATGGCAAAAACGAAGCAAAAAAAGCTTATGAGACATCAATTTCAATATTTGTAAAAAAAAAATTAGATGATGAAACTCAATTACCAATTATTAAAATTAAAAATCAGGAATTAATAGAAGGTATAAGTATACTAGATTTAGTTATGAGGTCAAAACTACTAAATTCTAAAAGTGAAGTTAGAAGAGCAATTAAAGATAATGGTATCAAAATAGATAACAAACCAGTTGAAAGTCAAGAATATCTATTATCTCAGGATAACTTTCAAAAATTGGATTTGATAAAATTATCTCATGGTAAAAAAAAACACGTAATAATAAAATTGATTAATTAGTCTTTTTAATTTTCTCAAGTGTTCTTGTAATAAACCTTGGTGTTAAAGTCTTAATAGGATTAACTGTTGTTTCTAAATTTTTTGGAGGACCTTTAATTTTAAAACTTACTCCAAAAACCCCCTCACCGGTTTTCTTTCCAACTAATATCTCTCCTAATAATGGTATGGAACTAATTGTTTTATTAATAGTTGTTGCAGGAACTAAGGTTCCTCTTAAACTGATCAATTGATTTTTTTCAACATATCCTTCCATTAAAATAGATATTGCAGGGCCAATAGCGTAAATCTCATCAATGGTCATTAGATTCTTCTTATTAGTAAACTTCATTTCAAAATCATTAAATCTTATACCTTCACCAGATAATAAATCTGCAATTCCTTGTAAAGATGCAAGTGTTAATATTTTAGTTAACGCAGGTAATTCTTTTAATTTAAAATCATATATTTTAAGAGTGGATTTAGAGAGATTATTTTTTTTAATTGAGTAAAAATCAAGCACTCCCTCGTTAAAACCCTTTATAAATTGATATCTATCAACTAAGGGTTTAGCTTCATTAGAAAATAAAGTGGTTATTTTTTCTCCGTCATCAGTAGTTTTAATTGTAAATTTAATTTTTTGTTTATCTAAAAATTCAGTCTCTAAATCTAATTCATAAATCTCATTACGATTAAATAATAAAGATCCCTTTAAATTATAAGTAGTGTTTACTTTGTCTAAATAAATTTCTTTTATATTAAAATAGAAAATAAATTTTTTATTAAATATATTATGTGAGTTCGCAGTTTTATTTTTTAAAAGTTTAGATATAATTTGATTAATATTAAAACCGTCTCCAATTACGTTGTAAATTTTTTTGTTTTTTTGAACTTGTATTTTATTGTTAAAACGCTTTTTATCCAAATAATCAATTTTTATATCTCCAAAATCGTCTATCTCGTAATTACTAGTTAATTTTAAATCTTTAATAAATATAATATTTTTATTTTCCGATAAAAATATTTTTTCAAAATGGACTCCGTTTTTATTTGTTTCACCAACAAAAGATAAATTTAACTGAGATTTTTCCTCTTTTTCAAATTCAAGTAAATTTATAACAAAAGGATTTTCATTAATTTTTAAATTTGAATTAAATTTTAATTGACCCTCTTTACTGATAATCTCATATTTAATTATGTCAGATTGATTTTGTAAAAAAATTTTACCCGATCCAATAATACTCAATATTTTTTTATTAAATTTCAATTCTATTTTTTGATCTTTTAACAAAAAATTATCTTTAATATTTGGAAAATAATCTTTTAATGTTAAAGAATTTTTAATCTTTAGATATTCAAGATTTATATTTGACTTCACATTTAAATTTTTGACTTTTAATTTTTGAGTGATTTCAAAATCAAATTTACTCTCTGCATCAAATTTTACTTCGTTCAAATTACTTTTTAAATGATCATTATTTATTAAATCTTTAATTTCCTCATTTTTGAGATATAAATTTTTATTTATAAGTTTTCCTGAAAACAAAAAATTTTTATTTTTCTCTAGTATAGATAATTCAGGTATAAATGAACTTTTACCTTCATATAAAAATTTGACATTTTTAAATTTGAATTCCTTTTGATTAATTTTAAAATTAAAATCTATTTTATTTATTTTTTTACTAAATATAGAAATTTGGCCATCATTAATTAATCCATTGATTAAAAAATCATTTTTTACTCTCCCTAGATCATCAAAATTAATTCTAAAATTAACAACAACAAATCCATTATTTATAGCCTGTTCAGCAATAAATAATTTTGTATCTCTATTTACCTGTCTTAAAAAACCTATTAAATTCTTCAAAGATAAAGACTCTGTAGAAATTATAATTTGCGATAAAGCAAATTTGTTACTGACAAGAGATTTTAAAGAGATTTTAGATTTTATATTTTCTAATTTAATTATCTTATCTCTTAATCTTAAATCTGCTCCAACAGTTTTTGCATCCAGTGAAAGATCAAAAATATTTAAATTAACCTTAACTTCTTTAATCTTAATATCAATATTAGGCTCTATTTTTTTTATTTCTTTAATTATTTGAGGATTAAACCTATTCGTTTTAATTCCAGCAGTGCTTAAATATATTATTAAAGATGATAGAATTAAAATTAACGATAAAAATATTATTACAATTTTTTTTTTCATTGTGAATGATATAAAGATTGCTCCAAAAATTCGTCTATATCCCCGTCTAAAACTTTATCGGGGTTTGTGCTTTCAAAACTAGTCCTATTATCCTTAACTAATCTGTAAGGTTGTAAAATATAAGATCGAATTTGATGTCCCCAACCTATTTCAGATTTAGATTCTTCCTCATTTTGGCTTTGTTTTTCTTTTTTTTTTATTTCAAAATCATACAATCTAGCTCGTAACATATTCATACAAGTCTCTTTGTTTTTATGCTGTGATCTCTCATTTTGACATTGAACAACTATTTTAGATGGTATGTGAGTTATTCTAACTGCACTATCAGTTGTATTTACGTGTTGGCCGCCTGCACCACTTGATCGATAAGTGTCTATTCTTAAATCTTTTTCAAATATTTCAATATTTATATTATCATCCACCACAGGATAAACCCAGACACTTGCGAAACTAGTATGTCTTCTTGCTCCTGAGTCAAATGGAGATATCCTGACTAATCTATGAATACCTGACTCTTTTTTTAACCAACCAAAAACATAATCACCATTAATTTTTACTGTTGTTGACTTAATACCAGCTTCGTCACCTCTATGCTCACTTACAATTTGATAACTAAATTTCTTATTATCACACCATTTCAAATACATCCTTCTCAACATTTCGGCCCAATCTTGACTTTCTGTTCCACCTGCACCAGCATGTATTTCTAGATATCCGTCTAAAGAATCTGCTTCATTAGATAAAAAACACTTTATTTCGTTTTTTTTTGCAATGGACCTCAATTTTGAAATATTTTGATTTATCTCATTTTGAATATCAATGTTTTTATCTTCCAAAGCTAATTTATATAATTCATCGTATTCTTGCAGCTGATCATGAGACTGTTGATTAGATTCTATTAAATCTTCAAATAGTTTTTTTTCTTGTATAATTTTCTTAGATCTTATCTTATCCTGCCAAAAGTCAGGTTTAAGAATTTCATTATTGTGAATCTTTAATTTAGAGCGAATATCATTTTTTTCAAAGATACTCCTTAACTCTAAAATTTATTTTTTCAATTTCTTTTTTAAAACTTAAATATTTTTCATTCATTAATAAAATCTTAATATATTATTAATATCTAATCTATTGTTATTTGAATATAAAATTTTACCATTGGAAATATTTTTGCTTTTATAAGACTCGATAATTGTATTTTTTGAACTAAATTTAGCTTTATTGCCTGTATTAGGGTCTATAACCATTAATGTAATTTTTTCTGGAACTTTAAAAGGTCTAGCCTCTGATTTTTTTACTGCATTTTTAACAAATTCCTCAAAAATTGGTAAAGCTGCCTTGGATCCTGTTTCATATTTTCCTAATGGTTTAGGATCATCCATTCCAACATAAACCCCAATTACTAAACTTGATGTGAACCCTATAAACCAAGCATCAGTATTTTCATTTGTTGTACCTGTTTTTCCTGCAATGTTTATCCCAAGTTTTTTTAATTTTTTTGCTGTACCCCTTTCAACAACACCTTTCAATATTGAGGTCAATTGATAAGCTGTCTGCGGAGATATTACTTGTTTATAATTATCCCCAATTTTTGGGTATTCTTTACCTGTAAAAGAAATCTGATCACAATCAATACATTTTCTATTTTCGTTATTTATTATTGTGTTTCCCTCTCCATCTTGAATTCTATCAATTAGCACAGGAGTAATTAATTTTCCTCCATTAACAAATGCACAATAAGCAGAAGTTAAACTAAGCAAAGTTGTTTCTGCAGAACCAAGCGAAATAGATAAAAGTTTCTCAGGGTTTTGGTAAATATTCATTTCTTCAGAAAAATTTGCAATTTTTGAAACACCTAAATCTTGAGCCACCCTTACAGTCATTAAGTTTCTAGATTTTTCTAATCCAATTCTTAATGTAGAAGGACCATAAAATTTTTTACCATAATTTTCAGGCTTCCACTTTTTTAAATCTATTCCTTGATCTAAAACTAAAGGCGCATCTAAAATTAAAGACGATGGAGTATAATTGTTTTCTAAAGCAAGTGCATAAACGAATGGTTTAAAGGCAGAACCTGGTTGTCTTTGTGCTTGAGATGCTCTGTTAAATTCACTATTTTTAAAACTAAAACCACCACTTAAAGCCAAAACTCTTCCTGTAAATGGGTCCATTACTACAATTCCCCCATTAATTTTTGGAAGTTGTTGTAAACTATAAAAATTTTTAGTTAAAAGTTTTACATAAATAATATCTCCTATCCTAAACAAATCGTTAAAATCTTTTTTAGTCCAAGATATATCTTTATATTTAATTATCCCTTGAGATCCATTTTGTGTTTCAATTTCAGTACTAAATTGATTAATCTTTTTAACAATAGCCACCTGCCAACCTATGGATTTCTCTAGATTTGTTTTTTTTTTAATTTTATCAAACCAATTTTTTTTATTTTTAAGATTTGTTATAGGCCCACGCCATCCTTTTCTTCTATCATATGCTATTAATCCATTTCTTAAGGATAAAGTTGCTATTTTTTGTAACTTTAAGTTGATTGGAGTATTAATATTATAACCTTGATTGTATACTTTTTCATAAGAAAGTTTACTTATAATATTTTTTCTTACATCCTCAATATAATATTGAGAGTCTTCTAAAAAAATTCTTTTTACTTTTTTTAATTCTATAGGATTATTTTTTAATTTAAAATATGAACTTTGATTAATGAAATTATTTTCAAGCAAATTTTTAAGGACTAAATCTCTTCGAAATTTAGCTAGGTCTTTATTTTTATAAGGATTATATTTACTTGGTGCTTTAGGTAAGGCAGCCAATAAAGCTGCTTCATTATAATCAAGTTCTTTAATTGACTTATCAAAATATTCCAAGCTAGCAGCTGCAACTCCATATGCGCCACTTCCTAAATAAATTTGATTTAAATATAGTTCTAATATTCTTTCTTTTGATAATGCCCTCTCTATTCTAAAGGCTAATATAGCCTCTTTAAGCTTTCTATTGATACTTACCTCATTAGTTAATAAAAAATTTTTAGCCACTTGTTGTGTTATTGTCGAGGCACCTTCAAGTCTTTTTGATGTAATAATATTATGAATGTTTTTAATTATTGCTCTAATAACTCCCTTTGCATCAACCCCAGGGTGAGAAAAGAAATTTTTATCCTCTGCTGATAAGAATGAATTTATTACATTTTCAGGAATTGCCTCAAAGGGTACAAAAATTCTTTTTTCTTTTGAAAAATCTGCAACTAACTCACCATTTCCTGAGTACATTTTACTTGAAACTGGAGGCTTGTAATTCTTTAAAAATCTGTAGTCCGGTATACTGTTTGAAAATGACCATAAAACAATCAAAATTACAATTGATGAGAGTAATAATAAACTTGAGAGGATTATTAAAATATTTTTAAGAATTTTAGTCATTTTGATTCCATTATATAAGGGAATTTGTTAAAGATAAGGCACAATATTAAACAAAATTTTATAATAATAATGAAACAATTTAATCTAATAACAAAATGGAAAAAAATTTATATATTGATGCATCGCATCCAAATGAAACTCGAGTTGTACTTAAGTCAAAAAATGATATTGAAGATTACGAATACGAAGGCTTAAAGAATAATCTTATAAAAAACAATATCTATCTTGGTAAAGTAAGTAGAATTGAACCATCCTTGCAAGCTGCTTTTGTGGATTTTGGAAGGGAAAGGCATGGATTCTTATCCTTTAATGATATTCAATCTGACTACTATCAAATACCAAAAAGTGATTTAGAGATAATAAAATTTGAAGAAGAAAAAGCCAGAGAAGAACTTTCAAAAGAAGTTGAGGCAAAAGAGGAAAAAAATTTAGCCGAAGGAAAATTAGAAATTGATGATCCTCTTGAAGTTAACAAGTCAGATGATGATAAAGAAATTACAAATATAGTTGATAATAATAATGGAGATAGTGAATTACCTAATATAACTAATCAAGAAAGCTCCAATAGTACAACGTTAAGAGATGAAAAGGATAAGCAAAATCAAAAACGCTTGAAATTCAAAAGGTATAAAATTCAAGAGGTTATAAAACCTAATCAGGTAATTTTAGTACAGGTCATTAAAGATGAAAGAGGTCAAAAAGGAGCTGCGCTTAGCACTTTTATTTCAATCGCTGGGAAATATATTGTTTTAATGCCTAACACTCCAAAAGGAGGTGGTATTTCTAGAAAAATATTTAATCCAGCTGATAGAAAAAAAATTAGACTCATTTTAAATGAGATTGAAATACCAAAAGAAATGGGCTTGATAGTGAGGACCGCTGGCAGCAATAAAACAAAAAATGAAATAAATCATGATCTCGAAACATTGAAAAATACTTGGAATCAAATCAAAAATAATGCTTTAAATTCAATTGCCCCCTCATTAATTCATCAAGAAAGTGAAATAATTAAAAGAACTTTAAGAGATATGTATGACGAAAATACGAAAAACATAATTATAGAAGGTAATGAAGGTTATAAAAAAGCACAGAATTTTATGAAAATGATGATGCCTTCGCATGTAAAAAAAATTAAGAAATATAGAGGAAAGATACCATTGTTTATAGAAGAAAAAATTGAGCATAAATTAAATCAAATTTTTGACTCAGAAATTAAATTAAATTCTGGTGGTTATTTAGTTATCAACCCAACTGAAGCACTCGTGTCAATTGATATAAATTCTGGTAGTTCAATCAAACAAAAAAACGTCGAAAGTACAGCTCTTGATACTAATCTTGAGGCAGCAGAGGAAATAGCGAGACAGATTAAAATTAGAGATCTTTCTGGCTTAATAATTATCGACTTTATAGATATGCTTAGCTATGGAAATAGAAGAATGGTTGAAAAAAGGTTAAAAGAAAAATGTAGATCTGATCGTGCAAGAATACAAATTGGAAGGATAAGTAATTTTGGATTACTTGAAATGTCTAGACAAAGATTGAGGGAAAGTGCAGTAAAATGGAAAGTTGAACTAACCGATGAGTCTTTTGCTCAAAAAATATTAAAAATTGTTGAATTGAAATCTGTAATAAATAAAGCAAAATTTGTTGAACTAAAAGTTTGTAAAAAAATTTCTGATTTTTTAAAAGAAAACTTTGTGGAAAATTTAATGTATTTTGAAAAAAAAAATAAAATGAAAATAGATATAATTTCTGATAATAGCCTTATAATTCCCGAGTATATAATAGATCTTAAAAATAAATCAAAGAAAACTGTTGAATTAGTTGAATATCGTGAAAGATTGAAAAACTCAGAACAAAAAATAATTGATAATAAAACTCTAGAATCTAAAGAAAAAAAAAAGTTTAATAAGAAAAAAAATTATAAAAAAAAATTTTATAAAAAAACTAAATAATACCTTTTAAAGGTGATGAGGGGCTTCCCATTAAAGTTTTATCAATTCTTCCTGAAGTAAATGATTGTCTTCCCGCAATGACTGCATTTTTAAAAGCCTCTGCCATTTGAAAAGGTTTTTTTGCTTTAGCTATAGCTGTATTAACTAAAACACCATCACATCCTAACTCCATTGCTATAGTTGCATCTGATGCCTGGCCTAATCCCGCATCAATAATTAAAGGTAGCTTGGTTTGTTTTCTAATTATAACAATATTTGTTTTATTTAGAATTCCCAACCCAGACCCAATTGGTGCTGCTAATGGCATAATTGCTGATGCTCCTGAATTCTCCAACCTTTTTGCCATTAATGGATCATCATTACAATATACCATTACTTTAAAACCTTCTTTAGATAGAACTTCAGTTGATTTTAAAGTTTCAATCATATCTGGAAAAAGATTTTTTTTATCACCTAAAACTTCGAGTTTAACTAATTTCCATCCTCCAATTTCCCTAGCTAGTCTTAAGGTTCTAAGAGCATCTTCTGAAGAAAAACATCCTGCAGTATTTGGTAAATAGGTAATCTTTTTTGGATCAATATAGTCCATTAATAGAGGTTTATTCTTATCACTTATGTTTACCCTTCTTACAGCTACTGTTACAATGTCTGCACCAGAAATTTTAATCGCCTTAGCACATTCAGACATGCTTTTATACTTCCCTGTACCTACAATTAGTCTTGAGCTAAATTTTTTATTTGCGACTATTAACTTATCTCTCAAATCTTAACCTCCACCTATAAAATGAACTATTTCAATAATATCATTATTTTTTAACTTTATTTTTTTTAATTTATTTTTATCTACTATTACATTATTAAGTTCAATTGCTACTTTAGTAATTGGTATTTTGAGACTAATTATTAAATTGTATAAGGATATTTCATTGTGAACAGTCTTAATTTTTCCATTTACTCTTATTTTTATTTTTTTTAATTTTTTCATCGTATATAAGTGCAGAATGAATAATAAAATAGTTATTATTAATGGTCCTAATCTTAATCTATTAGGTGAAAGAGAACAATCACAATATGGATCTGTTACATTTGATAAACTAAAAGAAAAATGTCTTAAAAAATCTAATGAGCTTAAAATCCAAACCGAATTTTTTCAATCTAATATAGAAGGTGAAATTGTTGATAAAATTCAAGATTCAAGAAAAAAATTTGACGGAATGATAATTAATGCTGCAGGTTTTACCCATACTTCAGTCGCAATAAGAGATGCCCTAGATTTATTTAAAAAACCAATAATTGAGCTACATATATCCAATATATACAAAAGAGAACAATTTAGACATAAATCTTTAATAAGTGAAGTTGTAACCGGAGGAATTTTCGGTTTAGGTGTTGAAGGTTATATTTTAGCCATAATTTCAATAGAGAAGATGATTAAAAATGAAAATTGATAAAAAATTAATTAAAGAATTAAGCGAATACTTAGATGAGTTTAAGCTTACAGAAATAGAGTTTACAGAAAAAGATACAAAAATAAAAGTTTCGAAAAATTATGTTTCAATAAATAACCTACCAAACTCTTCAATTGATAATACATCAGAAAATAAAAAAAATAACGAACAAATAGAAAAAATTACCTCAGGTCTTGAAATATCCTCTCCAATAATTGGGACGGCATATCACGCACCCGAACCTGGTGCTAAAAAATTTGTAGAAGTTGGTAAAAAAATCAAAAAAGGTGATACTGTTATGATTGTTGAAGCAATGAAAACAATGAATCATGTACCATCTACTTCTGATGGTGTCGTTAAAGAGATCTGTGTCGAAGATGGTCAGCCAGTAGAGTTTGGGCAAACAATTATAATCTTGGAATAATGTTCAAAAAAATTCTTATTGCAAACCGTGGGGAAATTGCAGTCAGAATAATCAGAGCATGTAAAGAATGGGGAATTTCAACCGTTGCTGTTCATTCTGATGTTGATAGAGATAGTATGCATGTCAGGATGGCAGACGAAAGTGTTTGTATTGGATCTCATCAACCTGTTAATAGCTACTTAAATATTCCTGCTCTTATGTCTGCTATTGAAATAACAAATGCTGAAGCGGTACATCCTGGATATGGATTTTTATCAGAAAATGCGAACTTTGCTCGAGTTTTAGAGGAGAATAATATAAAATTTATAGGTGCCTCCTCTAAACTTATTGAAATGATGGGAGATAAAATTCAAGCCAAAAAAATTGCCAAAGAAAATGGTTTACCGGTAATTGAGGGATCAGAAGGCGGAATAAAAAATATTCATGAAGCAAAAGAACTTTGCCAAAAAATTGGATTTCCAATTTTGATTAAAGCCTCTGCTGGTGGTGGTGGTAAAGGAATGAAAATTGTTCATAAAGAGCAAGAATTTGAGACACTATTTTCTACTGCAAAATCTGAGGCAAAAAAATATTTTGGAAATGATGAAATTTATTTGGAAAAATTTTTTCAAAATCCAAGGCATATTGAAGTACAAGTTCTAGCTGGAAAAAATAGAACCGTCCATTTACACGAAAGAGATTGTTCTGTTCAAAGGAGACATCAGAAATTAATTGAAGAGACACCTAGTCCAGTTTTAAATGATAAAATTCGGAATGATCTTTTTGAAAAAACAATAAAAATGGTAAGTAAAATTGGTTAT
Organism: uncultured Pelagibacteraceae bacterium; assembly: GCA_902629575.1. GTDB lineage: Bacteria > Pseudomonadota > Alphaproteobacteria > Pelagibacterales > Pelagibacteraceae > Pelagibacter. Next base: position 142,318 of record CACORJ010000002.1, read on the forward strand.
GAAGGAGCTGGAACAGTAGAATTTATTTATGAAGATGGAAAATTTTATTTTTTAGAAATGAATACTAGAGTTCAAGTAGAACATCCTGTAACCGAGATGGTAACAGGAATTGACATAATAAAAGAGCAAATTTGGATTGCTTTTTCTGGAGAAACTGCACTCAAGCAAAGTGATATAATACCTAGAGGACACGCAATAGAATGTAGAATTAATGCGGAGGATCCTAGTAAAAACTTTCAACCCTCTCCAGGAATTATCAAAATGTGCCATCAACCATCAGGTTTTAGAACTAGAGTAGATGGTGCAATATTTCAGGGATACAAAGTTACTCCATTTTATGACAGCATGGTATGTAAACTAATATGTCATGGAAGAAATAGAAAAGAAGCAATTCAGAGAATGAATAGGTCTCTAGATGAATTTGTTATTGAAGGTATAACTACAACTATACCTTTGCATAAAAAACTACTTAATCATAAAAAATTTCAGGATTCAGATTTTAATGTTTCTTGGTTGGACAGTGAGAAAATAATTTAACGACAATTAACCAGCCAAATATCATAAACTGGATGATCAAATGGTGCAATAGATGGACTAGATGAAAACATCCATCCATTAAATACATATACTTTATCATTATCTTTTTTAGTCAAATCTCTCACTTGAATATAAGCTTTAATTTCAAGGTTGTCGTCAAACTCAGAATTGGTACACTTCATTGATTTGATGGCTAGATCTTTATAAATTATTTCCACGCCATTATATAAATTTACTAATTCGTTTTTTGAGCTTATTTTATCTAAAATTTTTATATCAGTATTTTTGTTAACTAAATTTATTTCAGTTTGTGCTGGAAAAGATTGAAATCCCAATATACATAAAATTATAAGAATTAAGAACTTATTCAGAGTTCCAGCTTTTATATTTTTTTTCGATAGCATTATTTTTTTTTTTATTAGGATAATAAGCCGATTTAGTACCAGTAGGATTCGACTTATGAGGTTTTTGCCAATCATATTTTTTAAAGTTATGTTCCTTTTCAATCCTATTTTGGGTAAAATGTATCCATGAATACCATTCAACAGGTATTTTTGATGCATCTATCTCTTCTGAATATATAACCCACCTTTTGCCTTTTTTACTTTCATAATATTTGTTTCCGAATGAATCAGAACCAGCATATTTTCCAAAAAAAATAGTTTTTAATCTTGTTCCTATAGTATCTTGATTCCACCAAGTGAAAATTTTTTTGAAAAGTGTCAACATTAATAATATTTTTTTTTCAATTTAAAATTGTATAAATTAAATTAGACTAAAATTTGGATTTGTATATAAATCAATTGATTCATAATTCAAAATAAAAACTAATAACTGGGGTAAAATGGCAAAATATTTAGTAGAAACATATTACACATGTACTTTTAAGGTAAATCATTATCTTGACGAAATAAACGAAACAGAGCTAAAAAATTTAGAAAAAAGAGATGATGGAAAATTTGAGGTTTTAGATGTCAAACTAGACAACAGAAAAACTAAAAATTTAGACCCTAATAGAAATAAAGCTGCTGATAAAAAAATTGATCTAGTTGCATCATCTAAACTTGAAACAAAAAATGAAAGTTTAGAAAAATCTGTATCGCAAATTTTGAATAAATCTGAAAAATCAGGAAAAAGGTTTAGTATGCCAGATAGAAGGAAAGGTTATATCCAAAAAGCAACAATTGGTGATCATAAAGTTTATCTTCATACAGGTGAATATGAAGATGGAAAAATTGGAGAAATATTTATTGATACTAGTAAAGAGGGAGAGCTTGTCAAAGCGTTAATGAATAACTTCGCTATAGCTGTGTCGCTTGGATTACAATACGGGGTTCCTTTAGATGAATATATTAGCGCTTTTGTAGGCACTAAATTTGAACCATCTGGTAACGTGCATGGAAATGATAGGATATTAAGTGCTACATCAATTTTAGATTACATATTTAGAGAGTTAGCAATTTCTTACCAAAATAGAGAGGATTTAGCTCATACGCCTTCTATCAGTGCTGAAACAAGCAATACTGATGAACAAAACTCTGAGGATCAAAATCAATTATTAAAAATTGTAAAAGATATAACAAGTAAGGGCTTTGTAAGAAATAATTACAAGAAAAATCTTGTAGATTTATCTGACGTAAAAATAAGTCTTAAAGGGAAAAAATAATTATTTTTTATTTTTCAAAATAATATTAAGCTCCTTTAATTGAATATCACTTACCTCGGAGGGAGCATTCATCATTAAATCCTCAGCATTTTGATTCATTGGAAACATTGTAACCTCTCTAATATTTTTTTCATTAGCAAGCAACATTACTATCCTATCGATACCAGGAGCAATGCCTCCATGAGGAGGGGCACCATAACTCAAAGCATTTATCATTCCGCTAAATTTTTGGTCAACATCTATTTTCGAATATCCTGCAACAGAAAATAGCTTATACATTAACTCAGGAATATGATTTCTTATAGCCCCTGATGATAATTCAATTCCATTACAAACAATATCATATTGATAAGCAAGAATATCTAATGGATTTTCAAATTTGATTTTTTCAATATCACCTTGGGGCATTGAAAAAGGATTATGACTGAATTTTATCTTTTTAGTAATTTCATCTTTTTCAAACATTGGATAATCAACAACCCAACAGAATGCAAAGATGTCATCATTTATTAAATTTAAATCTTTTGCAATTTTGTCTCTCGCTAATGAAGTAATTTTTTCAAGTTCTTTTTGATTTGAACAAGCTAGAAATAGGCTATCACCTATTTCAGCTCCTGTTAGCTTCATAATTTTTTTTAATGCCTCTTTAGAAAAAAATTTACCCACTGGACCTTTAGCTGAAATTTCCTTTTCTTTCTCAATTGTAAAATATGCAAGTCCTGAGGCACCTTGATCTTTCGCCCATTTATCTATGTTATCAAAAAAACTTCTGGGTTTATCTTTAGTTTTTTTTGTGACTATACATCTCACCATTGATCCAGATTTTATAAGTTTTTTAAAAATTTCAAAAGAAACATCATCTCTTAAAAAAATTTCAGTTATGTCTGAAATGATTAGAGGATTTCTAAGATCTGGTTTATCAGATCCGTATTTTAACATTGCATCTGAATATGAAATTCTAGGAAATTTTTTAAAAAGTAATTTTTTATTAGAAAATTCTTTGAAGGTATTTACTAATAATTTTTCTACAACATTAAATACATCTTCTTGTTCTACAAATGACATCTCTAAATCTAATTGATAAAATTCACCTGGGCTTCTATCAGCTCTCGCATCCTCATCTCTAAAGCATGGAGCTATTTGAAAATATCTATCAAATCCAGATACCATAATTAATTGTTTAAATTGTTGTGGTGCCTGTGGTAGTGCAAAAAATTTACCAGGATTTAATCTGCTTGGTACTAAAAAATCTCGAGCACCTTCTGGGCTAGATGATGTTAGGATTGGAGTTTGAAACTCCAAAAAACCTGATTTATACATCTCACTTCTTATAAATGATATTACTTTTGATCTTAGGATTATATTTTCATGTATCTTTTTTCTTCTTAAATCAAGAAATCTATACTTTAGTCTTATCTCCTCAGAGTATTCCTGATCACTAAAAACTGGTAAGGGTAATTCTTTGCAAGAGCCAATGACTTTGTATTTTTCAATCCCAACTTCGATTTCACCAGTTTCAATTTCTTTATTTATTGTTTCTTTTGATCTGTTGACTACACTTCCTTGAATTGTAACCACTGTTTCTAATTGAATTTTTTCTAATTCTCTAAAGTTTGGATTTTCTTTATCAATTATACACTGCGTAATTCCATAATTATCTCTTAAATCAATAAATAATAAATTTCCATGATCTCTTTTTTTATTTATCCAGCCTGAAAGAATTACATTTTTACCTACATTTTCTCTACGTAATTCATTACAATTATGTGTTCGATATTTATTATTCAATTATTCTCCTAAAACTTCTTTTATAATTTTAAAATCAATTGGTTTTTTCTTTTTTAAACTTAATTCGTCAACTTTATATATGAAATCAAATATTTTGCCATACGATCTATCAATCCTTTTAATAATAAAATCAATGAGTTTTTTATCCAAAGATATCTGACGGTCTGATAAATTTTTTATAATTAGTGCAAACAATAAATCAT
>CACORJ010000003.1 GCA_902629575.1 uncultured Pelagibacteraceae bacterium
TGAATTTTTTTCATTAATTAAAATTCTTATTATCTTTAATTAAACTATATGATGGACAAAAACAAAAAAAAAGATATTAATTTTTTTTGACTAAATATTTATTATAAAATTTATTCTTTAATTTAATGAACCTTTATCTTCCTATCGAAATTATAAATAGAGAATTTCACTCAAAATTATTAATAGCGATGGAAGGTGCATCAAGAGGTATGAAAGTATATATGGGCAGATTAAAAGAATATTTATTGAGAGATTTTTTTGCCCCAGGTATTGTTCTTCAAAAATCTATAACACCTTCTCCAAGTAGATTGAACGAATTAAAATTTTATAAAAAAAAAAATTTTATATTAACTAGTCTTGATGAGGAGGTTGGTTTAGTTAATTTTAATAACAAATATGTAAAAGAAAGATTTTCGAATAAAAGTTTAGAATTAACGCATAAAGTTTTCACGTGGGGTAAATTTGATTATAATAATTTGGTAAATAAATATACAAAACACAAAAAAAAATTTGTTAAATCAGGAAATCCAAGAATAGATTTTTGGAGAAAAGATTTAGAATTTTTTTTTAAAAAAAAAAAATTTAAATATAAAAATTATATATTATTCAGTTTCAATTTTGCATTAAAATCACAAAAAGAATTTGATGAGCATCTAAAATTTATGAAAAGTTCTGGCTATAGAAAACGTGGATTTACTTTACGTAGGTCAAAAAATATAAGAAGGGATAGCTTTAGAATATTTGAGAAATTTTCTCAATTAATAAAAGTTCTTTCGAATAAAACTAAATTAAAAATTATAGTTAGGCCTCACCCAATAGACAAAATAAACAACTATATATTACTCGAAAAATTAAAAAATGTTAAAGTATTAAAAAAAGGGAATATTTCTGATTGGATACATAACGCAGAGATAGTAATTCATTCAGGTTGTGCTGGAGGGTTAGAGGCCTCTGTGAGAGGCAAGCCAACTATTTCATATGTACCATTTAAGTCTACCCATGGTCACCAATTTTCAAATAAATTTTCCATTAAAGCAAAAAGTTTAAAACAGTGTTTGGATATTGTTGAAAAAATAACAATGAAAAATTTTAAATCAAAAAAAAATAATTTGAAAGATTTTCATAGTAGAGCTTATAATATCACATCTTATAGACCCGGATATAAAACTATTGTAGATGAATTTGAGAAATTGTCTAATATTCAAAAATATTCTCACGAAAATAATGATTACATACTAAATTTCAAATTCAAGATTAGAGATATTAGATCAAAGTTTTTAAAATTAAATTATGGAAATATTAAGTTTTCTTTTTTTGACAAAAAAGAAACTTTAAAATCATTTGAGATTCTTAAGGAGTTAAACCCTAAATTTAATAAGTTAAAATTAAATTTTATCAAAAAGGACATAATTCAAATTAAAAAAATTGGTTAAAAATTTTAAATGAATTTAAAAATTTACTATGTATATTGCTAATTATTCTTTTTAATGTCTACAAAATCTTATAATTTTCTCTCAAAAAAAATAGATATAAAAAAAAATAGTATAGGTATTGTGGGTTTAGGATACGTTGGTCTCCCTTTAGTCAAAAGATTTATTAAAGCAGGTAATAAAAAAATTTATGGAGTGGATAGTGATAAAAGAAAAGTTGAATCTTTACGAAAGGGCACTTCACATATAAATTCAATTACAATTAAGTATTTTAAGAGAAATACCAATAATATAAGCACAGATTATTTAATTTTAAAGAATGCGGATATTATAATTATATGTTTACCAACACCTCTAAAATCCAAGAATAAGCCAGACTTAAAATATTTAAGTGATTGTTACAAAAAATTATCAAAGATTGATCTACAAAATAAAATTATAATTTTAGAAAGCACTGTATATCCAGGTGTCACAAGAAAATTTGCCAATAAAGTAATTTTTAATAATAAAAAACTTAAAATTGGAAAAAATGTGTTTTTTGGTTACTCTCCAGAAAGAGAGAATCCCGGCGATAAAAGTTTTTCTTATCAAAAAACACCAAAGGTTATTTCTGGTTATACAAAAAATTGTTTAAAATTAATGAAAAATATTTACAGTTCAATAGCCAAAAAAACTTTCCTTTGCAACACTCTTGAGGAAGCTGAAACAAGTAAGTTGTTAGAAAATTTGTATAGGTCTATAAATATTGGTTTAGCAAATGAAATGAAATTAATTTGTAATAAACTAGGAATAAACGTTCACAATGTAATAGAGTCTGCAGCAACTAAAAATTTTGGATTTCAAAAATTTACTCCAGGACCAGGTTTAGGTGGCCATTGCATTCCAATTGATCCATATTATTTGTCTTGGGTTTCAGAAATTCATGGATATGAACCAAAGTTACTTAAAAGTGCTGCGAAAATAAATAATAGTATGCCTAAATTCATTATTAATAAAATTTTGTCATATTTTAAAAAAAAACCTAGAATTTTAATTTTTGGAGTTTCTTATAAAAAAAATGTTGATGATGATAGGGAGAGTCCGTCCTTTGAATTTATGAACATATTTAAAAAGAAAAAAATAAAATTCGATTACTTTGACCCCTATTTCCCAAAGATAAAAAAAGGAAGAAAAATATCTTTAGAAAAAAAATCTATAAAACTTAGTATTACCAATGTAAAAAATTATGATTGTGCACTTATAATTACTGATCATGATTTTTTTGATTATAATTTTATTAAAAGGAATTTTAAATTTGTTTTTGACTCTAGGGGAGTTTTTTTTAGAAAAAAAATATTTTCACCCAATATTATTCAAGTTTAAATAAAATGAAGACATTAAAAAAGCTTATATTTCTTTTAACAACTAGGGAACAATTTAGAGCAATTTTAATTTTTTTCATAATTTTGATTATGGCTTTTATTGAAATAGCAGGCTTGGCATCGATAGTTCCTTTTATGGCTATATTATCTGATCCTAATGTAATTGAGGATAATTCCCAACTCAATATGGCTTATCAAGTTTCAAGAGATTTTGGTATTGAAAATGAAAAACAATTTTTATTTCTCTCTGGTCTGGTAGTTTTTTTACTTTTAGTAGTATCATTAATTACAAAAGCATTGGCAACATATTTACAAGTAAATTTCTCCTCTACAGCTAAATTTAATTTAGAGAAACGTTTGGTAACCAGTTATCTAAGTCAATCTTATGTGTGGTTTTTAGATCGTCATAGCGCTGACCTTGGAAAAAATATTCTTGGAGAAGTTGGAACTGTTATTAAAGGTGGAGTGCAGGCAATGATAAATCTTATAACTAGAGGTGTTGTTGCTATTGCTGTTTTAATGTTATTACTCATCGTAGACGCTAAGCTTACTTTAATTGTTGGTTTTACACTTGGTTTTACATATTTCGTTATTTTTGCTTTAACTAGAAGTTTCTTGAAGTATATCGGTAACGAGAGATTTAAAGCTAATCGGTGGCGTTTTACAACTGTAAGTGAAGCTTTCGGAGCAGTTAAAGAAATTAAACTAGGTGGATTTGAAAAAAATTATGTTGATAGATTTTCAGAACCAGCAAAAAAATTAGCAAATTATGAGGCTTTTTTCGGTGTTTTGTCACAATTACCTCGTTTCGCTATAGAAGCTGTTGCATTTGGTGGAATGCTTTTAATTACTCTTTATTTAATGGCTAAGAGTAATAATTTTGTAAATATTGTTCCGACAATCGCGCTTTATACTTTAGCAGGATATCGATTGATACCTCTGTTACAAGGTGTTTTTGACTGTGTAAATACTTTACGCTATTCAAAAGCATCAGTTGATGCGTTATACGATGACTTAAAAAGATTAAAAATTTCAGATTTGAACAATGAAAAAAAAGTATTAGAATTAAAAAAAGAAATAAATTTGAATAATATTAGTTTTTCATATCCAAATTCATCTGAATTAAATCTTCAAAATATAAATTTAAAAATACCTGTAGGGTCAGATGTTGGAATAGTGGGCATCACAGGTAGTGGTAAATCAACTTTGATAGATATAATTCTTGGTTTGCATAAACCTAAAAATGGAAATTTAGAAGTAGATGGTGTAAAAATTGATAATTTTAATCGCCGATCATGGCAACAGTCAATAGGTTATGTGCCTCAACAAATATTTTTATTTGATGATACAATTGCTTCAAATATTGCTTTTGGAATAGATCCTAAAAATATTGACCAAGAAGCGGTTGAAAAAGCAGCAAAAATAGCAAATATTCATAAATTTATAGTAAATGATTTACCATTAAAATATAAAACACTCATTGGTGAAAGAGGAATAAGATTATCAGGTGGTCAACGTCAACGTTTAGGTATCGCTCGAGCATTATACCATAATCCTAAAGTCCTCGTTTTGGATGAAGCAACTAATGCTCTTGATGTTCACACAGAACAAATTGTTATAGAGGAAATAAAAAAAATACAAGAAGATAGAACAATGATTGTGATTACACACCGTTTAAATTCTGTTAAGGATTTTGATAATATAATAATTATTGAAAAGGGTCAAATTAAACAAGAGGGAAAATTTGAGAAATTAAAAAATTTAAGCGAATATTTCAAATTCGAAAATGAAAAAAATTAATTACGTTCATTTTTCATCTCTTCCCTCAAATCTTCCTAGCTCATTGCAAGTAATTAAAACTTGTGAAAATTTTTCAAAAAATAATTATAACGTAACTCTTATTAAACCGGGGACCGGAAATAAAAAAATTTCAATTAAAAAGTACTATGGATTAAAACATGATATAAAGATTAAAGAATTTAAATCTATTAAAAGTTTTCCCCAAGGTTTTAAATTTTATTTATATTGTTCTTATTGTTTATTATATATCCTTAGAAATAAACAATCTATTACAATAAGTCGAAGTTATTTTATTTGTTATTTACTTTTACTATTTAAACAAAAAGTTATTTTAGAAATTCATCATGATACAAAAGGTGAGAGTAGAGTGACTAAGTTTATTTTAAAGTATTTCAATTTCTTAAATGATAAAAACCTAATGAATATAGTTGCAGTAACTAATTCAGTAAAAAAATTATTTATAAAAAAATACAATGTTAAAGTTGAAAAAATTACAGTATTACCAAGTGGAAGCAGTATTAGAATAAACCTTAAACCAAGTTTTAATTTTAGTAAAAGATTAAAAATTGGTTACTTTGGCTCTATCTCACATTCTAAAGGAATAAACACAATTATTAAGCTTTCAAAAATTGATAAAGATAATGATTATTTTATATTTGGAGGTCTAAAAAGTGAAATAACAAAACTTAAAAAAAAAAATTTCAACAAGAACTTATATTTTAATGAGAATATTCCATATATTAATTTACCCAAGGTCATGCTAAAAATGGATATACTCACTATTCCATACACAAATCAGATAAGATCAGCTGGTGAGGTAGATGAAATTTCAAAATTTACCTCTCCATTAAAGCTTTTTGATTATTTGGCAGTAGGTAAAATAATTATGTCCTCAGATCTAAATGTTTTAAGGGAAGTAATTGATTCTAAAAATGCAATATTTATTAAAAATTTTGAAAATATTTACGCATGGAAACAGAGCATTAATTTTGCAAAAAACAATAAAAATAAAATTTATATTATGAGCAAAAATAATTTAAAATTATCGAAAGAATATGATCATTCAAGCAGGGTTAAAAAATATATTAATTTTTAATTAAAATTTATGAAAAAATTTCCTTTTGTAACAATAATTATTCCTTATAAAAATAATTTAAAGTATTTGTTTCCTGCTATCAAATCAATTTTTAGACAAAGTTATAAAAATTTTAAAATAATTATTATTTATGATGACGATGATAAATCTGATTTGTATAAAATTAAAAATTTTTTAAAAAATATTAATAAAAAAAAAATATCTGTAAAGATATTAGTTAATCAAAATAGCGTTGGAGCAGGATATTCAAGAAACATTGGTTTAAAAAAAAGTAAAACAAAATATGTTGCTTTTCTTGACTCTGACGATTTATGGAAAAAAAATAAACTCAAAACACAGATCTATTTTATGGAAAAAAATAATCAAGTCTTTTCGCATTCATCTTATTTTGTAATAAATTCTAAAAATAAAATTATTTCGAAAAGGGAAGCAAAACCAGAAATAACTTTTAATCAACTTATTAAATCATGTGATATTGGTTTATCTACAGTAATTATGAATTTGTATTTTATTAAGAAATATAATTTATATTTTCCAAAAATTAAAACTAAAGAAGATTTTGTACTTTGGTTAAAAATATCAGCAAAGATAAAAGTAATTAGAGGTATTAGTAAAAAATTATCTTATTATAGAAAAGTACATAATTCATTATCTTCTAATAAAATAACAAGTCTTATTAACGGCTATAAAGTTTATAATGAATATATGAAATATAATTTTATCAAGTCAATTTATTATTTATTTATTCTTTCTCTTAATTCTTTAAAAAAAAAAATAACATCTGGTTTTTAAGATGACTTTATATTTTTATTCTATTTTAATCTCTATCATTTACTTGATATTTTTAAATTACTTTTTAAGAAAATATGATATTTGTTTAGATAAAGTAGCTGAAGGAGATTCTCATAAATCTCTTTTAAGATTAGATAATTTTACTCCATTATCAGGAACTTTTTATTTTTTACCCATTATTTTAATTTTGTTTTACCGGCTTGAAATTGAAGTCATAATTGTTTGTGTCTCTTTTTTCGTGTTAGGATTACTCTCTGATTTAAAAATTTTAAATTCCTATAAATTGAGACTATTTTTCCAAATTTCTTTTTTAATAATTTTATTTTTAATTAATAAAGATCTTGAAATTTATACTAGATTACAATTTTTAGATATTCTAATGGAATCCAATTACTCTCGAATTTTAATAAGCACTTTTTTTTTCTTAGTATTAATTAACGGATTTAATCTAATTGACGGAACCAATTCTCTTTGCTCTTTAAATTTTTTAGTTATTTCAATTTTTATTTATTTAGTAATCAATAAAATGAATATAATTTTAATAGGCGGCGAATTTAAAATTTTCATTATATTAATATTTATATTTTTCTTATTTAATTTCTTTGGATTAAACTTTCTTGGCGATGGTGCAGCCTATGGAGTTGGATTTTTGTTAGGTTATTTTTTGGTCAATATATCTTTAATTGATCAATCTATTTCCCCATATTTTATTGCAAATTTATTTTGGTATCCTGCATTTGAAAATCTATTTTCTATCATAAGAAGGACATCCAAAAGTATTAATAATTATTTGCCAGATAATAAACATTTACACCATCTAATTTATAAATATTTAAAAGAAAAAAATATTTTTAAAAAAAATTTCATACTTAGTTCTTCAGTTGGATTAATTATAAATTTAATTTTGATTATTAGCTACACTATAGGATATAATTATTTAACAAATACAGCTGTTCAGTGTATTCTAGTTTTAGTTAATATTTTCTTATATACGATTGTTTATTATAGTCTTGCAAAAAAACTTAATTAGTCTTAAGAAATTATTAAGGTACTGAAATACTCATGCTTAATATTATCATCTTTTTTTCATCATTTTATTTATTATTATTATCTGTCATTGGTTATGGCTTGATATTTAAAAGACTCGTCTTTGGATCGATAGAAGATTTGACTGAACAAAAGTCAATATATATTGGTTTTTATGGGTTATTTTTCATCACACTTATTTCCTTAATAACAAGTTTATTTGCGCCTCATAATTTTATTCATAATAGTTTTTTACATTTATTTGGTATTTTATTTTTCATATTTCTCAAAATTAAGAATAAAAGAGAATATTTAAAAATTATTTTTATAATTTCTTTTTTTGTAATTACTGCTTTGTTAATATCAAAGACACATGATGATTTTCCATATTATCATTTGCCTTTCACAAGATACTTAACAGAGCAAAAAGTTATTTTTGGTATTGGAAATCTTCAACATGGTTTTAAATTATTATCCTCATTGTTTTTTTTAAATTCAACATTTTATTTACCTTTTATTGAATATTACTCATTTCATTTCACTCAAATATTTTTTTTAATTTTTTTTAATTATTTTTTGCTGAAAGAAATTCTTTTCAAAGAGACCAATGAAGTCACTAAATATTTATATTTGTTTGCTTTTATTTTCTTTAATTTGTCTTTTAACAGATTAGGTGAGTATGGCACTGATAAAGCAGGACATCTTTTGATTGTCATTTTGATAATTAAAACTTTTCAAATCACCTGTTTTGACAGACAAAAAGATAAACTAAATAAATTTATTTTACTAATTCCATTATTAGTCTTTTGTATCAGCTTAAAAACTTATTTTATTCCATATCTTTTACTTGGATCAACCATTTTTCTTCTTGACGAGAAATTTTCTAAATCTTTTAGGACTATCTTAATTTCTAAAAATTTTGGAATATTTTTATTAACATTATCTATTTATTTTCTCCATCATTTCATTTCTACTGGGTGTTTAATTTCACCAATGAGTATTACTTGTTTTGGTGATAATTTAGAATGGGCTCGAGGCAGTAAACATTATGGAGGCCTTTCAACATGGCTTGAGCAGTGGGCAAAAGCTGGAGCAGGGCCAAATTTTAGAGTGGAAGACCCTATGGATTACATAAAAAATTTCAATTGGTTTTTGAGGTGGTTTGAATACTATTTTTTAGAAAAAGTTTTAGATCAATTATTAATATTATTATCTACTTTTATAGTAATATTTTTCATATTTAAGAATTTTCAATTTAAAAAAAAAACTTTTGTTTTAACTAAAAAAATTATTTTTTTTTATGCAATTATTTTTATTATATTCTTAATTTGGTTCACAAAACATCCAACATTAAGATATGGTGGGTACCCCATTGTTTTTTTGACTTTATCAATTCCAATTGGAATACTTTATCAAAAAATTAATGATAAAAAATTTTTTAAAAGAAAATTAAAATTTTTGATAATATTAGTAATAACAATCTTTAATCTTAAAAATCTAAATAGAATTAATGATGAATTTAAAAGAGATGATTACTATAAATTTGTAAATTTTCCTTATTTTGCAATTGATGATAAAGAATACTACTCAGAAAAAACACCTTCTGGATTGGTAATTTATAAAACTAAGGGTTATTGTTGGAATACTCCATCACCATGTACTCAAAATATTGGAAAATTTGGCTTTGACATTGAAAAAAAATATGGATTCTATTTTTTTAATAGAAAATAAAAATGTATTACTCAAAAATTATCATAATAATTTTAAATTTTCTCGATTATTTCCAGCAAAAAAAAATCTTAAAATTCATTAATAAAAAATTAAAAAACCCACTTACGGTATTTGATATAGGTGCTCATCATGGCGAAAGTATAAAATTATTTATTAAAAAATTGAATATTAAAAAAATATACTCGTTTGAAGCAAGTCCAAATAATTTTGAAATATTAAAAAAAAAGATAAAAAAATACGATAAAGAAAAAATAGAGATATATAACTTTGGACTAGGTGATGAAATATTAAAAAGCTACATTAATCAGACTAAAGAATCCTCTTCTTCAACTATAAATAAACTCAACAAAGACTCAAAATACTTCAAAAAAAAACTAAAAATTTTAAATATCGAAAATGAAAATTTATTTTTTTATAAAGTTCCAATACAACTCTATACATTAGACCATTTTATCGAAAAAAATGAAATTAAAAATATAGACTTATTAAAAATAGATACAGAAGGTTATGAATTTAGAATTATAAAAGGATTATCAAAATACTATACCAAAATAAAACTTATATATTTTGAGCATCACTATGATGATATGATATTAAAAAAATATAGATTTAGCGATATTCACCAACTACTAACTGATAGAAATTTTAAGATGATAAAAAAAAGTAAAATGATATTTAGAAAATCGTTTGAATATATTTATGAAAATCAAAAAAATAAACCTGAGTAACTTTTATTCAAAAATAAATCTCAACTATTTTTTAAGCCTAAGTTTGTAAAAAGCAACAAGAACGATAACCAGCATCCTTAACCCATTTAAAAATACTGAGGTCATTTTAGTCTCATTTTCTTTTCTCTCATAATATGTCACCGGCACTTCTGTAATTTTTAAATTATTTTTATATGCCCCAATTAATAGATCAAAATCACCCCATAAATCTTTAATCCCCCAATTAGAAATATCTTTTTTTATTTTCATCCAATCTTTTTTGAAAAAAATTTTGGTCCCACACAAAGTATCTGTAATTTTTTTCCCAAATAACAGACTAAATAAACTAGCAAAAAAACTATTGCCTAAAAAGTTAGTAAATTTCATTGCACCATCTTTTTGTGGATAAATCATTCTTGTACAATTTATAAAATCAGAATTAGTCTTTTTTAATATATTTATTGAAAGTTCAATATCTCTAAAATTTACCGTCAGGTCTGCATCATAAATCACTATTATATCACCACTCGAAAGATCAATACCTTTATAAACATTTTCAGACTTGCATATTCCAGGTCCTTTATAACTGATTATTTTGTTATCGATTAATTTCTTAGATAATTTTTCGATTTCGTTTGTTGTAAGGTCATTGGAATTATCATCACCGAATAAATATTCATAAGATGGATTATTATTTTTAATTTCATTTTCAAAAGTTTTAATATTTTTTTCCTCATTTTTACAAGGAATTATAAATGATACTTTTAAGTTTTCATTTTCATTAAAATTTTGATTTTTTTTTTTTAAAATTGTTATATTTGAGAGACAAAATATGTTTAATATTGGTAATCTAAATATTCTATTTATAAAGTTTGTTATTAATGGAATATATATTGGCAAGGTTATAATTTTTTCATTCCTTATCACTTCCAAGTTACATATTGAAAATAGATTATTTAAATAAGAATAAGGTAAAAAATTATTTTTTCTTGGAGAAAAGTTAATGAATGACTTTAAAAATTTAATAAAAACCATCCAAACTAAATTTCTTGAAACTATGATTATTTTTGCATCATCTTTAGTGATTTTACACAAATTTAATAAGTTTGAAGTAGGGTTCAATTGATGTTCTATATCCGAAATAAGAATTGTATCACATTCTGAAATAACTTTTTGAGGATCACTAATATACTGTATATTGTCATGATATTTAGTTTCATACTGTTCATCTATTTCTTTAATATAAACTTTATTCGATTTGATACTTTTTGCTAATATTGAATTTCCTGCACAAAAAATAAAAATATTTTTTGTATTATCTATACAGTTATTTACAAAATTTGAAATTTCAGCAAATAGAAAATTTTTTTTGTTCAAAAATTTAATTCTTTTTTCAAAATTAGATCTGAAAAAAGTAATACTTGAATCTAAATAATATTCGTATTTTAAAAATTTAGAATTACTCATAATTAATTAAAATAATCAATTTTCATTTACAATCATTTTAAAAATAACTTATATTTCTAATAAACTAGATAAATCAATATTATTTCGTAGTTTACAATCAAATTTAAATGTTTATAAAGCTTTTGCCGGTGGTTATTGCGAAAGTGTTATACCCGATCCCATTCCGAACTCGGAAGTCAAGCCTTTCTGCGCCGATGGTACTTTATCTTAAGATATGGAAGAGTAGGACATCGCCGGCATAAAAATTTATGAAAATTAAAAGCTCATTAAAATCTATTAAAAAAAGAGACCTCAATTCTAAATTAGTGAGAAGAAGAGGTAGAGTTTATGTAATAAATAAAACTAATCCTAAGTTTAAAGCAAGACAAAAATAATTTTATGGATAATGAAAGCCATAAAAATACTTGGAATAACTTTACAAAGTTTGTTCTTTGGGGAACCGTTGCGGTAATAGTGGTACTTGCTTTAATGGCAATTTTTCTTTTATAAGTAATAATGCATATAGTATCTATCCTAGAGAACAGAAATACAGAAAAAAGAATTGCTGTAACTCCTGAAATGGCAAAAAAATATATTGATTTAGGATTTGATTTATCTTTGCCAAAAGATTATGGCAGCCATTTAGGTTTTGTAGACAGTGATTATAGTGACCTTGGAGTAAATATCTCAGATAATGAAGAAGATTTGATTCATAAAGCAGATATAATAATTCAATTAGGATTACCCAGTGTTGAGAAATTAGATCTCTTTAAAGAAAATCAAACTTTAATAGGATCACTAAATTCATTTGCTAATGAGAAAATTTTGAGCAAATTAAGTTCAAAAAAAGTGAACTGCTTTTCGTTAGAGTTGCTTCCAAGAATAACTAGAGCTCAGTCAATGGATATTTTATCTTCTCAGGCAAACTTAGCAGGTTATAAAGCTGTAATTGATGCATTTCAAATTTATGAAAAAGCAATACCAATGATGATGACAGCAGCCGGAACAATACCAGCTGCTAAAGTATTAGTTGTAGGAGCTGGAGTCGCTGGTTTACAAGCTATAGCAACAGCAAAAAGATTGGGAGCAGTTGTGTTTGCTACAGATGTAAGAATGGCATCAAAAGAACAGGTTGAAAGTTTAGGAGGAAAATTTTTATCTATAGAAGGAGAGGAAAATTTAGAGACAGAGGGTGGCTATGCAAAAGAAGCATCGGAAGATTTTAAGAAAAAACAAGAACAACTTTTGTCAGAAACTCTTAAAAAAATTGACATTGTTATCTGTACAGCTTTGATACCAGGAAAAGAAGCCCCGAAAATTTTAAAAGAGGAAATGTTTAAAAATTTTCAAAAAGGTTCTATCATTTATGATCTTGCAGCAATACAAGGTGGAAACACTGCTTTTACAGAGAAAGATAAAGTTGTTGATAAAAATGGTGTTAAAATTTTAGGAGAAACAAATATCCTAAATAAATTGCCAGTATCTGCCTCTAATTTATATGCTAAAAATGTTTTTAACTTTGTTACTAATTTATATGATAAAGAAGGGAAAAAAATTAATATTAATTTAGAAGATGAAATAATTGAGAAAACATTAATAAAGTAAAATTATGGAAATAGATCCTTTTATATTTAGATTAAGTATATTTATATTATCAATATTTGTTGGATATTATGTTGTTTGGAGTGTAACACCTTCACTGCATACCCCTTTGATGTCAGTAACTAATGCGATTTCCTCAGTGATCATAGTTGGCGCAATAATTGCTGCTTTATCAAATAGTCAAGAGGAAGTTTTTTCTTTTTCAAGTGTTTATGGATTTTTAGCTATTGTTTTAGCAGCAGTAAATATTTTTGGAGGATTTTTAGTGACCCAGAGAATGTTAGCGATGTATAAAAAAAAGAAAAAGGATAAGTAAATTATGTCAGCGAATTTTTCGGCAATTTTATATCTTATTTCAGGAGTCCTTTTTATTTTGGCATTAAGGGGGCTATCATCACCAGAGACATCTAGGCAGGGTAACTTTTTTGGAATAGTTGGAATGATAATTGCTATAACTGTTACGTTTCTCTCTGTTGGGAATTTTTCATCTGGTTTTATATATGTATTAATATTTTTAGCTATTGGAGGAAGTATTGGAGCCTTCATAGCATATAAAATTCCAATGACAGCAATGCCAGAATTAGTTGCTGGGTTCCATAGTTTAGTAGGCTTAGCAGCAGTTTTTGTAGCTATCTCAGCTTTCATAAATCCAGAGGCATTTAATTTAGGTACTCCCGGGAACATTAAGCTTGCTAGCCTAATTGAAATGTCAATTGGAGCAGCAGTGGGTGCAATAACTTTTTCAGGATCCGTTATAGCTTTTTTGAAACTTCAAGGAATAATGTCTGGTGCACCTATAACTTTTAAAGGCCAACATCCTTTAAACGCGCTAATATTAATTTCTATTGTAATCTTGACGATTTATTTATGTTCAACTCAATCATCTAATTTATTCTGGATTTTAATTGCAATTTCCTTTTTGATAGGCTTTTTGATTATTATACCGATCGGTGGAGCTGACATGCCAGTTGTAATTTCTATGTTAAATTCATATTCAGGTTGGGCTGCGGCTGGAATAGGTTTTACATTAGAAAATACTGCACTTATTATAACTGGAGCATTAGTTGGCTCTTCAGGCGCGATTCTTTCATACATAATGTGTAAAGGAATGAACAGATCATTTTTTAATGTAATTTTGGGAGGATTTGGTGCAACTGAACAATCAACTTCAAATCAAAATAAAGAGCAAAGACCTGTAAAAAGCGGTAATGCAGATGATGCAGCTTTTTTGATGAAAAATGCTTCTTCAGTAATTATTGTCCCTGGTTATGGAATGGCAGTCGCACAGGCACAACACGCATTAAGAGAAATGGTTGATACGTTAAAAAAAAATGACATAAAAGTTTCTTACGCTATTCATCCTGTTGCAGGGAGAATGCCAGGACATATGAATGTTTTACTAGCTGAGGCTAACGTACCTTATGATGAGGTATTTGAGTTAGAGGAAATAAACAATGATTTTGCAAATGCTGACGTAGCATTTGTAATTGGAGCGAATGATGTAACAAATCCAGTTGCAAAAACAGACCCCCAAAGTCCTATTTATGGTATGCCGGTTCTTGATGTGGAAAAATGTAAATCAGTTTTGTTTGTTAAAAGAAGCTTATCACCTGGATATGCGGGAATTGATAATGATCTTTTTTATAAAGAAAACACTCTCATGTTATTTGCAGATGCAAAAAAAATGACAGAAGACATCACCAAAAATTTATAACTTTTATGAGCACAAAAATTTTCTGTGACATCGCAGATTTATCCTCAATTAAAAAGTTTAATAAAAAAACGATTGTAAAAGGTTTTACGACTAACCCAAGTCTAATGAGAAATGCTGGAGCAAAAAATTATAAATCCTATTCGAAACAAATTCTAAAAATTTGTAAAAATAAGCCAATATCATTTGAGGTCTTTGCAGATGAAGAGAAATCTATGATCGAGCAGGGAATGAAAATTAATAGTTGGGGTAAAAATGTGTATGTAAAAGTTCCGATCGTAAATTCACGCAATGAATTAACCAAAGGTGTGATCAAAGAACTTAATAGGAAAAATATAAAGCTCAATATCACTGCAGTTTATACATCCAAACAGGTAGAAAAAATTCTAAAATTAATAAATAATAAAACTAAAGTCATAATTTCTATATTTGTGGGTAGGGCAAGTGATTCTGGAAAAGATCCTTTACCAGAATTAATTAGAAGTATTAAATTAGCTAAAAGATTTAAAAATGTAAATATTTTATGGGCCAGTGTTAGAGAGCCTTATAATTACATGTACGCAAAAAAAATAGGTTGTCATATTATAACTATTCCTCCATCAATTATTGAAAAGATTGAAAAATTTGGTAAAACTTTTGATCAATTAACAATAGAAACGGTTAAGACTTTTTTACAAGATAGCAAAAAATCGAAATTTAAAATATAGTTTTTGAATTTTGGTTGCGGGGGACGGATTTGAACCGCCGACCTTCAGGTTATGAGCCTGACGAGCTACCAGACTGCTCCACCCCGCGATATTTTTAAATTCTATTTTTAAGTTTATTAAGTTTTTTGACTCTTTTAATATTTTCTTGTAAAATTCTCTTTTTCTTTTCTGAAGGCTTTTCGTAGGTATTCTTTAATTTTATTACTTTAAAAAAGCCATCTCTTTGAAGCTTTCTTTTTAAAACTCTAAGAGCTTGCTCAATATTATTATCTTTGACTTCTATTTTAATAAATACCTCCAAAAAAATGACTTCCTAGCACTTTTATTTTTTTATGTCCATTTATTTTATTCATTAATTGTTACTCTGTTGTGAAAGTTTATCTTTCTCTTTTTTTTTTCTCTCTCTTTTTACTCTTCTTTCTGCTTTTTCAATTGCCTCAATTAAATCTTTTTGAGAAAATAAATTCAATGCGACAGGGTCTTTAGGATTTAAGTTATTATAATTCCAATAACTTTTATTTCTAATTGAAGTAACTGAGTTTTTTGTAATACCTACTAACTTTGCTATTTGAGAGTCTTTTAAAATATTATGTTGTTTAATCAACCACAAAGCAGAGTCAGGCTTATCTTGTCTTTTTGACAAAGGTATATATTTTTTAATTTTCTTCTCAGAATTAGAAATTTCTATGTCCGTGCTTTTAATTTGTAGTGGTCTACTCTCATCTTTTGATGATAGTTCAATTTCATCTCTTGTAAGTTGACCAGATATGATTGGATTATACGCTTTAATACCTTTTGCAACTTCTCCATCTGCTATACCTTGTATTTCTACCTCATGCAATTTACAGAAATCTGCAATTTGTTTGAATGTAAGTGTTGTATTTTCAACTAGCCAAACAGCTGTTGCCATCGGCATTAAAGGTGCATTAGACATTTAATCTTTCTTTTCTGATCTAAAATTCTGAAATTTTTTGTTAAATTTACTTATTCTACCTT
Source organism: uncultured Pelagibacteraceae bacterium (assembly GCA_902629575.1). Classification (GTDB taxonomy): domain Bacteria; phylum Pseudomonadota; class Alphaproteobacteria; order Pelagibacterales; family Pelagibacteraceae; genus Pelagibacter. Next base: position 16,406 of record CACORJ010000003.1, read on the forward strand.
TATCCATTAGTTTTTGTTTTCCGCCTGTCCAAGCAGAATGCGATTTTGGATCAATTTCTAACTTTAAAGTTTCACCCGTTTTACCCCAGGTAGATTTAGTTTCAAACTGCGTACCGTCAGTCATTTCAACTTTAATAGCATGGTAATCTGGGTGAATATTTTTTTTCATGACGAGATTTATAGCAAATGAATTTCCTAAAACAATTAAAAGTTATTCAATTTTTCAAGTAATTTTGAATTAATATCGGTACTTGAGGCAATAATTTTAATATTTTTAATTATAGATAGATTGATTTCATTGAGCACTCCACCAGCCTCTTTTATTAAAATTATACCAGCTGCGATATCCCATAGATTTAAGTCATTTTGAAAATAACCATCATATCTTCCAGCTGCCACATATGCCATATCAAGAGCTGCACAACCAGATTTCCTATAAGTTAAATCTAGTTCATTTTTAATTTTTCCTCCAGTTACAAATAAACAATTATTTAATTCGTTTTTTTTTGAAACTTTTATTCTATGATTATTGAAGAAAGCGCCATTTTCTTTTTCAGCGAAAAACATTTCATTTTTTATAGGGTCAAAAACTAGACCTGAAACAATTTCATCATGAGATTTGAGAGCGATGGAAATTGCAAAGTGAGGAATTCCATGTAAAAAATTTATTGTTCCATCTATCGGATCAATTAGCCAGATATTATTTTTATCTTTGTTAATTTCGATTCCTTTTTCTTCGCTTATAATTGAATAGTTAGGTCTTGCTTTCTTTAATTCGTCAATAATTGTTTTCTCTACTTTTAAGTCTGAATTTGTTACAAAATCATGTGGCCCTTTTTTTTTGACTTGAAGATTCTCAATTTCACCAAAATCTCTTATAAGTATTTTTGAGGCTTTCTCACTAGCCTTAATCATTATATTAAGATTTGCAGATATAGAATTCATCTATTTAGATTTTTTTTATATATTCTAGGTTTCTAGTATCTATAATAATGTTATCTCCTGTTTCAATAAATGGCGGAACCTGAATACTCAAGCCATTTTCTAAAATCGCCGGTTTGTAAGAAGATGAAACTGTTTGACCTTTTAATGCAGCATCTGTGCTATCAATTTTACATGTTACTTGATTTGGCAAATCTATAGATATAGGAGAATCATTATAGAAGCTTACAGTAACTCCAAGATTTTCCTTTAAAAACTTTCCTTTTTCTCCAACAGTAACTTTTTTTATTTCAATTTGCTCAAAAGTTTTTGGTTCTAAAAAAAAATAGTTTTGATCATCCTCATATAAATAATTAAAATTAGTTTCTTCTAAAGAAGCTTTTTCAACTGTTTCACTAGATCTAAATCTTTCATTAAGCTTTGTGTTTTTGTTTATACTTTTCATTTCAATTTGAGCAAAAGCACCACCTTTTCCGGGTTTTACATGTTGAGTTTTGAGCACTTGCCATAAATCATCTTTATATTCCAATAACATTCCAACTCTAATTTCACCTGCGTTTATTTTCATATTAATTTTTTAATTGCATCTTTCGGCTTTAATTTTTTATTTTTCCAAATGTAGCCTGAGATAGCTAAAAAGTTTGCTTTATTCAACAAAAGATTTTTATAGTTTTTTAAGTTCACACCACCAATTGCTACAATTGGTATATTTGTTATCTTTCTGGCTTTTTTAATTAAATCTAATGATGCTCTAAACTTAACTTTTTTAGTTTTTGAAGTATTGAAGGCCCCAAAAGCAATATAATCTGCTTTATTTTTTAAAGCAACTTTAGCTAATTTAATCGAATTATGACAGGTAATCCCAATTATTTTATCACCAATCAATTTTCTGGCCTTGAGGATATTCAGATCCTTTTGACCTAAATGACAACCATCTGAGTTTAATTTTTTAGCAAGATAGACATCATCGTTAACTAAGAATTTTACATTGAATCTTTTACAAATTTTTTTTATTTTTTTTCCAATGATTAATTTTTTATCAAAACTTTCTCTTTTTAATCTTAGCTGAAAAAAACTAACTTTTTTTTGTTTAAAAATAGAAATTAAATCACTATAAAAAAATCTATCAATTTTTGTCGGTGAGATTAGGTAAATGAATCTTTTTTTATCCAATTTCAAGTTCTTTAGACCATTTTGCTTGAGCAGCGAGTGTATTCATTTTTGCCCGATGGTTGAAAACTTTTTGCGTACCCTCAATATCTTTAATGTCTTTAGACCAAAATTTTAAGGCACTTTGCTGAAGGGCTCGTCCATACGAATAACTCATTATAAAGTCAGTATTATTATACTTATTGATAAGATTTAAATTTTCTGTCGCTTCAATTTCAGATTGACCTCCAGATAAAAAAGCGATACCTGGAACTTCTGAAGGTACTGAGCTTTTTAAACATTTCAAAGTTAATTTTGCAACTTCCTCATTAGAAATTTTATCTTTGTGTTTATTTCCTGCTAAGATCATATTAGGTTTTAGAATAATCCCTTTTAAGTCTACTTTATGTAAAATAAGTTCATCAAAACATTTTTGAATTACTTCAGATGTCTTTTCATAACATTCACTTGCAGAGTGATCACCTTCCATTAGGACCTCTGGCTCAACTATTGGGACCATATTACATTCTTGAACTAATGACGAGTATCTTGCTAAAGCATGAGCATTAGCATGAATTGAAATTTTGCTAGGGCAAGTTTTAGATATATTATAAACTCCTCTCCATTTTGTAAATTTAGCTCCAAGTTTATAATATTCTTTAAGTCTCTCTCTGAGTCCATCCAAACCTTCAGTGATCTTTTCATTATCTGATCCAGCTAGAGCTTTTGCACCTGTATCAACTTTTATGCCTGGCAAACTGCCCATATTTGAGATCAATTCTGGGACCATACTTTTTTTTGAAGTTTCTTGTTTTATTGTTTCATCGTATAAAATCACTCCTCCAATACAATTAGTCATACCCGATGCACTAAATAACGTTTCTCTAAATAATAGTCTATTTTCTTTTGTTGATGGAACTTTGACTGTTTCTAATCTTTTAGTCATCGTTCCTGTACTTTCATCTGCAGCCAGAATTCCTTTTCCATTCTCAAGAATTTTTAACACTATATTATTAAGTTCTGACATATTAAAATAAAGCTTTTATACCAGGTAGTTCTTTTCCTTCAAGATATTCTAAAAATGCTCCACCAGCAGTTGAAACAAAATTAAAATTTTTAGTATCATTAGTTTGATTTATAACAGCGATCGTATCTCCACCTCCCACAACTGAGTAAATTGATTTATTCCTTACAATCATCTTTGCAATTTCGTGACTTCCGATAGCAAAATTTGAGTTCTCAAAATATCCAGCTGGTCCATTCCACAAAATTGTCTTACTTACTTCTATAATTTTCTTGATCGTATCGATTGTTTTAGGTCCAATATCTAAGATTAAATCATCATCTTTTATATCATTCAGCTCTTTGATGTTAGATTTATCAAAAAAACTCTTCCCAACCAAAACATCCTGAGGAAAAGTAATTTTACAAGAATATTTTTTTGAAGTGTCAAAAATTTCTTTTATAATTTCACTACAATTTTGTTCTTTAATTGATTTACCTATTTGATTACCATGGAATTCAATTAAATTATTCGCCATAGCCCCAACAATGATAATATTATCAAATTTAGGTAATAGATTTTTTATTATACCAATCTTTGTGGAAATTTTAGATCCCCCAATTATACAAGTTATTGGTCTTTTAATTTCAGTTGTTACTTTTTTCAGTGCACTTATTTCAGTTTCTAATTGTAATCCTGCGAAGGATGGTAAAAATTCTGTTATTTTATTTACAGATGCATGAGATCTGTGAGAGCAAGAAAACGCATCATTTACATACAAATCAGCTAAACCAGCCAGATGTTTTGCGAAAGAAGCATCATTTTTTTCTTCCTCTTTATAAAATCTAATGTTTTCTAAAGAAATTATTTGATCATTGGGCTCCTTAAACAAATCTTCTTTTTTTATTTTAAAAACATCTCGACTAATTAAAGGTATTTTTCTATTAATTTTTTTTTCTAAATTTTCACAAATTGGTTTTAAGGAGAGATTATTATCAATTTTTCCATTTGGTCGTCCAACATGAGATAGTATTATTATCTTAGAATCTCTCTTGATTAAAAAATTGATTATAGGCAATATTTTGTCAATTCTTGTCTCATCAGTAATTATTCCATTCTTTAATGGAACGTTTAAATCTAATCTTAATAGAATTTTTTTTTGGCTAAAATTGACGTAATCTTTTATATTATTCATTAAGAAATTTTGTGAAGATATTCTGCTAAATCACACATTCTATTAGAAAATCCCCATTCATTGTCATACCACGCTGAAATTTTACCCATATTTTTTCCTACTACACTTGTTAAACTTGCATCTACGATGGATGATGAAGAGTTATGATTAAAGTCAATAGATACTAGCTTTTCTTTTGTGATTTCAAGAACCTTATTTTTTTTGCTAAAGTTATGAAATGATAAATTAATTTCTTCTACACTTAAATTTTTTTTGGTACAAAAAACAAGTTCTATCAAAGAAACATTTGGGGTTGGCACTCTCATAGCTATACCCTCTAATTTACCTTTAAGTGAGGGAATAATTTCGCCGATTGCTTTTGATGCACCAGTTGATGTTGGTACTATAGATTGACTTGCAGACCTAGCTCGTCTTGGGTCTTTATGAGAATTATCCAGAATTCTTTGATCACTAGTAAACGCATGGATTGTTGTCATAAAACCTTTTTCAATTTCGAAATTTTCATTTAACACATGTGCTATAGGTGCTAGACAATTAGTTGTGCATGATGCAGCTGAAATGATTTGATCATCATTCTTTAAATCAGATTCATTAACTCCATATACAATTGTTTTGTCAGCATTTACACAGGGAGCTGAAACAATTACTTTTTTTGCACCATTCTCCAAATGAGTTTTTAATTTATCTTTAGTATTAAATTTTCCTGTGCATTCAAAAACATAGTCTACATCAAATTTTTTCCAATCGATATTATCTAAATTTGTTTCTTGACTAAAGGTAATCTTATTTTCATTGATGATAATATGCTTGTCATCAAAACTTATATTCGCATTAAATTTACCATGAATTGAATCGTATTTTAAAAGAGCTGAACAAGTTTCAGAATTCGCTCTATTATTGATATGTTTTATTTCTATATTTTTATAATTATTTTCAAAAATAGACCGAACAATCATTCTACCTATTCTACCCATTCCATTAATACCAATTTTTATCTTCATAGTTTTTTTTTAATTTTTTCTATTATATTTTCAGAATTTAATCCAAAGTGATTATATATATCTTTATACGGAGCACTCTTTCCAAATTTATCAATTCCAAAATTTAATCCATTATCTCCTGTATATCTTTTCCAAAAACCTGTTTCAGAGGCCTCTATAGACACAACCAGATCTGTTTCTCTTAATATTTTACTCTTATAATTTTCGCTTTGTTGATCGAATAATTCATGACAAGGCATTGAGACTATTTTTGAATAGATTCCTTCTGTGGCTAATTTATGTCCTATTTCATTTGCAAGACTAGTTTCAGACCCAGTTGCCAAAATTGTTATACTTATATTTTCTCCTGTTCTTAAAACTTCATATGCACCTAAAGAAGACTTATTTTTAGAAGACCTTTCTAATCTTACAGGATTAATTCCTTGTCTAGTTAAAGCAATCACACTTGGTGTATTTTGACTTTGAAGCGCTAATTGCCAACATTCGAAAGTTTCTATTACATCCGAAGGTCTAAAAACATTTAAATTTGGGATAGATCTTAAACTAGTTAATTGCTCGATAGGTTGATGAGTTGGTCCATCTTCTCCCAAACCAATAGAGTCATGTGTAAACACATATATAACTCTTTGCTTCATCATTGCTGCCAATCTTATTGATGGTTTGCAATAATCACTGAATATTAAAAACGTACCACCATAAGGAATCAAATTGCTGTGTAATGCCAATCCATTCATTATTCCACACATTGCATGTTCTCTAACTCCATAATGAATATAATTGCCAGAATAATTTCCAGGTTTGATTATCTTATGATCTTTTGTTTTTGTATTATTAGATCCAGCCAAATCAGCCGAACCACCAATTAAATTAGGCATTTTAGAAACTATATTTAAAAACATTTCAGATGATTTTCTTGTAGCAATTGACTTTGGTTCTTTTAAATAATCGTTTTTTGATTTTTCAATTAAATCTTTATATGAATTTAAATTTTCAAACTTAGAAAAAATTTCTTTATATTTATCCTCATGCTTTTTCGCTTTAAGATAAGCATTCTGTCCAATTTTTCTCCATTCGCTTAATAAGTCATTTGGTATATTGAAAGCTTTATGATTCCACCTAAGCTTCTTCCTCACTAACTTAATTTCATCCTCGCCCAATGGACTACCATGTGATGATGCTTTGCCTCCTTTATTTGGTGATCCAAAACCGATTGTTGTTTTACAAGAGATTGCCAAAGGTTTTTTTGATACTTGAGCTTTTTTTAAAGCTTTAAATATTTCTTTAGGATTATGACCATTTATTTTAATAAAATCCCATCCATAACTTTTAAATCTTCGGTCATGATTGTCAGAAACGGCTAAGCTAGTGGGACCGTCTATAGATATAGAGTTGTCATCAAATAATAAAATAAGATTTTTTAATTTTAAGTGACCAGCTAAACTTAAAGCTTCATGGCTTATGCCCTCCATAAGACATCCATCCCCTGCTAAAACATAAGTTTTATGATTAATAATTTTATGTCCTAATCTTTTTTTTAGAATTTCTTCTGCTAAAGCGAAGCCAACAGCATTTGATATCCCTTGTCCTAAAGGACCTGTTGTAGTTTCTATTCCGGTGTTAGGATGATACTCAGGGTGTCCAGCACAAATACAATCTAATTGTCTAAATTTTTTAATATCCTCTAAAGAAATACTTTTATATCCTGTTAAATAAAGCAAAGAATAAAGTAGCATTGATCCATGACCTGCAGAAAGTATAAATCTATCTCTGTTTATCCAATCTGGATTTTTGGGATTAAAATTTAAGAAATCTTTAAATAAAACTGTTACTACGTCTGCCATCCCCATCGGCATTCCTGGGTGCCCAGAATTAGCTTTCTGAACAGCATCGATAGACAAAAATCTAATACAATTGGCCAAATCTTTGTATTGTTTTTTCAAAATTATCCTGTGTAGACTTAGAAGAATCTATTTAATATTATAAATATATATATATGAATTCTCTAATCGAAAAAGAAAAAAAGTTAAGTTTAGCTCTAGTAAAATTAAAAAGTCTTAACTTAAAAAATCCAGAATTACAAAGTGGTATTAAAGACTTAAATCAAAAGAAAAATCAATTAGAAATTGAAAAGAAAGTACTTGAGGATAAATACAGATTTTTAAAAGAAGATTATGATATTTTGTCAAAAAAATTACAAGAAATGAGAGAAAAAGAAAAAATTGATCAAAAAAAACAAATTGAGTTTTCAGAAAAAATAGATGAATTAAATCAAGAAACAGATACTCTGTTGGATGAAATAGACAAATGGCAAATGTAAGTATTAAATTTAATGGAAAAGAATTCTTATTATCTTGTGATGATGGACAAGAGGAACATTTAGAGGAACTTTTAATACAGTTAAATCAAAAATTTAATGATTTAAAAAATAATCTCGGCAACTTAGGAGAAAATAAGTTGCTATTAATTACAGCTGTAAAAATAATGGATGAATATCATGAAACAAAAAAGAAAGTTGAACAAAAAAAAAAAGAATTAAAAATTCTGTCAGATAAATTTAGAGAGCTTAAAAGCCTGGTATATGATTACAAAGATAAAAAAGAGGAAGAAATTCAAGATTTAAATGAAAGACATAATAATTTGAAATTAGAAATTGAAAATAATCAAAAAAATTACGAAAATTTGATTGAAAAAACTACAAATGAAATTTCAAACTTTCTTGATAAAGCAAATCTAGAAAAATTATCTTAAATATTTTAGTGAAAAAAACAGATATAAGAAAAAAACTACTCATTATAAGAAAAAGAAAATATGATGAGAGTCTAAAGGTAAATCCAAGTAAATTCTTGAAATTTTTAAGAGAAAAAAATTTAAAATCAAAAGATATTGGTGGATATTACCCATTTAATTCTGAATTTAATATTTTAAATATTTTATCTGTACTGGAAAAAAAAAAATATCGAATTTCACTACCTATAATAAGTAGAAATAAAAAAATGGATTTTTTTCGTTGGACAATTTTTGATCCATTAAAGATAAATAAATATGGTATTCCTGAACCAATTTCAAAAAAAAAGATTTATCCTAAAATTTTATTAATTCCTTTAGTAGGCTTCGACAATCAATTGAATAGGCTTGGATATGGGGGAGGCTTTTATGATCGTTATATTTCGAAGTATTCTGATAAATATAAGATTACTAAAATTGGATTTGGATTTTCTTTCCAAAAAATTAAAAATTTGCCTGTAAATAAATTTGACAAAAAACTAGATTATATATTAACAGAAAAAAACTTTTTTTAATGAGAATATTGTTTTTAGGAGATGTAGTTGGAATTTCAGGATGTTTAAAAATTAAGAATAATTTACAATCAATAATTAAACGAGAAAATATTAACTTTGTTATAGTTAATGGAGAAAATTCCGCAGAGCCAGGAGTGGGATTAACTGAAAATATTTGTAATGATTTTTTTAGCTGTGGCGTGAATGTAATTACCTCTGGAAATCACGTTTGGGATCAAAAAGAAATAATGACTTATATAGAAAAAGAAAACAGACTTTTGAGACCTTACAATCTTTTAAAAAATTCACCAGGAAAAGGATTTAAAGTATACAAAACAATAAATGATATGAAAATTGGAGTTTTAAATTTAATGGGCAATGTTTTTATGAAAAAATGTGAAGATGTTTTTGAAGTAGCTCATAAATTTTTAAATGAACATAATCTAAAAAAAGATTATGATTTTTTAATTGTAGATTTTCATGGTGAAATTACTAGTGAAAAAAATGCAATAGGTCATTTTTTTGATGGAAAAGCAACATTAGTAATTGGTACTCATACCCATATTCCAACTAATGATGCTCGTGTTCTCAAAAATGGTACAGCGTACCAAACAGATGCTGGTATGTGCGGTGATTATGACTCTGTTATTGGAATGAACAAACAAAATTCAATAAATAGATTTTTGAAAAAAGATTCAGTCAAACATTTTCCAGCAAAAGGAGACGCTACATTAAGTGGGGTAATAGTTGAATGTAATTTAAATACTGGGCTAGCTAATCAAGTAGAAAGTTATATTTATGGGGGCGTATTAAATAATACAATTTGAACTATGGCAGGACATTCTCATTGGGCAGGTATCAAACATAAAAAAGGAAAGGCTGACAAAAAAAGATCTAAATTATTTTCTAAACTTTCAAAAGAAATAACAGTTTCTGCAAAATTAGGTGATAAAGATCCTGCTATGAATCCGAGATTGAGATCTGCAATACAATCTGCTAGAGCCTCAAACATGCCTAAAGAAAACATTGAGAGAGCTATAAAGAAATCTTCAACAAATATGAGTTCAAATTTTGAAAATTTAAGGTATGAAGGTTTTGGTCCCGAGAAAGTAGCAGTTATTATTGAAACTTTGACAGATAATAAAAATAGAACAGCATCAAACATAAGAACTATATTTCAAAAAGCAGGAGGTAGTTTAGGTACTCAAGGTTCGGCATCACATAATTTTAATCAATTAGGGGTAATTAAAATTCAAAAAAATGAAATAACTGAAGAAGATATATTTGAATTAGCGATAGAATCTGGTGCAGATGAGTGTCTGGTAAGAAATGAACTTTATGAAATTCAATGCTCCGCTGATGAAATATACAATGTTAAAAAAAAATTAGAGAAAAAAATTGTCAATTTTATTTCTACAAATATCGAGTGGGTGCCCCTAAACAAGGTTAAGATAGATAAAGAGCATGAGGAAAATTTGATAGAGTTTTTTGAAACTTTAGAGGATGATGACGATGTTCAAAATATATTTACAAATTTAGAAATAAAATTTAACTAATGTTTATTATATCAATAGACCCTGGCATTTCTGGTTCAATTTGTTTTTTTGAGGATGGTAAAATTTTAGATGTTATAGATACTCCAACAATGGCAGATGGTAAAAAAAATAAGAAACAAGTTAATGGATCTCAAATTTATAATGAAATTTTAAAAAGGATTAAGAATATTGATAAAAAAGATATAAAAGTAATAATTGAACAGGTATCCGCTATGCCTGGACAGGGCGTAACTAGTATGTTTAATTTTGGGCAATCTTTTGGAATTTTGAAAGGTATATGTTCAGCTATGCAACTGCCAATGTATTTTATAAGACCAGCTAAATGGAAGAAATATTTCAACCTTATAAAGTCAGAAAAAGACGCAAGTAGAACAAAAGCTATTGAGATATTTCCTTATTTTTCATCTAATTTAGCAAAAAAAAAAGACTCTAATAAAGCTGATGCAATTTTAATTGCTAGTTATTATTACGAAACATTTAAAGATGAAGTTTAACTTAATTTGTTAGTCAAATTGATGACACAATTGAGTGTGAGAAGATAAGTTATGGAAGCAGATATATCATCTCAAGCAGTTGGCTTAGCCTCAAGTGCAGATTTCTCTCTTATGAATCTATTTATCCGAGCAGATATCATTGTAAAATCTGTAATTGTTGTGTTGATAGCTTGCTCAATATATTCTTGGGCGATAATAATCGAGAAAATAAAACTATTTAAAAAAATTAATATTTCTTCAGAGGAATTCGAGGAAAAATTTTGGAGATCAAAATCTGCTGAAACTTTCTATAATAGCTTGCCATCGAATGTAGAAGATCCAATGGCTTCTTTATTTAAAGAATCTATGCAAGGACTTTTGAAATCAAAGTCAAAATCTAATTTAGCTGAAAGAATGGGAGGTATATTGGAGGTAGGTATTGAAAAACAAATGTCAAAAATTGCAAAAGGTTTTACTTTTTTGGCTACAGTTGGTTCTACAGCACCTTTTATAGGACTATTCGGCACTGTGTGGGGAATAATGAATTCTTTTCAATCCATTGCGATTTCAAGAAACACTAGTTTAGCAATCGTTGCCCCAGGAATTGCAGAGGCATTGTTCGCAACAGCTCTTGGATTACTTGCTGCAATACCGGCTGTGATTGCTTATAATAGATTCAATAATGACTCTAGAAAATATTCTCAAAAATTAGAAAGTTTTTCAAAAAGATTTTTGTCTATTATTTAAAATTCCATGGCATTTAAATTAAAACGTTCATCACAGGAACCAATGAGTGAAATTAACGTGACCCCATTTGTTGATGTAATGTTAGTACTACTCATTATCTTTATGGTAACAGCACCACTATTAACCGTTGGTGTTCAAGTTGATTTACCAGAAAGTTCGGCTGACTCATTACCTGAAGAGCAAGAACCATTAACATTATCGATTAATTCAAAGGGAGAAATTTTTATACAAGAATCAAAAGTCGAGTTTGAAAAGATCATTGCAAAAGTTTTAGCTGTATCTAAAAATAGAACTGACACAAGAATTTATGTTAGAGGAGATAAAACGATAAATTATGGCAGAGTCCTAGAAATAATGGGACTTCTCTCTGGATCAGGTTTTACAAAAGTAGCATTAATTTCAGAGCCATATAAAGAGAGGTAAATGTAAAGTGAATAGAAGTATAATAGTTTCTTCTGTTTTACACATGTTAGTAATAATCTTAACAGCAATGAGCTTACCATTTTTATCAAAAAAACCGATTGATTTACCTCCGATTGTATCAGTTGAATTAATTCAGATATCTGAAAAAACCAATATACCCTTTGCTCCTAAAGCAAAAAAAATTATTGAGGAAGTAAAAGAAAAAGAGAAAAAACTTGTTTCTGAGCAAGCACCTCCAAAAAAAGTAAAAAAGAAGAAACCAGATTCAGTTCCAATGCCTGAAGATGACATTAAAAAAGTTGAAAAGATTAAAGATGACACCCAGAATCCAGAAAAAATAGATACTGAAATCAAGCAAGTTTCAGAATTTGAGAAAGATGAACTATTTGACCCAAATAATATTGCAGCATTGATAGATAAGTCAAAAGAGGAAAAATCAACATCATTGAATAAAACAAATCAAGTTACCCAAGACCAAGTAAAAAATTTTGAAAATACAGGTTTATCGTTGAGTGAAGAGGATGCTTTAAAAGCTCAAATTTTTGGCTGTTGGAGTATACCACTAGGTTTACCTTATAATGAAAATTTGTTAGTAAGAATTAAACTTGAATTAAAACCAGATGGTTCAGTGATAAATTCAGAAATTTTAGATCACGCAAGAATGAATAGACCGGGGCAAGGTTTTTATAAAGTTTTAGCAGAAAGCGCACTTAGAGCTGTCAAGTTATGCCAGCCCTTAAGAGTTCCAAGCACTGGATATGAGAGATGGAAAGAGTTACAATTAAATTTTGATGCAAGAGAAATGCTCGAGGGATAAATATGAAAAAATTTTTGTTATTTTTAATGATTTTGTTTTTTCCTTTAAAATCATTCAGCTTAATTGAAGTTGATATTACAAGAGGTAATTTAAACCCGCTTCCTATTGCAGTTTCCCCTTTATCAATAGACGATAAATCAAAAAAAAATTTTGAAAACTTACTAAAGAAAAAAAATATTGGTGAAGAAATTTCAATGATTGTTGAAAATAATTTAAAAACTTCAGGACTATTTAATCCTTTGTCAAAAGAAGCTTTTTTACAGGCTCCGGATATTGCAAATTTAAAACCGAGATTTGAGGATTGGAATTTAATAAAAGCACAAGCTTTAATCACGGGTAAAGTAACCAACGTTGATGAAAAATTAAGAGTAGAATTTAGATTATGGGATGTTTTAGCTGGTAAAGAAATGATGGCCCTTGCATTTACAACTGTCCCAACTAATTGGAGAAGAGTTGGCCATATAATTTCAGATAAAGTTTATGAAAGATTAACTGGAGAAAAAGGTTACTTTGATACAAGGATTATTTATGTTGCAGAAGAGGGACCGAAAACAAAAAGGGTAAAAAAATTAGCTATTATGGATCAGGATGGCGCGAATAATAAATTTTTAACTTTGGGTAATGAATTAGTTTTAACACCAAGATTTAATCCTACTAGCCAAATGGTAACTTATTTATCTTATTTTAGAAATTTACCCAGAGTATACTTATTAGATATTGAAACAGGAATGCAGGAAGTTGTCGGAGATTTCCCTGGAATGACATTTGCTCCTAGATTTTCACCTGATGGAAAAAAAATTATTATGAGTTTTGCTAAAGATGGTAAGTCAGATATTTATACTATGGATTTAGAAAATAGAATAGTTGAAAAAATTACAAATCATCCTTCAATAGATACCTCTCCATCTTACTCTCCAGATGGAAAATATATTTGCTTCAATTCTGACAGAAGTGGCTATCAACAAATTTATGTAATGAAAAGCGATGGAAGTGGAGTAAAAAGAATTTCATTTGGAAATGGGATATATGGTACACCCGTTTGGTCACCTAGAGGCGATTTAATTGCATTCACAAAGTTACATAAAGGCAAATTTTACATTGGAGTTATGAGAACAGATGGGAGTGGTGAGAGATTATTAACAGAAAATTTTTATCAAGAAGCTCCATCTTGGTCTCCAAATGGAAGAGTTCTTATATTTTATAGAGAAACAAAAACAGATGAAAAAGGAGAGGGTTTTTCAGCTAAACTATGGTCAATTGACCTGACTGGTTACAATGAGAGAATGATAAAAACTCCCACAGATGGCTCAGACCCATCATGGTCATCATTATTAAGTAATTAGTATCAAATTGCTTGATTTTTTAACTTGAAACATCTATTCAGTTGTGAAAATATCAAGAATTAGAAATATTGATCAAGGAGCAATAATGAAATTAAACAAAATTCTAAAAAATTTACTTTTAGTTGTATTAGCATGTTTGGCGTTGAGCGCTTGTGCAACAAAAAAAGTTTCAGTAGGACAAATGCAAGGTGATGTTTACACAGGTACAGACACTGTGGAATATTTAGCATCAGGAGTTCCAGATAGAGTTTTCTTTGCAACTAATGAATCTGTATTAACCACAGCTTCTAGAGAGACATTAAGAAAACAGGCTGCATGGTTAAGAAAAAATTCAGACGTGACAATAGTACTCGAGGGACATGCCGATGAAAGGGGTACTAGAGAATACAATTTAGCCTTAGGTGAAAGAAGAGCTAATGCGGCAAAAGATTATTTAATGACTTACGGTATTTCTTCAGACAGAATTTCTGTTTTAAGTTATGGTAAAGAAAGACCGGTAGATTCTGGATCAAACCCATTAGCATGGTCAAAAAATAGAAGATCAGTAACTGTAAAAGCAAACTAATTAATATTTCCCAATTTGAGACCCCTTAATCGATTAATTTAAGGGGTCTTTTTTTCGCCATTATTATAAACATAAATATTTTTAGATGAGATTTAAAAAGCTTTTAATTATAAAACTTATAATTTTATATTGCCAAACTTCCCTAGCGGATAATCATAACATTTATGAAACATTAGAATTAATTCAACAGGATATAAGAACTCTTGAAAAAGCAGTTTATTCAGGATCAGGTGAAATTAATAATGAAAATTTAAATTCATTAAGTATAAACGAAAACTCTGAGGATGTTTTAACAAAACATTTATTAAAGTTATCAGAAATTGAAAACCAATTTCAACAATTAACAAATAGATTTGAAGAAATAAATTTTAAGTTAGACAAATTATCTAATAGATTATCCAAAGTTCAAGCAGATAACCAAATAAGATTTCAAGATATAGAAAACTTAGTGACCACTGGTGATGGAACTAGCAAAATTACAAAAAAAAAGTCTGATGATGATATTTTACCTGGTTCATCTGAACCGCAAGATTTAGGTTCGTTGTCTTACAAAGATACAGAAACAAATGAGACAACTCAACAGATTCAATCTATAGAAACTACAGCCTCAATAGTTACTGAAACCTTTCAGTCAGATGAAAAAATTTTACCAGAGGGAAATCCTGATAATCAGTATGAATTTGCTACAAGCTTTTTGAAGGTCGGAGATTATCCTACTGCTGAAAAAGCATTTAGAGAATTTGTATTATCCAATCCAGAACATGAACTTGCTGGAAATGCTCAATATTGGTATGCAGAAACTTTTAGAATAAGACAACTTTATACTGATGCTGCTTCAGCGTATTTAGAAGGATATCAAAAATATCCTAATGGAGAAAAAGCTCCAATAAATTTATTAAAACTTGGTGTGTCTATGGTTCAAATTGGTGAAAAAGATCAAGGGTGTAAAATGATCAACGGAGTTGAAAAACAATATCCTAAAGCCAATCAATCTGTTATTCAAAAAGCTAAATATGAATCCCAAAAATTTGAATGCAATCAAAATTCTTAACAAATTAGGCGTAAAATTATCAAATAAAAGATTTAAAAAGTTATATAATCTTTTTGAGAAAAATTTTGATGTTCGCAGTAAATTTATAGTTGCTGTATCAGGTGGTCCAGACAGTCTTGCCTTAGCTTTTTTGACAAAGATCTACTCTTTAAAACACAATTTAGATTGCTCATATTTAATTGTAGACCATAAGCTCAGAAAAGAGTCCTCTAAGGAAGCAAATAAAGTAAAAAAAATTTTGTTAGATTTTGATATTAAAGCAAAAATTTTAACCTGGAATGGAAAAAAACCATCAAGAAATTTACAAGCACAAGCAAGAAAAAAGAGATACGAACTACTTTTTTTAGAATGTAAGAAATTTAAAATATCAAACCTTATTATTGGTCACCATTTTGATGACTTATTTGAAAACTTTTTCATTAGGATGATTAGGGGCAGCGGATTAAGAGGTTTGGTATCTTTAGAAAAATCTGTAAAAGTTGGAGAAATTAACTTAATAAGGCCATTATTAGAATTTGAAAAAAAAGACTTATTGTTTATATCAAATTTTATTTTTAATTTTTATATATCTGACCCAACTAATAACAATGAGATTTTTCAGAGAATAAAGATAAGAAAAATTTTAGGAGATTTTCAGAAAATTGGTGTTGATAAAAATAAATTATTTTTGACATTAAAAAATCTTAAAGAATCGAATCAAACAATAAAATTTTATGTTGAACAAAATAAATTATCCAATTCTATTTTTCGTAAAAACGGAGAAATATTATTAAACAAAAGTTTTTTTAGACAACCTAATGAGGTAGTTTTCAGATCTTTTTCCGATTCTCTAAAAATAATTGGAGGAAAATATTATCATTCAAGAGGAAAAAAAATTGATACTATTTTGAAAAAAATTAAGAAAAACACATTAAAGAAGGAGACATTAGCAGGATGTATCATAAAAAAGGTAAGCCATACTGTAATTATTTCAAAAGAGTACTAATTTTCCCACTTGTTTAATTGAGAATAACTCTTATCTTATGTCTATGAATTTTAAAAATCTAGCTATGTGGGCGATAATAGTTTTTTTAACTATTGGGCTTTATAATATGTTCAAAAATCCTCAAACAAATATTAGAGGAGGAAATAAAGTAATTTTCTCGGATTTTTTAGATTCAGTTGATGATGGTGAAGTTTTAAAAGTTGAGATACAAGGAAATAATATTAAAGGTGTCTATTCTAATGGAGAAAATTTTAGTACTTATTCACCAAACGACCCTAATTTAATAGAAAAATTATCTGAAAAAGGTGTAAGCATCTCAGCAGCACCCTTGGAGGAAAAAATGCCCTCTTTATTCGGCGTACTTTTATCTTGGTTTCCAATGTTACTTTTAATTGCGGTATGGATTTTCTTCATGCGTCAAATGCAAGGAGGAAAAGGTGGAGCGATGGGCTTTGGCAGATCTAAAGCTAAGATGATGAATGAATTAAAAGGTAAAGTTACTTTTAATGATGTTGCAGGAGTAGAAGAAGCTAAGGAAGAGGTTGAGGAAATAGTAGAATTTTTAAAAGATCCAAAGAAATTTAGTAGACTCGGTGGTAAAATACCTAGAGGTGCTCTTTTGGTCGGTCCCCCAGGCACTGGTAAAACATTGCTAGCTCGAGCGATAGCTGGAGAAGCTGGAGTACCTTTTTTTACAATTTCTGGATCTGACTTTGTAGAAATGTTTGTTGGCGTAGGAGCTTCAAGAGTGAGGGATATGTTTGAGCAAGGTAAAAAAAATTCTCCGTGTATAATCTTTATAGATGAAATTGATGCAGTTGGCAGAAGTAGAGGAGCAGGGCTAGGTGGTGGTAATGATGAAAGAGAGCAAACGCTAAACCAGCTTTTAGTAGAGATGGATGGTTTTGATACAAACGAAGGAGTTATAATTATAGCTGCTACTAACAGACCCGATGTTTTAGATCCGGCTTTATTAAGACCAGGTAGATTTGATAGACAGGTAGTCGTCTCTAACCCAGATATAATAGGTAGAGAAAAAATTTTAAAAGTTCATGTAAAAAAGATAAAGATGGCTCCAGACGTTAATCTTAGAACTGTAGCTCGAGGAACTCCAGGTTTTTCAGGAGCTGATTTAGCCAACTTAGTCAATGAAGCAGCTTTATTAGCAGCTAGAAAAAATAAAAGAATTGTTACTCTTAATGAGTTTGAAGAAGCAAAAGACAAAGTGATGATGGGAGCGGAAAGAAGATCAATGGTAATGACTGAAGAAGAAAAAACCTTAACAGCTTATCATGAAGCAGGTCATGCAATCTGCACTTTGAATGAGAGTGCAGCATACCCAATTCATAAAGCAACTATTGTTCCTAGAGGAAGAGCGTTAGGAATGGTAATGCAATTACCAGAAAGAGATGAACTTTCTCAAACTAGAGAGCAATTGCACGCTCAGATTGCTATTGCTATGGGGGGAAGAGTTGCGGAAGAGATTATATTTGGTCATGATAAAGTAACTACTGGTGCTTCTAGTGATATTGAGCAAGTAACTAAAAGAGCTAGGGCTATGGTAATGAGAGCCGGTTTGAGCACAGAGTTAGGTCCAGTAGCTTATGGAGAGAACGAGGAGGAAGTATTTTTAGGTAGATCAGTTGCAAGACAACAAAATATGTCCGAAGAAACCGCTAAAAAGGTAGATTCTGAGATAAGAAAAATTGTAGACAAAGGTTACGAGAGAGCCAGAAAAGTTCTAACAGAAAAAATTGAAGATTTACATAAACTTGCTAAAGCTCTTCTTACTTATGAAACTTTAACTGGAGAGGAAATAGAGAACTTAATTAATAAAAATATTTATCCAGCTGACAAACAAGATTTAAAAGTAGAAGATGATAAAGGATCAGCTTTAAGCTCTTTGGGCCTTAAACCTAAAATTGTTCATTAAATTATCATGCAGAGATATTACACTAGAGTGTGTAATTTCTATTATGGCAAACAATCAGAGGATTTAGTAAATAAAAAAAAATCTATCGCTTTACATCAAATCAAGGATATTTCATTTGATCATGTAGAAATTATTACAAGAAAATCTAAAAAAAAAATTTCAATTAATAAAATAAAGAACTTATCTGAGACTTTAAAAACAAAGATATATTCTGATCTTAAAAAAGTAAAATCAAAAAAAAAAAACTTTTCTAATTTTAATTTCAAAAAAATTCCAAATATTCTTGGGGTACTAAATTTAACACCAGATAGTTTTTCAGATGGCGGAAAATTTAATACAAAAAAAAAGAGCATCAATCATGTAATTCATTTATTTAATTCAGGAGCGAATTTAATTGATGTTGGGGGGGAATCTACAAAGCCTGGGTCAAAAGCAGTTAAAGAACATTTTGAATGGAAAAGAATAAAAAAAATATTAAAATTTACAAAAAATAAATTTCCTATTTCGTTGGACACTAGAAAATCAAATATCATGATAAAAGGCATAAAGCTTGGCGTTAATTTAATTAACGATGTTTCCGGATTGAGTTTTGATAAAAATACTTTAAGTGTTTTAAAAAAATACAAAATTCCGTTTGTCATCCAACATTCAAAAGGCACTCCAGAAAATATGCAAAAAAATCCAAGTTATAAAAATGAAATTTTAGATATTTATGATTATTTTGAGGAAAAAATTAAATTTATTAGATCAATCGGAATTAAACATAGTAATATAATTCTAGATCCAGGAATAGGATTTGGAAAAAATTTGAAACATAATATGAGTCTAATTCATAACATTTCTATTTTTCATTCTCTTGGTTTTCCTATACTTGTAGGCAATTCAAGAAAAAGATTTATTAAGGAATTATCTGGAAAAAATGACAGTAAACTTCGAATAGGGGGAACGTTAGCATCTTCTATTTATTTAATGATGCAAGGAGTACAAATTTTAAGAATTCACGATGTAAATGAAACAATTCAGAGTATTAAAGTTTTTAAAAAAATAATAAGTAATTAATGGTAAAAAAATATTTTGGTACCGACGGAATAAGAGGAGCAATTAATAGCAAACATATTAACGGAGACATGTTTTTTAAATTTGGTTTGGCAAGTGGAACATACTTCAAATCCCAAAAAAAATTAAAACAAACTGCAATTATTGCAAAAGATACAAGATTATCAGGATATACTTTAGAACCAGCACTCGTATCTGGATTAGCTTCAGCAGGAATGCATGTTTATACTTTAGGACCTCTTCCAACTAATGGCCTCGCAATGCTTACAAAAGTTATGAAAGCAAATATGGGTATTATGATCACAGCTTCTCACAATCCTTCACATGACAATGGTTTGAAATTGTTCGGTCCCGATGGAATGAAATTGTCTGACAAGATTGAAAAAAAAATTGAAAGTTTAATAGATAGAAAAATTACAAAAAATTTTTCAAGACCAGAAAAATTAGGGAGGGTGAAAAGATTAGAAACAGGAACAAAGGAATATATTAAAATTTTAAAAAAAAATTTTACAAAAGAGTTTAATCTTAGAGGGTTAAGAATCGTGATTGATTGTGCTAACGGCGCTGGTTACAAGGCTGGACCTGAATTGTTGAAATCTTTAGGTGCCAAAGTGATTGCTATTGGTGTTAATCCAAATGGTCTTAATATAAATAAGAATTGTGGATCAACATTTCCGGAAAAAATAAGAAATGCTGTGAAAAAATATAAAGCACATATTGGAATATCTTTAGATGGTGATGCTGACCGAATTATAATGTGTGATGAAAAAAGCAATATTATAGATGGAGATCAAATTATTGCTGCTTTAGCAACAAGGTGGAAAAGTAAAAAAATGTTAAAAGGTGGAGTAGTAGGCACACTAATGTCAAATTATGGTTTAGAAAAATTTTTTAAAAACAAAGGTATAAAATTTGTTCGGGCTAACGTTGGGGACAGATACGTTAAAGAGAAAATGCAAAAATATAAATTTAATCTAGGTGGAGAACAATCAGGTCATGTAATTTTAGGCAAATTCGCGACAACGGGCGACGGTTTGTTAGTTGCTTTAGAATCTTTATTTGCAATAAGAAAAGGGAAGAAAGCTAGTGAATTTTTTGAAAAATTTGAAAAAATTCCGCAATTGTTAAAAAATGTTGATGTAAAGGACAAAAATATTATTAATAAGTCACAAATTAGGCGCTCTATTAAATTAGCCACTAATTTGATTAAAGGTCAAGGTAGAATTTTAGTCAGAAAGTCAGGAACAGAATCAAAGATAAGAGTAATGGGTGAAAGTAAAAATAAAAAACTTTTATCTAAATGTTTAAATATTATTGTAAAAAAAATAAAATAATTTGAAAATAAAATCTAAAATTTTGATAATTGCTGGATCTGACTCCTCTGGAGGCGCAGGTATTCAGGCAGATATACGAACAGCAACTTGCTTAGGAATTTATTCTATGACTGCAATTACTGCAGTAACTATTCAAAATACCAAAGGTGTAGAGTCTGTAGTACCAATTCCATCTAATGAAATATATAACCAAATAGTTTTTACAGCAAAAGATATTAGACCTGATGCAATTAAAATAGGAATGCTTCATTCAAAAAAAGTGATTAATAAAGTAATTAGTGCTTTGCAAAAAATGAAAATTAAAAAAATAATTTTAGATCCAGTAATGGTAGCAAAAGGTGGTGCAAAATTGATTAGCGATCAAGCAATTCAATTGATGAAAAAAAAATTTCTTAAAGAAATAATGTTAATAACACCAAATATTCCTGAGGCTGAAATTCTTTCTGGGGTAAAGATTAAAACTAAGGATGATATGATTATTGCTGCGAAAAAATTAATTAAACTGGGAGTCCCAAATGTTTTGATTAAAGGAGGTCATTTGAGATCAGAAAAAGTAGAAGACGTATTTATGAACAGGAAGGAAATTAAAATATTTTCAAATAAAAGATTAAACACAAAAAATACACACGGGACTGGGTGTACATTATCAACCGCTATCACCTCTTTTTTTTCATGTGGAAAAACCTTAAAGAAATCTTGTGAGTTAGGAGTGAAATATGTAAATTCTGCTATATTAACTAACCCTAAAATTGGAAAAGGACATGGTCCAATAAATCACTTAAATTCAATAATTTTGGAAAATAGATTTAAATAATGAAAAACATAGTAGTAGTAGGATCCCAGTGGGGTGATGAGGGAAAGGGAAAAATAGTTGATTGGTTATCAGAACAAGCAGATGTGGTAATAAGATTTCAAGGTGGTCATAATGCTGGACACACCTTAGTAATAGAAGGTATTACCTATAAACTTCGATTGTTACCATCAGGTATAGTTAGACCAAATAAAATTTCTATAATAGGTAATGGAGTTGTTATTGATCCATGGGCCTTACTGGATGAGATAAAAGAAATTAAAGGAAAAGGTATAGATGTTAATCCTGAAAATTTTATTATTTCAGAGGCAGCAAATTTGATTTTACCATTTCATCGTGAAATGGATGAAATTAGAGAGGATGCTGCAGGAAATAGTAAGATTGGAACTACAAGAAGAGGCATAGGTCCCGCTTACGAAGATAAAGTTGGAAGAAGATCAATAAGAGTAATGGATTTAAGATCTGAAAAAAATTTGAATCAAAGACTAGAAACAGTCTTATTACACCATAACGCTATTAGAAAAGGTCTTGGTAAAAAAATATTTAAAAAAGATCAACTTAAAAATGATCTTTTAAAAATTTCCCCTGAAATACTGAAATTCTCTAAACCAGTGTGGCAAAAAATTGATCAATTCAAGAAACAAAAAAAAAAAATATTATTTGAAGGTGCTCAAGGTGTTTTACTTGATGTCGATCATGGAACATATCCTTATGTAACTTCGTCCAATACAGTTGCGTCAAGCGCTGCAACTGGAACAGGTTGTGGGCCAAACTCAATAAATTATGTACTCGGCATAACAAAAGCGTATACAACAAGAGTTGGAGCAGGACCTTTCCCAACAGAATTAACCGATAATATTGGTGAATTACTTGGCACAAGGGGCAAGGAATTTGGAACAGTTACTAGTAGAAAAAGAAGGTGTGGTTGGTTTGATGGTGTTTTAGTAAGACAAACAATTAAGATTTCAGGTATTGACGGAATTGCTTTGACAAAATTAGATGTATTGGATGAATTAGATGAAATTAAAATGTGCATAGAGTATGATCTAAATGGAAAGAAAATAGATTATCTTCCAGCAGCTGTGGAAGATCAATTGAAGATTCGGCCAGTATATAAAACTTTTAATGGATGGAAAACTTCCACAAATGGTATTAAGAATATCAACGATCTACCAGAGAATGCAAAAAAGTATATATTTGCAATTGAAGATTTTATTGGGGCAAAAATATCCAGCATATCAACTAGTCCTGAAAGAGACGACACCATCTTAGTAGAGAATCCTTTCGAAATTTAATTACTAGGCAATAGATTTTTAGATTTTGCTAGTAAAAGCATGTGTTTCTGAAGTTTTTCAAAAGCTTTATTTTCAATTTGTCTTACTCTTTCTCTGCTAACTTTATATTCTTTACTTAAATCTTCTAATGTTTTTGGATTATCATTTAATCTTCTTGAATATAATATCTCTTTTTCTCTCTGATTAAGTATTTTAATTGAATCTCTCAATAAATCTTTTCTATTTTTCATCTCCTCTTGATGTGCAAATTTAAGATCGTGATCTAATTCTTTATCTACAAGCCAATCCTGCCATTCGTCTCCATCTTCACCTACATGAGTATTTAAAGAAAACTCTTTGCCTGAAAGTCTTCTGTTCATTGAGATTACCTCATCTTTACTTACATCAAGTTTATTGGCTATTTCACCAACATGCTCATCTCTTAGATCTCCCTCTGATTGAGGTGCTATTTGATTCTTTAGTTTCTTTAAGTTAAAAAATAATTTTTTTTGAGCTGTAGTTGTACCAATCTTTACCAAACTCCAAGATCTTAAAATATATTCTTGTATTGAGGCTTTTATCCACCACATCGCATAAGTAGCGAGCCTGAAACCTTTTTCAGGTTCAAATTTTTTAACGGCTTGCATCAATCCAACATTTCCCTCAGAAATCATTTCATTCACAGGTAAACCGTAGCCTTTGTATCCCATCGCTATTTTTGCAACCAATCTTAAGTGACTAGTTACAAGCTTTTCTGCTGCTTTAATATTTCCAGTTGTTTTCCAGTTTTTTGCTAACATATATTCCTCTTCAGCATCCAGCATTGGAAATTTTTTGATTTGTTCTAAATAGGCAGATAACCCTCCCTCATTACTTAGGACTGGTAAATTTTTATTAATAGCTATATTCATCGATGTTTATCTAATTCATAATTTTAATAATTCAACTACTTATTTTTGAGTATTTCTTAGTCTTTTTAGAATATTATTAAGTTCAATTGGTAAATCTGAATTAAAAATCATCTCTTTATTTTTTTTTGGGTGAATAAACCCTAAAGTTTTAGCATGTAAAAATTGCCTATTTAATGATAATAACATTTCATTTAATTCTCCATCAATTTTTTTAATCTTTTTAAATTTCTTTTTATATTTATCATCTCCAACAATTGAATTTCCTAAATAATTCATATGCACTCTAATTTGATGTGTCCTGCCAGTATCAAGTTTACATTCTATCAAACTTAATATTGGGGCAAGGTCGTTTTTAAATATTTCTAAGGTTTTATAATTAGTCACAGCCTTTTTTCCTTTTGAATAATGAACTTCCATCATCTGACGATTCTTTGAACTTCTATTGATAAACGTTTCTATTTTTCCACTAGAGGGTCTAACCTTGCCCCAGGCAAGTAATTGGTATGATCTTAAAATAGTGTGTTTACTAAATTGCATTGATAAATTTTCGTGAGTGATATCATTTTTAGCAACAACTACTAATCCTGAGGTATTTTTGTCAATTCTGTGCACTATTCCTGGACGCAGTTTGTCTCCAAAATTAGATAAAGATTTACTATCGTAATATATAAGCGCATTAACGATTGTGTTATCATAATTTCCTGCTCCAGGATGCATAACAATACCTGCTGGTTTATTAATTACTATTAGGTCATCATCCTCATATATTATATCAAGATTATATTTATATGGTTTTAAAGATAATTGCTTTGGTTCAGGTATGATAAATTTAATTTTATCACCCTTTAAAATCTTTTTTGATGGTTCATTAGTTACCTTGCCATTAATTTTAAGTTTCTTATCTAAAATTAGATTTTTAATTCTAGTTCGACTTATTTCTTTAATATACTTGGTTATAAACAAGTCTAATCTTGATTTATGATCAATCTCCTTTACTTTTAAATCTATTTTTTTTTCCATAGAATAATATATAAAATAATTTGTTTTGCACGACTAGCTCAATTGGATAGAGCGCTCGACTTCGGATCGAGAGGTTCAGGGTTCGACTCCTTGGTCGTGCACCATATTTATTAATAAGATATTTAAAATTATCAATTCCTAATTCCTTCTACAAATTTATCAATTATTTTTTGAACTTTACTTGAAGCTGAAATATTTTTATCGTATTCCCAGAATTTACTTATAAATTCTATTCTTTTATTTAAGCAATCTTCACTGACTTCACTTTCAATATTTTTGAATATTTTTTCAATTTTGATTAATAAATCTTGATTATCATTACATAAATCGACAACAGATTGACTAAGTTTGTCATTTGGATCAAAGAGTTTTTCATTATCATTTGGTATAAGCCAATTAGGAATTAAAATAGGTTTTTTTGATAGCATACTTTCAATTGTTGCGAGACTATTAAGCGCAATAACAGCTTTGCTATGTAGAACTAAATCATGGATCGAAATATTTTGAATTACCTGAACATTACTAAGATTTTCTTTTTTACAAAAATCAATTATAATTTGGTGATCAGCTTGTTCCCTACTTTTTACAGTTATTTTTCCTAAATTTTCTTTTTTTAAATATTTACTTATCGCTAATAGCATTTCCAAGAAGGGTTTATTAGTTTCTCTAAACATAAAGCTTATAATAACTAATCCCTCATAAGTTGATTTTGAGGTACTTTCAATTGATCGCCATCTATCAATTCTTGGAGAACCAGTTACGTAAACTTTATTGGAGTCAAAATTTTTTAGTTTGGAATACGCATCCTTCATTCTTTTACCAAACACCATAATAGCGTCTGCATTTGGTTTGTACTCAGTTTGTTTATAATATTCAAACTCAATATCTACTAACTTCAAGTCATTGTAAGGATATTCTTTCTGAAGAACTAATACAGGAATATTAAGTTCGTTACATGCTTCCCTTAAAGTGTAATCTTGCCAATAATCTATATTTCCTAACATTAAAGCACATACGTTTTTTTCCTTTTGAAATTTTTTAATAAGTAATTTGCTTCTCCTGATACATTCTTTCCATTTTTCTGGTGCTTCTTTAATTTTATCTAAGTAAGTGGTCTGCTTTAAATGACTTTTAGGTAGAATCGGAGTTTGATAAACGGTGATTTGATTTTTTCTCATCCATATCCAACCATACTTTCTTACACGATAGCTAAGTTCATCTATATCTTTTTCAAAATTACTTCGCTCAATACATAGTATATTTTTTTTTGCTCTTTGATTACCCCTATGATCAACTGCTTTTATCATTAATGAGATGTAGCGGTCTAACCCAACTAAATAAAATATGATGTATCTTAGTCGACCGCTTATTATTGTTCTTAAAAGTTTTGTAAAATATTTTTGGTATCTTTTCATACTTTTTTTAACTGATCTTTTATCACTTAATCAATTTTTTTAGATTTTACTTTTTGGATAATATCTTGCATTTATCTTACAAATACTCATTCACCCATGTTCATTAAAGTCCCTTTTTCTTTTGCTTTTGAATAACATAAGTAAAACATTGTAATACCAAAAACTAAATAAATTAAATTTAACATATAGGCAAAAATTAAATTTTGATAATTAATAGTTCCATTTATTAAAATATTTCTGGCCTCATCAAAGATATAAACTAGAGGAAGTCCTTTTGCAATTACCTGAAAAAAGTTAGGCAAAATTTCAATTGGATAATAAATACACCCTAAAGGAGCTAGCAAAAATAAAGATGACCAAGCAATATTCTCAAAAGAAGGCCCGTATCTTAATAATCCTGAGCTAACAAGCAATCCTAATGTAATACCAAAGATGTACAAACTTAGGAATAGTAGCATTAAAGGGAAACCAAGTTTTAAAATAGATACACCAAATAATGGAGAAGTCAAAATAATAGCTGGAATAAGACCAATTAAGGTTCTGATTAATGCTGTAGCAATTAAAGAAATTATGATCTCATTTATTTTTAATGGTGTAATGAATAAGTTTGTGAAATTTCTACTCCATATTTCCTCTAAAAAAAGCATATTAAAGCTGATACTAGACCTAAATAAGAAGTCGTATAGAATTGCACAAGTTAATATAATTCCAACAGTGTTGTTATAGTAATCACTATATGATGTAAAAAATTTAGAGATAAAACCCCAAAGTATTATTTGTATCGATGGCCAATAAATTAAATCCAAAACTCGAGGGAGAGAGCCTTTTATCAAATAAAAATGTCTTAAAAAAAGACCGTACATTCTATCAAAATTCATTTTTTCTCGTAAGTTTTAAAAAAACTTCCTCCAAGTTTTTTCTACCGTGTTTTTTAATTAATTCTTTCGGAGAACCAGAGTCAATAATTTTTCCCTCTTTCATCATAAGCACTGAGGAACACAGTCTCTCTACTTCATTCATATTATGAGACGCAAGTAAGATTGAATTCCCCTTCTCTTTTTGATAATTTTCTAGAAAACTTCTTACAAAATCTCCAGTTTCTGGGTCTAGAGATGCAGTTGGCTCATCAAGAAGCAATAGAATTGGATCATTAATTATAGCTTTAGCTAAACTTACTCTATTTTTTTGTCCCGAGGAAAGTTCACCTGTTATATTATTGATTATATTTTTTAATCTAAGTTTTTCACAAAGATAATCAATTTTATTTTTAAAGTTTTCTACCCCATAAAGTCTTGCATAAATACTAAGATTTTGTTTAACAGTAAGTTTTTTTGGTAATTCAATATATGGGGATATAAAATTAATTTTATTTAGTATCTCTATCTTATGTTTTTCAATATCTTTTTCATTAATTATAATTTTTCCACTTGTAGGTTTTATAAGACCTAGTATCATCCCTATAGTTGTCGTTTTTCCGCATCCATTAGGACCTAATAAACCTACAACTTCATTTTTTTTTATAAAAAAAGAAATATTTTTTACAGCTTCATTATTGTTGTAAGACTTTTTTAAAGAATCTATTTGAAGAAAATTATCCATTAAATTTTGATGCTCTTAAAAGACGATCATTTATTGTTTTACCAATTCCTAGGTTTCTTATTTTTTCTACAGCTATTGAATCAAATTTATCTTTTTTAATCTTTCTTAATGTAAAATATAAATTTTTTGCTGCTTCTTTTAAATCACCATTTTTTGAGAGATAATAAATGTTTTTGGTAAATTTTTTATTTTTTTTAAGCAAAATAAAAGCTTCTTTTTCTTTTGGTTTTTTTACATTAAGTCTAATAGGTAAACCAGGTGAGTAGTGAAGTTTCATTTGACCTGGGGATAAAATTTTAGCTGAATTTATCTTAAAAATTAATTTTTTATTTAAAACTTTTTTAATTTTTGACAAAGATAATCCTCCTAATCTCAATATTTTCGGTTTGTTTACCAACGAAATTATGGTGGACTCCAATCCTATCGAAGATCTACCTCCATCTAATATAAATTTTAACTTTTTTCCAAATTCATCATTTACATCTCTATAACATACGGAGCTTACTCCAGTTGAAATATTAGCACTCGGTGCAGCTAAGGGATAATCTAGGTCTTTTAAAAGTTTTCGAGTAATTAAATGCTTTGGAAATCTTACAGCAAGTGTATTTTGCTTATTTGTAACTATTTTTGAAATTTTTGAGTTTTTTTTTAAATTAAGAATATAAGTAATTGGTCCAGGACTAAATTTTTTGTAAAGTTTAATAAAATTGTGATTTATTTCACAATCTTTTATTAAATCTTCTAAATCTAGATAATGAACTATTAATGGATTAAAATGAGGTCTTTTTTTAAGTTTAAAAATCTTTTTAACTGCTTTGTCTGAATATGCATTTGCTGCTAAACCATATACAGTCTCTGTTGGAATTGCGATACAATCCTTTTTATCGAGTATTTTTTTTGCTTTTTTAATATTTGAAAAATTATATTTCATGTATTATCAGAAATTATTATATGAAAGTTAAAAATATACAAAGTGATTATGATAGCATGAGTCTTGAGGAACTAACTAATGAGGCGCATTTAATTATTGATTATTTGGAAAATCAAGAAAATATCGATAATGAAATTGAAACTTATCAAAATCTTTTAAAACTTAATAACTTAATTGAAAAAAAATTTCAGAAAAACGTAAAGAATATAAATTTGAGAGCTAAAGAAAAAATAACACAAATATTCTCAAAAAAATATGCAAAATAAACTTAAAAAAATTGCAAAAGACACTAATTATTTTTTAAGAAAATTTATAAAAATACAAAAAAAATCTCCTCTATTACTACCAATGAATTATGGTTTATTTTCTGGGGGTAAAAAAATCAGGTCAAAAATAATGGTCGATGTCGGGAAAATATTTAATGTCGACTATAAAAAGTTAATTATTGTTGGTGCAGCAGTAGAATGTATTCATTCATATTCATTGATACATGATGATTTACCATGTATGGATAATGATAAAACAAGAAGAGGAAAACCCTCAACACATATAAAATTTGGAGAATCTACAGCAGTACTTGCTGGAAATTCGCTTTTAATTTTAGCTTACGAAATATTAGGAAAAGAATTAACCGGAATAGATGATAAAACTAAAATTAATCTTATTAAAAAGATATCAGAATGTTCTGGTCATCTAGGTATAGCAGGAGGCCAATACTTAGATCTGAGTTATGAACATAAAAAAGTATCAAAAAAAAAAATCACTGAAATGGAAATCAAAAAAACAGGCAAGCTTTTTAGTTTTTGTTGTGCAGTTCCACTAATAATGAAAAAAAAAGGCGATAAAGAAATTAGAATTTTTGAGAATATTGGTGCAGAAATTGGATTATTATTTCAAATCGCAGATGATTTAATTGACTACACTGGACAATCTTCAATTGTTGGAAAAAAAACAAAAAAAGATGAAATGCAAGGAAAAGCTACATTAATTAGTTTACTTGGTCATAAAAACGCTATTAAATATAGTAATAAATTAATTTTAAAATTAAATAAAAAAATTAGTAAATATGGTTCGAGGTCAAAAGATTTAATAAATACTCTAGATTACATTGTTAATAGAAATAATTAATGAACTCTTATAAATTTTTAGATAAAATAAACTTTCCTTCAGATCTCAAAAAAGTCTCTGAAAATGATTTACAAAAAGTATCAGATGAAATTCGTGCAGAAACAATAAATGCAGTATCTGAAACAGGTGGACATTTAGGTGCAAGCTTGGGTGTTGTAGAGCTCACGGTTGCGTTACATTATGTCTTTAATACTCCAAAAGATAAATTAATTTGGGATGTAGGTCATCAAAGCTACCCACACAAAATATTAACTGGAAGAAAAGATAAAATTAGAACAATTCGACAGGGAAAAGGTATATCAGGTTTTACAAAAAGATCTGAAAGTGAGTATGATCCATTTGGTGCAGCACACAGCTCAACTTCAATTTCTTCAGCGCTAGGTATCGCAGAAGCAAATAGACTTTCTAATAAAAATGATAATGTAATTGCAGTTATTGGGGACGGAGCGATTAGCGGAGGCATGGCCTATGAAGCAATGAATAATGCAGGAGTATCAAAAACTAAAATGATAGTTATTTTAAATGATAATGACATGTCAATTGCAAGGCCTGCAGGTGCAATGGGAACATATCTTGCAAAAATTTTTTCGGGTAAAATTTATTTTAGTTTAAGGGAAACTATAAAAATGATTATTTCATCTTTCTCTAAACGTTTTAGTGCAAAAGCTGCTAAAGCCGAAGATTTATTTAGATCAGCTATTTCCGGTGGAACATTATTCAATTCGTTGGGTTTTTACTATATTGGTCCGATTGATGGACATGATTTAAATAGTTTAATTCCAATTTTAACAAATGTTAGAGACTCAAAATATGAAGGTCCTATAATGATACATATAAAAACAAAAAAAGGAAAAGGATACTCATATGCAGAAAATGCTCAGGATAATTATCATGGAGTGACTAAATTTAATATAAGTACAGGTGAACAATACAAAACAAAGAGTAATCACCCCACGTTTACAAAAGTATTTTCAGATACTCTTATTCAACATGCAAAAAATGATAGTAAAATTGTAGCAATTACTGCTGCTATGCCTGATGGAACTGGTCTAACTAATTTTAGCAAAGAATTTCCAGACAGGGCATTTGATGTAGGAATTGCAGAGCAACATGCTGTTACCTTCGCAGCTGGATTGGCCACAGAAAATTATAAACCTTATGCTGCTATTTATTCAACATTTTTACAAAGAGCTTATGATCAAGTTGTTCATGATGTAGCTATCCAAAGTTTACCGGTTAGATTTGCTATTGACAGAGCAGGTTTAGTGGGAGCAGACGGACCTACACACGCAGGAGCTTTTGATACAACTTATTTATCTACCTTACCAAATTTTATTGTGATGGCAGCTAGCGATGAGGCAGAACTTGTTAAAATGATTAATACATCAGTCAATATAAATAATAAACCATGTGCTTTTAGATTTCCAAGGGGTACTGGAATAGGAGTACCTTTACCATCAATTAATGAAGTAATAGAGATTGGCAAAGGAAAAGTAATACAAGAAGGAAGCAAGTTAGCAGTTTTAAATTTTGGAGCAAGATTAAATGAAACAATTAAAGCATCAAATAATTTAAAAAAAAAAGGTATTACTATCACAATAATTGATGCCAGATTTGCTAAGCCATTGGATGAAAATTTAATTTGGCAATTAGCGACTACACATGAATCAATATTAACAATTGAAGAAGGATCAATTGGTGGTTTTGGATCTCATGTGGGTGAATTTTTATCCAGAAAAAGTTTATTAGATAGAAATCTGAAATTTCGTTCTATGACTTTGCCAGATATTTTTATAGATCAAGACACTCCAGAGAATATGTATAAGTTTGCTGGTTTAGACTCAAAATCAATTGAAGAAAAAATTTTAGATTTAATAAACTCTAATATTGTTCTACAAAAACAAAATTAGATTTTTTTATTGATTTTGTGCTTTATGCATTAACAGGTGATCTAACAATACACATGACAACATAGCTTCACCAACTGGTACAGCTCTTATACCTACACATGGATCATGTCTTCCTTTAACTACAATTGAGGTATTTTTCCCAAATCTATTTATTGTCTCCCTTTTTTTGATTATTGAGGATGTAGGCTTTACAGCAAAGGACACTATAATTTCTTGGCCAGATGAAATTCCACCAAGAATTCCACCAGCATTATTAGATTTAAAATTTGTTTTCTTATTCTTTTGAAACATTTCGTCAGAATTAGACTCACCAGATAATTGAGCTGAATTCATACCAGACCCAATATTTACGCCCTTTACTGCATTAATACTCATCATTGCAGACGCAATATCTGAGTCTAGTTTTGAATATATTGGTGCACCAAGGCCTGGTGGAACACCTTTCGCTCTTACTTCAATAATAGCCCCACAAGATGACCCAGATTTTCTTACACTAAGTAAATATTTTTCCCACAACTTTATCATAGATTTATCAGGGCAGAAAAAAGGATTACTATTAATTATTTTTTCATTCCAAATATTTGTGTCGCATCCTAAAATGCCTAATTGGGTCACTGCGCCAACAACTTTAAATTTTTTTCCAATTTTTTTCCCCAAAACTTTTTTGGCTATTGCACCGGCCGCTACTCTAGCAGCAGTTTCTCTAGCAGAAGATCTGCCCCCACCTCTAAAATCTCTAATTCCGTACTTTTTGAAATAGGTAAAATCTGCGTGACCAGGTCTAAATTTATCTTTAATATTTCCATAATCTTTGGACCTCATATCCTCATTGTAAATAATTAATGAAATTGGTGTTCCAGTAGTTTTCCCTCCAAAAGTACCTGATAGAATTTTTACTTTATCAGCTTCTTTCCTTTGAGTGGTAAATTTTGACTGACCCGGCTTTCTCTTATCTAAATCCTTCTGAATATCTTGCTCATCAAGGTCAATTAAAGGTGGACAACCATCTATTACACAACCTATTGCTGGTCCATGAGATTCACCCCAAGTAGTGAAACGAAATAGCTTTCCAAAAGTATTAAATGACATTATTTATATTGTATAGATTATTTTGTTAAAATTATGAATGAAAAAAATTCTTTAGGTCTAGATAAATGTTTTTTAGATATTAATGAACCATTTGAGCTATTTGAAAAATGGTTCGATGAGGCTCAAAAAAAAGAAATAAATGATCCAAATGCACTAGCTTTAGCAACCTGTTCAAAAAATGGTGTTCCCTCAGTTAGAATGGTCCTTTTAAAGGGCTTTAGTAAAGATGGATTTGTCTTTTATACAAATCTAAAAAGTCAAAAAGGAAATGAAATTAAAGAAAACCCCAATGTGTCAATGTGCTTTCATTGGAAAAGTCTGTTAAGACAGATAAGGATTAACGGCAAAGTAACAAAGGTTTCAAATCAAACTGCTGATGAATATTACAACACTAGAGCCTATGAAAGCAGAATAGGAGCTTGGGCCTCTAAACAAAGTTCTACTCTTAATAACAGAGAAGATCTATTGGATGCAATTAAGAGTTATAAAAAAAAATTTAAGGATGAAAATAAAGTTCCAAGACCAGATCATTGGTCTGGTTGGAGACTAAAACCAGAAAGCATTGAATTCTGGTTAGACGGGGATAATAGAATTCATGAAAGATTAAAATATTTATTAAATTCAAAAGGTATTTGGGAAAAAATTTTATTAAGCCCCTAAAAACTTCTTACAAGACTAAATGAGGTTAAATCATTAAAAACATTTTTTTCTTCACAATCTTTAAAAATTGAAAGAGAGCTTGAAGCAAGATCAATATAATGTTCAGCTTTTTTATAGCATTCATTAATAATATGATATTTTTTAATTAGATTTAAAATTATTTCTAGATCTTCATTGTCTCTCTCAAGTTTTTCAAAAATTTTGATTACGGTTTTTTTTTCAAGTTTATCTATTTTTTGAAAAAGTAAAATAATAGGAAGGGTAATTTTTCCTTCAAAGAAATCTTGACCTATTTTTTTTCCAAATATTTTTAAGTCAGAATTATAATCTAGTGTATCGTCTGCAATTTGAAATGTTAGACCAAGATTTTTTCCATAAAATGCTAGCGCTTCTTTTTTTTTTGTGTCAACCTCAGCTAAAATTGCTCCAACTTTAGTCGCTGCAGAAAATAATTCAGCTGTTTTGGCACTAATAATTTTAAGATAAGTTTCTTCGAGCATATCTATTTCACCTTTATGCTGCATCTGAAGTATTTCCCCTTGAGCTATTTTAGATGATGTTGCAGAAAGTAATTTTAAAACTTCGATATTTCCATCCTCAACCATCATTTCAAAACATCTACTTAATAGGTAATCACCAACTAAAACTGATGAGTGGTTGTTCCAGATTTTATTTAATGTTTTTTGTCCCCTTCTTACTTGACCATTATCAATTACATCATCGTGCATTAGTGTAGCACTATGAATTAATTCTACACAAGCTGCGAGATTAACATCTCGAAATCCTTTCGTATAACCACATAATTTAGCTGAGCCTAAAGTCAAAAGTGCTCTTAATCTTTTACCACCAGTTTTAATATGATAACCGGTCATCTTATTAGCTAATTCTACCTCACTTGATAGTTTAATTTTAATTTTTTCCTCCATTAATACCAACTTCTCCTCCACTGAATTTTTTAACTGGAAGTAGGAATTATTTATTTGATTCTTTAGTTTGACGACTGTTCCCATGTGTTTAAACTAATACAAAAAATAAAATTTATTACTTATCAATTGACGCACCTAAAACTTCAATTATAAGTAGTCTTTATTATCAATTAAAACTTATATAAAGATTTAGAATGTTTTCTTTTTTCAAAAAAAAAAAAATAATTTGCCATATTAAATTAAATGGAATTATTGGGAATGTTGGAAAGTTTAAGCAAGGTATAGACTTTTCAGGGCAGGAGCAGATAATTGAAAAAGCGTTTTCACTCAAAAAAGCTAAATGTGTTGCAATTTCAATTAATTCACCTGGAGGCTCTCCAGTTCAATCTCATCTGATTTATAGTTTTATAAGGTACCATGCAAATAAAAATAACAAGAAAGTAATAATATTTGCTGAGGATGTTGCTGCATCCGGGGGTTATTTAATTGCTTGTGCAGGTGACGAAATCTATGCAAATTCAAGTTCAATTATTGGATCTATTGGTGTTATTTATTCTTCATTTGGATTCACAGAATTAATAAAAAAAATTGGAATTCAAAGACGTGTTCATACTGCAGGAAAAAACAAGAGCACGCTTGACCCTTTCCTTGAAGAAAAAAGTGAGGATATTGAAAGACTAAAAAAAATTCAACTAGATTTACATCAAGATTTTATAAATGTTGTAGAACAAAGCAGAGGTGAAAAACTTCAGAAAAAAGATATTGAATTATTTTCAGGAGAATTTTGGTCTGGTCAGAAAGCTAAACAATTAGGTTTAATAGATGGCATTGGAAATGCAAATGATATACTGAGAGAAAAATTTGGTGAGGACATTGTAATAAAAAATTTCGAAAAATCTAAAGGTTGGTTAAGTAAAAAATTGTCATCATCAAATGATCATCTTGATCAATTAGCCAATATTTTAGATGAAAGATCTATTTGGCAGAGATATGGTTTATAAAAAAAAACAGAAGACAAAATCCCAATTTTTTCAAGATACAATATTAAATTTACAAAAATTTTGGAGTAAACAGGGCTGTATGATATTACAACCATATGACATGGAAGTAGGAGCGGGAACTTTTCATCCAGCAACAACTCTGAGATCTCTTGGACCAAAACCTTGGAAAGCAGCCTATGTACAACCCTCAAGAAGACCGTCAGATGGTAGATACGGAGATAACCCAAATAGACTTCAACACTATTATCAATTTCAAGTGATAATTAAACCTTCACCATTAAATATCAAAAAACTTTATTTAAATAGTTTGTCAGCGATTGGAATAAATCATAAGGAACATGATATCAGATTCGTAGAAGATGATTGGGAAAGTCCAACACTTGGGGCTGCTGGTCTTGGATGGGAGGTGTGGTGCGATGGAATGGAAATTACTCAGTTTACATATTTTCAAAAAATGGCTGGTTTTGAATGTAAGCCAGTTTCAGTAGAACTAACTTATGGGCTTGAAAGAATTTGTATGTTTACACAACAAAAAAATGATGTTTACGACTTAATTTGGAATGACACTGGAGTAGAATATCGAGAGGTTTTTCATCAGGCAGAAAAAGAGTTTTCATCATATAATTTTGAACAAGCAAATACAGAAAATCTTTTTAGAATTTTTGATATGTATGAAAATGAAGTCAAATCATTAGTTGAAAAAAAATTATCTTTGCCAGCTTATGACCAATGTTTAAAAGCAAGTCACACTTTTAATATATTAGATGCTCGTGGCGTCATTAGTGTAGCGCAAAGAGCTGAGTATATTAGCAGAATTAGAGAAATGACAAAATCAGCTGCAGAAATTTGGATTAAATCTCAAATATAGAATGGCAGAGTTTTTTTTAGAACTTTTTAGTGAGGAAATTCCATCTAGTCTTCAAAAAAATTTAAGAAGTAAAATTTTTGAGGATTTTAATAATCTTTTTGATGAAAATTTAATAAAATCAAAAAAAAGCTTTTCATTGTCAACTCCTAATCGAATGGTATTAGTATTTGAAGGTTTAGATAAAGTTATCAAAATTAAACCAGAGGAAATTAAAGGTCCAAAAACGAGCGCCCCAAAAGATGCATTGAAAGGTTTCTTAAGATCTAAAAAGATAGAAGAAAAAGATTTGTATAAGAAATTTCTAGAAAAAGATGAATTTTATTTTTTTAAGACTAAATCAAAATTATTAAAAACCCATGACTTATTAGAAGAATTTATTCCTAAAATTTTGGGAAATTATCAATGGAAAAAGTCAATGAAGTGGAGTGAATTTGATTTGAAATGGGGCAGACCATTAAAATCAATTTTATGTGTCTTTGATAAAAAGACAGTTAATTTTAGTTTTCATCATCTTGTTTCATCAAATTCAACCTTTATTGATAAGAACTTGGAGGATAAAAAGAAAGTTTTTCAAAAGTTTAATGCATACGAAAAATTTTTTGAAAAACAGGGGGTTTATATAAATCAGAATAAAAGGTTAAAAATAATAAATCAGTATTTTTCAAGTATATTAAGAAAAAAAAGTCTTCGAATTAGTGAAAATCCTAAACTTATTGACGAAGTAGTGAATATAGTAGATAGCCCTAATGTCTTAATATGTAAGTTTAACGATAAATTTTTATCAATTCCTAAAGAAATTTTAATACTAGCGATGGAATCTCATCAAAAATATTTTCCAACTTTTAATACTAAAAATGAAATTACAAATGAATTCATAATAGTAACAAATAAGAAAGATAAAAAAGGATTAATCAAATCTGGAAATGAGAGAGTTATCGAATCAAGATTAAGAGACGCTGAATTTTTTTGGAATAAAGATAAAACACAAAATTTAGTAAAAAAAGTAACTCAATTAAAATCTATGAACTTTTTTAAGGGACTTGGATCATATTTTGACAAAGTACAACGAATGAGGAAGCTTGGCGGTATGATTTCTGATGAGTTATTGATAAGCAAAGAGAAAGTTGAATTATCAGCTTCGATCTGCAAAACTGATTTAACTTCTGAACTTGTAGGTGAATTCCCAGAATTGCAAGGAATCATGGGAGGATATTTTTCAACTTTTCAAGGTATTGATAAAGATATTTCTCTAGCTATATCAGAGCAATATCTACCTATTGGTTTAAATTCAAAGGCTCCAAAAAAACCATTTAGTGTTGCTTTATCAATTATAGATAAAATTGATACCTTAGTAGGTTTTTTTGGAATAAATGAAAAGCCTACCAGTTCAAAAGATCCATTTGCATTAAGAAGAACTGCGCTTGGGGTTATTAGAACAGTAGTAGAAAATAAAAAAGATTTAAAGATAAATGATTTAATAAATTACAATATTAGGTTATATGAGGAACAAGATTTTCATCTTGTAAATGTTAATTTATATAAAGATTTAACTAATTTCTTAACTGATCGATATAAATATTATCTTAAAGAAAAAGAGATTCGTAATGATATAGTTAATGCATCAATATCAACGTTTTCTCTTAATCAATTATCATCATTATTTGAAAAAGCAAGATGTTTGAATAAAATTATAAATAATCAAATTGGTGAAGATATTACATCAAGTTATAAAAGAGCTTCAAGTATTCTAGAGAGTGAAATTAAAATTAGTAATATTGAATTAAGCAATACAGCTGATCCTGGCATCTTTAAAAATGATTTTGAAAAAAACTTATATAAAAGAATTAATTTAATAAGAAAATATTATTCTGGAATTAATTACGATGAAAATTATGAAAAAACTTTATTAATCCTTGCTGAGGCTAAAAAGGATGTATATGAATTTTTTGATAATGTGAAAGTGAATGAAAATAATGATGATTTAAGAAAAAATCGATTGGAACTTATAAATATGTTATGTAAAACGTTTCAAAATTTTATAAATTTTCAATTATTAAAAACAAATAATGAATAAATTAATCTTAAATTTTCGCTCAAATGAAATAAAAAAAATTAAAAATCCTATAAATTTTTTAGGTGGTAAAGGTGCAAATTTATCAGAGATGGGTAGTATAGGGTTACCAGTACCACCAGGTTTTACAATTTCAACAAAAGTTTGTGAAATATTTTACAAAGAAAAAAGAAAACTAAACTCAAAATTGATAAATCAGATTAAACAAGAACTTAAAATTATTGAAAAAGATGTTGCTAAAAAGTTTGGGGATTTAAAAAATCCGCTTCTTCTATCTGTAAGGTCTGGAGCAAGAGTTTCAATGCCTGGCATGATGGATACAATTTTAAATCTTGGTCTTAACGATAAAACTGTTGTTGCTCTTGCTCAAAAAACTTCTAATGGCAGATTCGCTAAAGACAGTTATAGAAGATTTATTCAAATGTACGCTAACGTGGTTTTGGGTGTAGAAAGCTATCATTTTGAGGAATTAATCGAGAATTATAAATTAACAAAAGGTGTTTTATTAGATACTGATCTAGACGAAGAGGATTGGGATGGTTTAATTACGGATTTTAAAAAAACTGTAAAAGAAAAAACTAAAAAAGATTTTCCTCAAGATGTTTATCAGCAATTGTTTGGCGCAATTAGTGCTGTATTTATTTCTTGGGAAAGTAATCGTGCAAAAGTTTACAGAAAATTAAATCAAATTCCAGCTGAATGGGGCACAGCGGTAAATGTTCAATCTATGGTTTTT
The DNA here is from genome assembly GCA_902629575.1 of uncultured Pelagibacteraceae bacterium. Taxonomy (GTDB): domain Bacteria; phylum Pseudomonadota; class Alphaproteobacteria; order Pelagibacterales; family Pelagibacteraceae; genus Pelagibacter. The sequence goes on from CACORJ010000003.1 coordinate 55,607, forward strand.
GGTAATATGGGTAATAACTGTGCTACTGGTGTTGTATTTACAAGAAATCCCTCAGATGGATCAAATAATATTTATGGCGAGTATCTAATTAATGCACAAGGTGAAGATGTTGTTGCTGGAACTAGAACACCCCAATTCATAACAAAAAAAGCAAAAAAAGACGCAAAGGCTCAAGAGGAGTCGATGGAGGAGATGATGCCAAATTTATTTTCTGAATTAAAAAAAATTTTAAAGAAGTTAGAAAAACATTATAAAGACATGCAAGATGTAGAGTTTACAGTAGAAAACAATAAACTTTGGATATTACAAACTCGCTCAGGAAAAAGAACTTCAAAATCTGCAGTTAAGATTGCAGTAGATATGGTTAGAGAAAAACTTATTTCAAAAAAAGAGGCTATTCTCAGAATTGATCCTAATTCTTTAGATACATTATTACATCCAACATTGAATCAAAAAAGCACAATTGAAGTAATTGCAAATGGTCTTCCAGCTTCTCCAGGTGCTGCAAGCGGTAAAGTAGTTTTTACTTCTGAAGAGGCAGAGAGATTAAATAATATGATGCAAGATACAATTTTAGTTAGAGTTGAAACATCACCAGAAGATATTCAAGGTATGCATGCTGCAAAGGGAATTTTAACTTCAAGAGGTGGAATGACTAGTCATGCAGCAGTAGTTGCAAGAGGTATGGGTAGGCCTTGTGTTTCTGGTACTAGTGAAATTGATATTAATTATGATCAAAAATTTTTTAAAACATCGTCTACAGAGGTAAAAGAAGGAGATACAATTACTATTGATGGCTCTACTGGTAGAATAATTTTAGGTAATGTACCGACTGTAAAACCGGAAATTTCAGGAGATTTTTCAAAACTTATGAGTTGGGCTGATAATATCAGAAAACTGAGGGTAAGAACAAACGCTGATACTCCTTTAGATACAAAAACAGCAAGAGATTTTGGTGCTGAGGGGATAGGTCTTTGCCGAACAGAACATATGTTTTTTGATGAGGAAAGAATTTTATCAGTAAGAGAAATGATTTTATCAAAAACGCCGCAAGATAGAGCAAAAGCTTTGGCTAAACTGTTACCACATCAAAAAAAAGATTTTATAAAAATTTTTAAGATTATGCATAGTTTACCAGTAACGGTAAGATTGCTAGATCCACCATTACATGAGTTTTTACCTAATACAGATAAAGAAATTTTAGAAATAGCAAAAGTAGTTGGAGTTGATATAAAAGAGGTCAAATCAAGAATATCTGATCTCTATGAGCAAAATCCAATGCTAGGACATAGAGGATGTAGATTAGGAATATCTTATCCAGAGATATATGAAATGCAATGTAGAGCAATATTTGAAGCCTTAGTTGAATTAAAAAAAAAAAGAATAAAAGCTGCTTTTCCGGAAATTATGATACCTCTCGTTTCAACAGAGGTCGAAATAAAAATAATGAAAGATTTAGTAGATACTATTGCAAAAAAAGTGCAAAGAGAAAATAAAATGAAAATAAATTATTTAGTTGGGACAATGATAGAGCTTCCAAGAGCAGCAATTAAAGCAAAAGATATTGCTAAACATGCTGAATTTTTTAGTTTTGGCACAAATGATTTAACGCAAACGACATTTGGAATAAGTAGAGATGACAGTGGAAAATTTTTGAATGACTATATTGAGAATAAAATTTTTTCAATTGATCCATTTATATCAATTGATGATGGTGTAAAAGATCTAATTGAGATTGCAGTTTTAAAAGGAAAAAAACAAAATAAAAATTTAAAATTAGGAATTTGCGGAGAACATGGTGGCGATCCAAAAAGTATATCCTTTTGTTCTAAAGCAGGTTTAGATTATGTATCATGCTCACCTTATAGGGTCCCGATTGCAAGACTTTCAGCGGCTCAAGCTGAAATAGATAAAATTAAATAAAAGATTGTAATATTTAGAGCCCTTTTAAAAAAATTTTAATTAAATCATTACTTCTAATTAATAGAAATTTGAAAATTTCTTTATAGAAAATTTGATATCATCAAGGTCTTTATTTAGGAAATTTATAATTTTTACTTTCATTTTTCCATCTCTTCAAAAAATTAATTACTTTTAAATAATTATCAAATTTATAATTTTGATTAAAATTTCCACTATTTTTAAAAATTAAAACAATATCATTTTCATCAAAATACCTATTATTTTTGATTAATTCAAAACCACAAACTTTAAAAATATTACACAAGGAATTAAAGCTCCAGTGCCAAGGATGTGTATGACCCACATCCAACTTTGAAACAAAATAATTATTGATTAGTTTTTTAAAAGGAACAAGAAATCTAGAGCTTTCAGCAACGATCAAATATCCATTTTTTTTTATATTATTTGAGATTGAATTTATTATTTTTAGTGGTTCAGAGCAGTTACATAATGTCCAAGTTAAAATACCCACATCTACCTTTTTAATCATAGAAAAATCCTCAATATTTGATTGATATAATTTAGGTAACTTGATTTTTTCTTTTTTAAACCTCTTTTTGATTAATAAAATATTTCTTTTTGAATATTCCACACCATTCAAATCACTTACTTTAAAATATTTTCGGGCTTTGATAAGTAAACCACCTTCTCCACAAGCAAAATCAATAATCTTTTTATTTTTAAAATTTATAAATCTATTCGCAAAATCGAGAACAAAATAATGTCTTGCACTCATACCTGGGAAATCATCAGTATAATTATTATTTTTTGGATCGTTTTTTCTATTATAAATTCTATTACTCCATTCATTTAATACTTCTGATGAACTTTTAAATTTGTTATGAAAAATCAAACCTGTTTTTTTAGAAACGCAAACATTAGTTTTTGAAATTTTTTTTAAAAAATCTAATTTAATAAAATCTTTTGATTTATTTTTAAAAGTGAAGTCTTTGATAATATATTCTTTCATTCAATTATATTAGTTAGTTTTTTTTAAAAAATCTAATTAATTTATTATAACTTAATTTATTAGAGACAAGATTTTTTTACCTTTTTATAGTTTTTAGATTTTTTTATGGTATGTAATTATTAATGAAATTTACCTATTACTCAAAAAAAAATAATTTAGATCAAATAAACATTACTTTATTTACAAATAACCTAAGAGGTATAGCTTGCTTAAAATATTTAAATATAAAAAAAGTCAAAATTCAAAACATCATAATTTCAAAAAAAAATCTAAATACTAAAGTTATTGATTTTCTAAATAAAAATAATATTAAATTTATAACTATAAAAAACTTAAAATCCCAAAAAATACTAAAAACATTAAAAAATACAGATTTAGGTTTAGTCTGTGGGTTTCCTCATATTTTTAAAAAATCGCATTTTGATATACCAAAATATGGTTTAATTAATTTACACGCTGGCAAACTTCCACAATATAGAGGTGGAAGTCCACTTAATTGGCAGATTATTAATAATGAAAAATATTTTGGTATATCGGTTATTAAAATAGATAAAGGTATCGACAGTGGAGATATAATTTTTGAGAAGAAATTTAAACTTTTAAGTAAATATAAAATTGAGGACCTACATAGAATTGCAAATAATTTTTTCCCTGCTCTTCTTTATAAATCAATTTTTAAATTAATTTCGAAAAAAAAACTAAAAAAACAAAATAGACAAAAAGCAAAATATTATAGGCAGAGAAAACCCGAAGATAGTTTAATTTCTCCATCTAGAATCACATTTAAAAAATTAACTTTATTATTAAGAGCTATGTCAAATTCATATCCAAATCCATTTTTTATGCTTAAGGGTAAAAAAATTATTATAAAAAAAATAAAAATTTCAAAATTAAAGTTAGATTTTAAAAACAAAAATATTTTAGTAAGCTTAAATAAAACATTTTTAAAATTGAAAGATAAACAAGTTCAAATAATCAATATATAAAAATTATAGCTTGAAAAGGGGCGTTCTGTTGCCAGGTGCCCCGGACCCCGTTTGCTTAATTAACAAAATTAATTAAGCAGCAAGTGCGTAACTTTCGTTAGCAATTATAAATTAGCCCTTTACGGAGGTACAATTCCGAACGAAAGAATAGCCTTTAGACATCCGTCGATTCTGGTTCACCCCCATAAGTTGTAATGGTGGAGGTGGTGGGTACTGCCCCCACGTCCGCAATGGTTATTACGAAATTCGTTTATCGTCATAGTTGGAAAACCAACCTTATTAATATAAAAGGAATTACAATAGATTCAATATCAATCATGAAATTAACTAAAGAACAAACTGAAGAGATTAAAAATCAACAAAGCCAGAAAAATCAGACTAAAAGAGTTACATCACCTGAACTTGAAAAAGTTTTATATGAAGCTATTCCAGCTTTGGACCATGGTTTTGTTAGAGTTGTAGATTATATGGGTGATGATACTTCAATTGTTCAATCAGCAAGAGTTTCTTATGGAAAAGGGACAAAACAAGTATCTACTGATAAAGGTCTGATAAAATATTTAATGAGACATTGGCATAGTACTCCTTTTGAGATGTGTGAAATAAAATATCATATTAAATTACCAATATTTATTGCAAGACAATGGATCAGACATAGAACTGCAAATGTTAATGAGTATTCTGCCCGTTATTCTATTTTAGATAAAGAGTTTTATTTACCGTCTAAAGAAAACTTAGCAGCACAATCAACTAGCAATAGACAAGGAAGAGGAGATGTTCTTGAGGGCGATCAAGCTAATGAAGTTTTAGAGTTATTAAAAAATGACGCAGAAAGAACTTACGACAATTATGAAAATATGCTGAATGAGAGATACGATGGATCAAAAATTAATGAAAGCAAAAAAGGATTAGCTAGAGAACTTGCAAGAATGAATCTTACACTTAATACATACACTCAATGGTATTGGAAAACTGATTTATTAAATTTAATGAATTTTTTAAGATTGAGAGCAGATAGTCATGCGCAGTATGAAATAAGAGTTTATGCAGATATAATGTTAGATACGCTTAAAAAATGGGTTCCAATAACTTATGAAGCTTTTATGGATTACAGGGTAGGTGGAACAGAAGTATCTTCAAAAGGAAAAAAAATTATACAAAATTTAATCAAGGGTAAAAATATAAAAATAGAGGATTCTGGTCTTTCAAAGAGAGAGTGGAATGAGTTGATGGAAGCCTTTAATCTTCAAGATAAGTTGCTTTAATTTTATTAGCAAATCTTAAATATATTTTTGAAATTTCATGATCTGGGCTTTCCTCAACAATCGGTTTTCCATTATCACCAGCTTGACCAACAGCTGGGTTAATTGGTATTTCTCCTAAAAAATCTTTATTAAATTCATCTGCAGTCCTTTTCACACCACCTTCACCGAAAATCCTATAATTCTTTCCGTCATCACCCTTGAAAAAGCTCATATTATCTACTAAGCCTAAAATTTTAACACTAAGTTTATCAAACATTTTAATTCCTCTTTTAACATCTAATAATGCTACTTCTTGAGGGGTTGATACAATTATGGCCCCATCCATTTTTATTTCTTGGGAAAATGTTAATTGTGTATCTCCAGTACCTGGGGGCATATCAACAATTATAAAATCTAAGTTTTTCCAATTTACTTTTTGAGTGAATGTTTTAATGGCACTTGTGACCATTGGACCTCGCCAAATCATTGGAGTTTGCTGGTCAGCTAAAAAACCTATGGACATACATTGAATGTCGTATTTTACAATAGGCTCAAGTTTTTGACCGTCACTTTTAGGTTTTTCATCAATCCCAAACATCTTAGGAATTGATGGACCATATATATCAGCATCAAGCAACCCAACATTACAGCCAATTTTTTTAAGAGCCAGTGCTAGGTTAGTAGCAAAAGTAGATTTTCCCACACCCCCTTTTGCACTAGAGATTGCAATCGTAAATTTTGTTCCAATTATTGGATTTTTTTTAAAATTCTTTGGTTCTAGCTTACTTTTCATTGCGGCACTTAGTTCGCGTTTTTTATCTGACATAATTTTATCTTAACTTGTTTTTAGTGAATTAGACACTATATAGGTAGAAGATGTCTGACAATTTTCAACAACAAGGCGGAAGCCCTTGGGGATCACCTCCGGGAGGGGGAGGTGGTAATGGATCAGGTAGAGGTCCAACACCGCCAGATATAGAAAAGATAATCAAGGAAATTCAGGATAAAATAAAAAAATTTTTACCAGGTGGATCATCGTCAGGTGGTAAACCGATAATATTAGCTCTAATGGTATTAGGGTTTATTTGGCTTGCCAGTGGTTTATATAGAGTTTTACCAGACGAACAGGGTGTGGTTTTAAGATTTGGAAAATTTGTAAAGACAACACAACCCGGACTAAATTATCACATACCATTTCCTGTGGAAACAGTTCAAACACCAAAGGTTACAAAAGTTAATAGAATAGATATTGGATTTAGATCGGAGAGAGATAGTGGATTTTCATCTGGGGGAGGTGTCGCAGATGTTCCTCAAGAAAGTTTAATGCTTACAGGTGATGAAAATATTGTAAACATTGATTTTTCTGTTTTTTGGGTGATTAAAGATGCTGGCAATTTTTTATTTAAGATTCAGGATCCTGAAGGTACAGTAAAAGCTGCAGCTGAAACTGCAATGAGAGAAGTTATCGCAAAAAGTAATATTCAGCCAATTTTAACTGAAGGTAGATCAAAAATTGAGGTTGAGACCCAAGAAATAATTCAATCAATTTTGGATGATTATGAAAGTGGAATCCAAATAACTCAAGTCCAAACTCAAAAAGCTGATCCGCCAGATCAGGTAATTGATGCATTTAGAGATGTACAGGCTGCGAGAGCAGACATGGAAAGATCCAAAAACGAGGCAGAGGCTTATGCTAATGATGTTATACCTAGAGCTAGAGGAGAAGCTGCAAAAATATTACAAGCTGCAGAGGCTTATAAGAAAGAAGTAGTTGCTAAAGCTGAAGGTGAGGCTAGTAGGTTTGTTTCAATTTATGATGAATATAAAAATGCGAAGGCAGTCACACAAGAAAGAATGTATTTAGAAACTATGGAAAAAGTATTAGCAGATATTGAAAAAGTAATTATTGAGAAAAATGCTGGATCAGGCGTAGTGCCTTACTTACCTCTTCCAGAATTAAAAAAAAAGGCAGTAAATTAAAATGAAAGTTGGAAAAATTTTTATCGGATTATTAGTATTGGTTGGTATTACAGCGTTCTTATCTATAATAATCGTAAAAGAGGTTAATCAAGCAATAATTTTACAGTTTGGTGATCCAAAAAGAATAATCACTAAGCCAGGATTAAATTTTAAGATACCTTTTATACAAAATGTAGTTTATCTCGATAAAAGAATTTTAAACTTAGATGCACCCCCAGAAGAGGTGATTGCTTCAGATCAAAAACGTCTAATAGTCGATGCATTTGCAAGATTTCAAATAATTGATCCACTTAAGTTTTATATTTCAGTTGGAAACGAAAGAGTTGCTAGATCAAGATTGTCAACAATCATTAATTCAAGAATTAGGAATGTATTAGGTCAAGAGGAACTGCAAACACTACTCTCAAAAGATAGATCTAAACAGATGTCACTTATTAAAGATGGAGTAAATAATGAAGCACAAAATTTTGGTATTAGAATAGTAGACGTAAGAATAAAAAGAGCTGACTTACCTCAGGCCAATAGTGATGCAATCTATAGAAGAATGCAAACAGAAAGAGAGAGAGAGGCAAAAGAATTTAGAGCGAAGGGAGCAGAGATGGCTGTAACAATAACATCTACTGCAGATAAAGAAGTAACTGTCATACTTGCAGATGCCCAAAAACAATCAGAAATTATGAAAGGGGAAGGCGATGGTATGAGAAATAAAATTTTTGCTGATGCCTTCGGACGAGACCCAGAATTTTTTGCTTTTTACCGAGCTATGCAAGCATATGAGAAAGCTTTAATTGGAGGTGAGACTTCACTGATATTGTCTCCAGACTCTGAATTTTTTAAATTTTTCGGAAATATAAAGCCAGAAATACAACAATAACAAAATGAGAGAGCTATTCATAGCTTTTGGTATATTTCTATTTATTGAGGGAATTTTATATGCCTTATTTCCATCAAAAATGAAAAATATGTTAAAAAAAATAGATTTGTTTAAAGAAAGCCAATTAAGAATAGGTGGATTGATCTTTGTAATATTGGGTTTTTTAATTATTTACAATTTAAAATCTACATTATGAAAAAATTTAGAATTTACTTTTTATCTCTATTAATCGTCTTAAGTTATAATATAAAATCTTATTCAAAAAGTGTACCAGAATCATTCGCTGATTTAGCTGAAAAATTAATGCCCTCAGTTGTAAATATTTCAACAACTCAAACTGTTGTAACAAACTCTAATCCTTTTCCTTTTCAATTTCCCCCAGGCTCCCCTTTTGAAGATATGTTTAAGGAGTTTGGCGCACCGCAAGAAAGACAATCCTCAGCTTTAGGATCTGGTTTCATAATTGATAGTAAAGGAATTGTAGTCACAAATAACCATGTTATTCAGGATGCAGAAGATATAATTGTTAGAGTAAATGGTGATAAAGAGTTTAAGGCGAAAGTTATTGGTGCTGACCCATTGTCAGATATTGCAGTTCTACAATTAGATACTAAAGAAAATTTTGTACCAGTTAAATTTGGAGACTCAGATAAAGCAAGAATAGGAGACTGGGTCATTGCAATTGGAAACCCTTTTGGTTTAGGAGGAACAGTTACCTCAGGAATAATTTCTGCTAGAAACAGGTCAATTGGTCTCTCTAGATACGAAGATTATATTCAAACCGATGCCTCAATAAATTCTGGAAATTCAGGTGGACCCTTATTTGATATGAATGGAAATGTAATAGGTATCAATACTGCAATTTTAGGAAGAAGTGGTTCAATTGGAATTGGTTTCTCAATTCCATCAAACAGTGCAAAAATTGTGATTGATCAATTAATTGAGTTCGGTGAAACAAAGAGAGGATGGCTTGGGGTTAGAATCCAAGATGTAACTAAAGAAATAGCAGAAGTAGAGAACTTAAAAGAACCAAGGGGAGCATTAGTTGCAAGCGTTGCAGAGAATAGTCCTTCTGCTAAAGCAGGAGTAAAAGCGGGAGATATAATTTTAGAATTTGATGGTGAAAAAATAAAAGAAATGAAAGAATTACCAATCATTGTTGCTAGAACCGAGGTTGGAAAAAAAGTTGAAGTAAAAATTTGGAGAAATAAAAAAGAAATAATTAAAAAAATTACTTTAGGAAGATTGGAAACATCTGAGGATTTTAAAGTATCAGAAAAACCAGAAAGCAGCACTGAGAGTTATATAGATGATTTAAAAATATCTGTAAGAAAACTTAACAATGAAGATATAAAACTTAGAAAACTTCCTAATCAAACAAATGGATTAGTGATAACAAAAATTAATAATGATAGTCCACTAATTAACTCAATAGAGCAAGAAAGTATTATTATAGAAGCGCAAAAAAAGAAAATAAACTCAGTTAACCAACTAATACAAATTACTAGACAGGTATTAAACTCTAATCAGAAAACAATTTTGTTAGTAATTTACAACAAACAAAACCAAAAAGAATACATTGGTATAAAGTTAAAATAAAAAATGGATTTTAAATCCAAAATTATTTTAATTTATGGACCAACAGCATCAGGTAAAACTGATTTTGCAATTAGACTAGCTGAAAAGATTAAGGGAGAAGTCATTAATGCAGATAGTATGCAGATTTATAAAGATTTTAATATATTGACTGCAAGACCTTTAAAAAAAGATATAAAAAAAATAAAGCATCATTTATATGGTATCGTAGAGGCAAAAAAAGATTTTTCCTCAGGTGATTGGGTTAAGCTTGTTGCTAAAAAAATAAGTTTTATTCGTAAAAAAAATAAAATTCCAATTTTAGTTGGTGGAACTGGTCTGTATTTTAAATCAATAATAGATGGATTGGTTGAAATTCCTAAAATCCCTTTAAAAACTAGGAACCAAGTTAGAAAGTTGCAAAAAAAGCTTTACCAAAAAAATTTTTTTGAAAAACTGATTAAAATTGACCCATTGGTTAAAGGTAGGATTGATCCAGCAGATACTCAACGATCGGTAAGAGCTTTTGAGGTAAAACATCATACTAAAAAATCTATATTTGAATGGTACAAACAGACCAAACCAAAGTTTGAGAAAAATGAATTTGTAAAACTATATATTGATTTTTCTAGACCAGAGCTAATTAAAAGAATTTATTTAAGAACAGAAAAAATGTTAGAAAATGGCTCGATTCCTGAAGTTAAAAAGTTTTTAGGGCTAAAAGTGCCAAAAAACAAAAGTATTTCTAAAGCTATAGGCATAAATGAGATAACGAATTTAATTAAAAATAGGCTTACTAAAGACCAAGTAATTGAAAAAATATCAATAAAGACTAGACAATATGCAAAAAGACAAGTCACTTGGGCACGAGGTAATATGAGAGATTGGAAAAAAATAAAGCCAAAGGATCTAAATAATTTCTTAAAAAATATTTAAATATTATCCACAAAAACTTGACCAATTAGTACAACTTCAGCTAGATTGCGAAATGCCAAAATTATTAACTGGAGCAGAAATAGTATTTAAATGTCTTGAAGATCAAGGGGTTGAATATATTTTTGGGTATCCTGGAGGAGCTGTTTTGCCAATTTATGATGAACTTAAAAATCATGAAACAGTAAAACATATTCTTGTTAGACATGAGCAAGGCGCAGGTCACGCCGCAGAAGGCTATGCAAGGTCATCTGGTAAACCAGGTGTTGTTTTAGTTACATCTGGACCCGGAGCAACAAATGTTGTGACAGCATTAACAGACGCATATATGGACTCAGTTCCATTAGTTTGTATTTCTGGTCAAGTTCCTACTCATTTAATCGGTACAGATGCATTCCAAGAATGTGATACAACTGGTATCACTAGACCTTGTACTAAACATAATTGGTTAATTAAAGATATTGAAGATCTGTCTAGAATTATTCATGAAGCCTTTCATGTTGCTACATCAGGTAGGCCAGGCCCAGTTTTAATTGATATCCCAAAAGATATTCAGTTTGCAAAAGCAAGTTATTCAAAACCAAAGAAAGAAAAAAAACTAAATGGAAAATTACATAATAGATTTTCCCAAAATGAAATAGACGAACTTATAAAATTAATTTCAAAAGCAAAAAAACCTATAATTTATTCTGGCGGGGGAGTTATCAATTCTGGTCCAAGAGCTAGTGAGTCATTGCGAGACTTTGTTAGATTAACTGGTTTTCCTATTACTTCTACCCTACAAGGTTTAGGTGCTTTCCCTGGTGACGATAATCAATTTATTGGAATGCTTGGTATGCATGGTACTTATGAAGCAAATAATGCGATGCATGATTGTGATTTATTAATAAATATAGGCGCTAGATTTGATGATAGAATTACAGGTAAGATTGATGAGTTCTCACCTAAATCAAAAAAAGTACATATTGATATTGATCCATCATCAATAAATAAAATTATAAAAGTTGATTTAGCCATTGTAGGCGATGTTAATGAAGTTCTAAAGGCAGCTATAAAAAAAATAAATAAAAAACAAAATGGCCTTAAAACATCAAATAAACAAAATGTATCAAAATGGTGGGAACAAATTCAAAAATGGAGAAACAAAAATTCTTTAGGATTTGTCAATAGTGAGAAAACTATAAAACCACAACATGCTGTTCAGAGGTTATATGAATTAACAAAAGATCAAGATACTTTTATAACTACTGAAGTAGGTCAACATCAAATGTGGGCTGCACAACATTACAAGTTTAATAAACCAAACAGATGGATGACTTCAGGAGGACTTGGAACCATGGGTTACGGTCTTCCGGCTGCTGTAGGAGTTCAGATAGCTCATCCAGATAAATTAGTCATTGACATTGCAGGAGAAGCATCTGTTTTGATGACAATGCAAGAAATGTCTACTGCAGTTCAATATAATTTACCTATTAAAATTTTTGTTTTAAATAATCAATACATGGGAATGGTAAGACAATGGCAAGAGCTACTTCATGAAAAAAACTATTCAGAAAGCTATTCTGAGGCCCTTCCTGATTTTGTAAAATTAGCTGAGGCTTATGGATGTAAAGGAATTAAAGCAAATAATCCAAATGAGCTAGATGATAAAATAAGAGAGATGGTAAATCACCACGGACCTGTAATATTTGATTGCCAAGTTGATCCTAATGAAAATTGTTTTCCAATGATCCCATCGGGAAAACCACATAATCAAATGATTTTAGGTCCAAATGATAAAGAAGATAATAAGATAACCGGAAAAGGTAAAGCCTTAGTTTAATGCCAAGTCCAAAATCAGCATACAGTATTCCAACTAAGAGAGGCAAACTAGATACTCATATATTTGTTGTTTGGGTAGATAATGAGGCTGGAGTTTTAGCTAGAGTAGTAGGCTTATTTTCTGGCAGAGGTTATAATATAGAATCGCTTGCAGTAGCTGAAGTTGATGCAACAAAAAATATTTCTAGGATTACAATTGTAACAACTGGAACTCCTCAAGTAATCGAACAAATTAAATTACAATTGAAGAAATTAGTTCCTGTTCATAAAGTTGCTGATTTTAAAAGAGAAGATAAAAAAGTTATTTTTAAGGAAATGGCATTACTAAAAGTTGTTGGGCAGAAAAAAAAGATAGAAAAATGTATTAATGCCTGTAAAAATTTTAATCCAGTAATTTTAGATAAAACAAAACAGTCAGTAGTTATCCAAATTACTGCTTTAAGAAGAGAAATTGATAAAATGAGTAAAAAATTAAAACCTTTAGGCCTTACAAGTACATCAAGGACAGGTGCAATTGCAATGACTCGAGGTTCAGAAACTTTTAAATAAATAAATTAGGAGAAAAAAATGAAAATGTTTTATGAAAAAGATGCTGATGTAAATTTAATAAAAGATAAAAAAATTGCTATTTTTGGATATGGAAGTCAGGGGCATGCGCATGCATTAAATTTAAAAGATAGTGGAGTAAAAGAAATTGTAGTGGCTTTAAGGGATGGTTCATCCAGCATTGCCAAGGCAGAGTCTAAGGGATTAAAGGTTATGAATTTATCAGATGCTGCTGCTTGGGCAGATGTTTTAATGATATTAACGCCAGATGAATTGCAAGCTCAGATTTATAAAAATCATATTGAACAAAGAGCAAAAGAAGGGACAAGCATAGCTTTTGCACATGGTCTTAATGTTCATTATGACTTAATAAAAGCGAGGAAAGATCTAGATGTGTTTATGGTTGCCCCTAAGGGTCCCGGTCATCTAGTTAGAAGTGAATACGAAAAGGGAGGAGGAGTTCCATGTTTGTTTGCTGTTCATCAAAATGGATCAGGCAAAGCTAGGGATTTAGCCTTATCTTATGCATCAGCTATTGGAGGGGGAAGATCTGGTATTATTGAGACAACATTTAAAGATGAAGTTGAAACAGATTTATTTGGTGAACAAACTGTTTTATGCGGAGGTTTGGTAGAATTAATGAAAAATGGTTATGAAACTTTAGTTGAAGCAGGTTATGAACCAGAAATGGCATATTTTGAAACCGTTCATGAAGTTAAATTGATTGTTGATTTAATATATGAAGGAGGAATAGCAAATATGAATTATTCAATTTCAAACACTGCTGAATATGGTGAATATCAATCTGGCCCAAGAATTGTTAACAAAGAAGACACAAAAAAGAAAATGAAAGAAGTCCTCTCTGAGATACAATCTGGAAAGTTTACGAAAGATTGGATGGATGAATGTAAGAATGGTCAAAAAAACTTTCTCGCAACAAGGGCAAAATTAGCAGATCATCCTGTTGAAAAAGTTGGAGCTCAGCTTAGAGCAATGATGCCTTGGATTGGCAAGAAAAAACTAGTTGATAGTGATAAAGGTTAGATAAAAATAAACCCAAAAAGATCAGATATAATAACTAGTATTTGACATTTATTTTGCAATCTCACTTATAGATTGTATTATAATCTCTCAAAAAAATTAATTTATGGGCAGTAAAGATAAAGTTTACATATTCGATACAACAATGAGAGATGGTGAACAATCACCAGGTGCCTCAATGAGTGTTGAAGAGAAAATTCAAATTTCAAGAGTTTTTGATGAAATGGGTATCGACATAATTGAGGCAGGTTTTCCAATTTCATCTCCAGGAGATTTTGAAGCTGTAAGTGCTATAAGTAAAAGTATTAAAAATTCAATTCCATGTGGATTAGCTAGAGCTACAAAAAAAGATATAGATGCATGTCATGAGTCACTGAAGTTTGCAAAAAGATTTCGGATCCATACTTTTATTTCAACTAGTCCTGTTCATATGAAACATAAACTTAATATGACTGACGAACAAGTATTGGGCGCCATTAAAGAAAGTGTTACTTATGCAAGAAATTTCACTGACGATGTAGAGTGGTCATGTGAAGATGGCACAAGAACAAACTTAGATTTCATGTATAAAACAATTGAACTCGCAATAAATTGTGGGGCAAAAACAATAAACATACCAGACACAGTTGGTTATTCTATTCCAGAAGAATTCGCTAAAACAATCACATTAATAAAAAATAATGTGCCAAACATTGATAAAGCAATTATATCTGCCCATTGTCATAATGACCTTGGTTTAGCTGTAGCAAATGCTTTATCAGGACTGTCTGCAGGCGTGAGACAAATTGAATGTACAATAAATGGAATTGGCGAAAGAGCAGGTAATGCTGCTTTAGAAGAAATTGTTATGGCAATAAAAACTAGAGATGACTTACTACCTTATGAAACAGGTATTAAAACTGAATTGATTAGTAAAGCATCTAAAATTGTTTCAAATGCAACCGGTTTCCCTGTACAATTTAATAAAGCAATTGTTGGTAAAAATGCATTCGCTCATGAGTCAGGAATTCATCAGGATGGAATGCTTAAGAATAGAGAAACATATGAAATTATGACACCAGAGAGTGTTGGTGTAAAAAAAACCTCTCTAGTTATGGGTAAACATTCTGGAAGACATGCCTTTAAAGATAAATTAAGTGATTTAGGTTATACAGATGTAACTGATGATGTTGTGCAAGCAGCATTTGGTAAATTTAAAATTTTAGCTGATAAAAAAAAACATATTTATGATGAAGACATTGTTGCTTTAGTAGATGATAGTTTAATTATAGATAATAAAATAAATGCAATAAACTTAAAGTCTTTGAAAGTATTTGCTGGGACTGGTGAGCCGCAAAGAGCTGACATGACCTTAGATGTTTTTGGAGAAATTAAAAAAACTTCTCAGACTGGTGATGGTCCAGTTGATGCAATTTTTAAATGTATAAAAGATTTATATCCTCATAATGTTAAATTATCTCTTTATCAAGTCCATGCAGTCACTGAGGGAACAGATGCACAAGCAACAGTAAGTGTAAAGATAGAAGAAAACGATAGAACTACAGTAGGGCAGTCAGCTGATACAGATACTTTAGTGGCATCAGCAAATGCATATTTAAATGCATTGAATAAAATGTTGATTAAGAGGGAAAAAAAATCTCTTTACAAAAACATTGAACCAAAAAGATTAAAGGAGAGTATATAATGGGTTTATTTGATAGTGTAAAAAAAATATGGAGCCAGGACATGGCTATCGACCTCGGAACTGCAAATACATTAGTTGTAGTAAAGGGACAAGGGGTCGTTTTAAATGAACCATCAGTGGTTGCAATTGTTGATCAGTCTGGAAAAAAACAGGTTTTAGCCGTAGGTGATGAGGCAAAAACAATGTTAGGAAGAACTCCTGGTAATATTAGTGCGATTAGACCACTTAGAGACGGAGTTATTGCTGATTTCATAGTGACTGAAGAAATGATTAAACATTTTATTAAAAAAGTTCACAAAGGAAGAACTTTTGCAAACCCAAGAATATTAATTTGTGTACCTACAGGCTCTACCCCTGTTGAGCGAAAAGCAATTCAAGATAGTGCTTTAGCTGCAGGAGCAAGGAGAGTTCAATTAATTGAAGAACCAATAGCAGCAGCTATTGGTGCAGGTTTACCAATATCAGAGGCAACAGGATCTATGGTTGTTGATATAGGCGGAGGTACTAGTGAAATAGCAGTAATGTCTTTAGGTGGTTTAGTTTATTCAAGATCTTTAAGAGTTGCTGGAGATGCTATGGATGGAGCTCTAGTAAATTATATGAGAAAAGAATATAATCTTATGATTGGCGATAGTACTGCAGAAAAAATAAAAAAAGAAATTGGAACTGCAATACCAACAAATGACAATACTTATCCAGTGAAAGGAAGAGATCTTAGATCCGGAACTCCCAAGGAAGTAAATATAACAGAGGAAGATACAGCTGAAGCGTTAAATGATATTTTAAAAGAAATGGTTGATGGTATTAAAGACGCATTAGAGGCAACACCCCCAGAATTATCAGCAGATTTAGTTGATATGGGTCTGACCTTAACTGGTGGAGGCGCTTTATTAAAAAATATTGATAGAAGATTCTCTAAAGAAACAGGACTTCCAGTCCATATAGCTGAAGACCCATTGTCTTGTGTCGCTATTGGAACAGGAAAAGCTTTAGATCAAGAACAAACATTTTCTACTATGCTGACTGAGTATTAAAAATAATGGCCACAAGCAGAGATGATTTTGTAATTGCAATTAGATCTGCATTTTTAAAAAAAACAACTAAGCAGAAATTTTCTTTACTTACTCTAATCTTTTTATCGATATTTATAATTTTTCTATCAAACTTTGATTTTAAGATCATAAAAAATATAAAATCAGTTATTAATGAAGTTGTATTTAGATCTTCATTTATTGTATCAATACCAGAAAATTTTATTGTTGGCTCTTATTTAAAAATTTTAGACTATTCTAGTTTTTACAAAGAATTTAAATTAAACAAAATAGAGCTAGAAAATTTAAAATCAAAAGAAATTTCTAATGAAATAATCATAAGCGAAAATAATGAATTAAAAGAATTAATTGAAGATTATAGATTTTCAACAAATAAAATTCTAGCAAAAGTAATAGTTGATCATGATAGCCCTTTTCTAAAAACAATTATTATCAATAAAGGAAGTTTTGATAACATCAAGATAGGAACCAACATTTATGACAAAAATTATCTTGTTGGAAGAGTTATTGAAGTAAATTATAAGTCTTCAAGAGTTCTTTTGTTATCAGATTTAAATTCAAGTGTTCCAATATCAATTTCACCTGGGAATATTCAAGTAATTATCATTGGAGACGGTAAAAATGGTGGTGAAATTAAATATATTAAAGATAATTTAAAAAGTGAAATTCAAAATCAAAGTATAGCTTACACTTCAGGAACTGGCTCAATATATAAAAGTGGAATTCCAGTGGGAAAGATCAAGTCTCTAAATTCTAAATTATTGATTAGTTTTTTTAGTGATTTTCAACAACTAAAATATGTATTTGCTGAAATTGAGCAAGAAGAAAATAAAGATATTCAGACATTAGTAGATAAAGATGAAAACAACAAAATTTCATCTGACACTGAGAAAATTAAATTAAATATACTTTATGAGGAAGTAGGAATATTGAACGAGACTAATGAAAAGTTTTTAGAAGAAAATCAACTTTTAAAATCTGAAATAAATTTATCTAATAACAAAATTTTAGAGTTGCAAAAAATAATCGATGAAAAAAATAATATTATCCAACAAAATTCGATTGATAAAAATGAATTAGATTTTTTAAGATTAAATTTAATATATAGCTCAAAATGTTTAAAAACTACTTTCAAAAAAGGCTTTAAAATAGGTACCCCAGAGTACAAAGAGTGTATTTTGAGGAGAGGTAATAAATTAAATGATTAAATTTGAGAGAAAAAATTATCTTTATAAAATTTATACATGGTTACCAATCATAATTTTGTTTATATCTGTATTAAATGAGTTTGATTTAAATTACTTAAATATTGATTACTTTTCTTTCAATTTTCCTTATATTTTAATATTTTATTTTGTACTTAAAGAATATAATAAATTTGATTATCTATTAGTTTTTATCACTGGTCTAATTAATGATACTGTAGTTGGTTTACCATTAGGTTTAAGTTCTTTTTCTTATATTTTGTTATGTGTTTTTGCCTCATACTTAAGAAATATAACAATAAGACCACATTTAATTAAAGATTGGTTTTATTTTTTGTTTGTAATTAGTTTAATAAATTCAATTAACTACTCAATTTTATTTTTATTTTTTTCTTATGAGCTAGACATATTATTTTATGTGATAAATAATTTATTTACGTTTTTATTTTATATACCAATAACTTTTATTTTTAATTATTACTTTAAGGCTATAAATGATTGATCAAAGCGATAATGTAATCAAATTAAACTCAATAAATCGGAGAGTTTTTATTTTAGCAGCTGCAAAGGTAATAATTCTAGGTGGTATAATAAGCAGACTGTTTTTTTTACAAGTAAAAGAAAATAAAAAATACTTAACGTTATCAGATAAAAATAGAATAAGAGAGTGGAAACTTCCTCCCATAAGAGGTGATTTTAAAGATTTTTTTGGAAATACGATTGCAGGAAATTTTGAAGCATATCAACTTCACTTAATACCAGAGCAAGTAGAAAACTTCAGATACACAATAAATAGAATTAAAAATATTTTAGAATTGTCTGACAATCAATTTAAAAGAATAATTAAAAAGCAAAAAGAAATTAAGCCTTGGGAAACATTAATTATTGCAGATAACTTAAACTGGGAAAATTTTTCTAAAATAAATAATAATCTATATGATTTAAATGGAGTAAAACCAATTATTTCTATTTCAAGAAATTATCCATATAAAGAAAATTATACTCATATTTTAGGATATGTAAGCCAAGCTAATGAAAATGACATTTTATCAAATGAGATAGTTAAAGAAAAATTTGTACAAGGCTTAAAAGTAGGAAAAATTGGGTTAGAAAAAACGTTTGAAAATGATTTAATTGGAAGCAATTCTATAGAGAGATATGAAGTAAATGCTTATGGAAGAAGAATTAGTCAACTTGCATATCAACAAGGAGATAAAGGTAAATCAATTAAATTAACGGTTGATACAGAAGTTCAAAAACTTGCAAATAAATTATTAGCAGACAAATCAGGATCTATTTGTGTAATTGATATTTTTACAGGTCATGTCATTGCAATGCAATCATCACCTTCTTTTGATCCGAATGCATTTGTTTTTGGTATTAGTCAGGATGAATGGCAGTTAATAAGAAATGATCCAATGAAACCACTTGTGAATAAATCAATCTCAGGAAATTATTCTCCAGGCTCTACGATAAAGCCGATTGTAGCACTTTCAGCACTTGAAAATGATATTATCAATCCAAAATTTACGATTAATTGTAAAGGACATAAGCACCCTTTAGAATTATATGGACAAACCTATCATTGTTGGAAAAAAGAGGGCCACGGTTATGTAGATATGAGAGAGGCAATGAAACAATCTTGTGACTCTTACTTTTATGAAGTGGCTAGACGATTAGGTGTAGATAAATTGAGTGAGACAGCAAAACAATTTGGTTTAGGGGCAAAAGTTTTTGATGGATTATTTAGTAATGAAAAAAATGGATTAGTTCCAAGCACTTTTTGGAAAAAAAATGCACTTGGAAGTAATTGGTTACTTGGAGAGACAATTATTACTGGTATTGGTCAAGGCTATATTCAAACAACCCCCATTCAACTTTGTTTAATGACAGCACAAATTGCAAATGGTGGATATAAACTATATCCAAAACTACTTGTTGAGAATACAAAAGATGAAAAAAAAGATAAATTTGTTCCCTTAGTCAAAAATCCAAAAAATATTAAATTCATACAAGATGCAATATTCAGCTCCACTAATGAAATTAGAGGAACCTCCTACAGATCTCGAATTGATAACCCTAAATACCAATTTGCAGGTAAAACTGGAACCGCACAAGTAAAAAGAATTACAGAAAGAGATCGTGAATTAGATTTGAAAACTTCAGAAATACCTTATGAGGAAAGAGATCATGCTTTATATGTTGCATTTGGTCCATATAAAAACCCACGGTATGCCATAAGTATCTTGATTGAACATGGCGGGTCTGGAGGTAAAGTTGCAGCTCCTTTAGCTAATACTTTATTTAAAAAAATAATCGATAGGCACGAAATTCGAAAAAATTATGAAACAAATAAATATCTGGATATCTAGATGTATTTACACAGTAGATTAGAAAATAAAGGAAATTTTTTTAGAAAGATAAAAGATCTTGATTTTATACTACTAGTCTCGATTTTGTTGTTAGGCTTTATTAGTCTTGCAACAATGTATTCTACAGATGGAGGAGAAATATTATTTCATACTAAAAGTCATTTTTCAAAATTTATCATTTTTACCTTACTAATGTTACTTATATCTTTCCTAAACATTAGATTTTGGTTTTCAATTGGTTATTTCGGTTATGTAATTGTAATAGGAATGCTTATTTGGACAATAAATTTTGGAATAACAGTTTCTGGTTCACAAAGATGGATTGACTTATATTTTATAAATATCCAGCCATCTGAATTAATGAAAGTATTTATTATTTTGTGTTTAGCAAAATTCTTTCATAGAAAACGTCTAGAAAATATAAATTCTTTTTATTCTGTAATAATTTCATTAATAATAATTTTTTTGCCAATGGGTTTAGTAATTATTCAACCTGATTTAGGCACTTCAATATTGATATCAATTAGTGGGATTATAGTTTTGTGGTTCGCTGGACTAAATCACAAATATTTTTTTTATTCGTTATTAATAACTGTTATATCTCTTCCTTTTGTAATATCTTTTTTAAAACCTTATCAAAAAATAAGAGTTTTAACTTTTTTAAATCCTGACAGAGACCCACTAGGGGCTGGTTATCAGATTATACAATCCAAAATTGCAGTAGGATCTGGCGGACTTTTTGGAAAAGGATACTTAAAAGGAACACAGAGTTATTTAGAATTTTTACCTGAGAAACATACTGATTTTATTTTTACTCTTTTCTCTGAGGAATTTGGTTTCGTAGGCTCTGTATTTCTCTTAATACTATATGCTTTAATTATTTATAGAACTATTAAAATAGGCGCTATATCCAGAAGTTATTTTGCAAAATTATTTTGTTACAGCTTTGGTGCTTCTATGTTTGTCTTCATAGTTATAAATATGAGTATGGTTTTAGGATTATTACCAATCGTAGGCTCACCGTTACCTATAATGTCTTATGGTGGCTCTTCTATGCTAGCAACTATGATAGGCTTTGGAATAGTAATGAGCGCTAAAATTCACAGTCAACAATCGATAGCATAAGTATAATTTGTCGCTTAAGATATATTGATAAAAAGCAGTATACTTTAATATGCATAAAAGTAAGATTGGTATAGTTGGGGCAGGTATTCAAGGAATTTCAAACGCTTTGTTTCTTCAGAAAAAAGGATTTGATGTCACTTTATTCGACAGAGAAGAGCCTGGAAGTCCTGTAGCTTCTTATGGAAATGCAGGCCATTTTTCACCTTATGCATCGTTATCTCTGAATAGAACAGATATTTTAGCCGATGTACCAGCAATGTTATTAAGCTCTACTGGTCCTTTAGCACTAAAATGGAATTATGTTCCCAAGATGATACCGTGGTTTTTTAAATTCATAATGAATACAACAAAAAATAAAATGATGCATACAGCAAAATATATGCATCAAATTCTAGATCTTGCTTTGCCAGCGTACGATGAACTTTTTGAGGAGATTAATATAGACAATTTAGTTGAACACAAGGGAATTATATATATTTGGAACGATAAGGACTTAAAAAGCAGGCAACTAGAAATTAAAGTGAGAGATGAACTTGGAGTTAAACAACAACTTATCAGTAAGCAAGAAATTCACGATCTTGAGCCTAATATTAAGCCATTCTATCATGGAGGTGTATATTATCCATATGCAAGACACGCAAGGAATCCAAAAAAGATACTTGTAAAGCTTTTTGAACTTTTTTTAAAAAAAGCAGGAAAATTTGAAAAGTTAAATATACAAAAAATTCAATTCGACAATGAAAAACCAATATTTAAGACTGAAAATAAAGAATTTAAATTTGATAAAATTGTAATCGCATGTGGAGCATTCTCAAAAAAACTTACTGATAATCTCGGAGAAAAAATTCCTTTAGATACTGAAAGAGGATATCATGTACATTTTAAAAATTGCGAAGATCTATTATCTAGACCAGTAATATTCTCAAATAGAGGTTTTGGAATAACTCCTATGGAACAAGGTTTAAGAGTCGTTGGTACTGTAGAGTTTGGAGGGTTAGAGAATCCTTTATCAAAATCTAGGATTAAAAATTTAATAAATAATGCAAAATATATGCTAGGTGATTTACCAGAACACGAGGATGAGTGGCTTGGATTTAGACCAACATTACCTGATTTTCTCCCAGTTATGGGACCATCTAAAAAATATAAAAATGTATATTATTGTTTTGGACATCATCATTTGGGGTGGACATTGGGTCCAATTTCAGGAAAGATCGTCTCAGGAATGATTGCTAAAGAAAATACTAATTTAAATCTAGAACCTTATAGCTCAATAAGATTTAGTTGATAAATGCAAAATACCAAAGCATATATAATGTTGGTTTGTGCAACATTATTCTGGGCAGGCAACTTTATGATTGGAAAATTAGCATTTCTTTCCAATATACCTCCGATGTCTTTAGTTTTTTATAGATGGTCTTTAGTTTGGATTATTCTGCTTCCTTTTACGTTTAAAGAAATCATAAGATATAAAAAGGTAATTTTAAAAAATTTACCCCTAATACTTTTTTTATCTTTGACTAGCGTTGGTTTATTTAACTCATTTACCTATTTATCATTAGTCCATACACAAGTAATAAATTCTTCACTTTTCAATACCGCCATTCCTGCAATTATAATTTTATTATGCTTCCTTTTTAGAATTGAAAAAACAAATAAGTATCAGATTTTTGGACTTATAATTTCTATCTTGGGAATTTTATCAATTATAACAAAATTAAATTTCGAAATTATTTTTTCTTTAAATTTTAATAAAGGCGATTTAATTATGATAGGGGGAGTAATAACATGGGGGTTGTATTCTTCTTTTCTGAAAAAAAAAACATTTACATTACCACTATTAACTTTGGTTCACGTTTTATGTACATTTGGATTAATTTTTATTTTTCCACAATTTCTCTATGAATTTACACAAGGACAAAGAATAGATTTAAATTTAAATTTATTTTATATTATTGTTTTCCTAGCATTATTTCCAAGTATTGGGTCTTATTATTGTTGGGCTGGAGCTGTTTCAATAATTGGAGCTAATAGAGCTGGTATTTTTTTATCACTTATCCCTCTTTTCAGCACAATAATGGCAATATATTTTTATGAGGAACAGTTTAAATTTTTTCACCTGATTGGAGCAATCTTAATTATATTAGGATTATTTTTATCAAATAAGGAATTAAAAAATGCTTAAGGTAGCTATTTTAGATGATTATCAAAATGTCTCACAACAGTTTGTTGATTTAGAGAAATTATCAGGAAAATATGAATTTAAAATTTTTAGTGAACCATTTATTGATGATGCAGATGCACTTGAACAACTATCTGATTTCGAAGTTTTATTGATAATGAGAGAAAGAACGCCTATGACTAAAAATTTAATAAATAATTTAACGAAACTTAAATTTATAATCACTAGTGGGTTAAGAAATAAATCAATTGATTTAGAGGCTGCAAAAAAAAATAAAATAATTGTTTGTGGCACAGAAATGAATATTAATCCGACACCTGAATTAACATGGGCATTAATATTAGGATTAGCTAGAAATTTTAAGGAGGAAATTGATAATATGTATCAGGGTTATTGGCAAACAACTCTTGGTACTGAACTTAAAGGAAAGATACTTGGATTAATTGGTCTTGGTCGAGTTGGTTCGGAAGTAGCAAAAATAGGAAAAGCATTTGGAATGCAAGTTATGGCTTGGAGTGAAAATTTAGATTTAAATAAGTGTAAAGAGTTGAATGTTTTACCATCAAGTAAAGATGATTTAATTTTAAATTCAGATTTTTTATCTATTCACGTTCAAGGTGGAGAAAGGTATAAAGATTGCATAACCTTGAAAGAATTAGACAAAATGAAGAAAACAGCTTTTTTAATTAATACATCAAGAGGTCCGATTGTAAACGAGGATGATTTGATAATAGCTTTATCAACAAATGAAATTGCAGGTGCTGGTCTTGATGTTTATAATAAAGAACCTTTGCAAGAAAACAATAAATTAAGATTTTTACCTAATGCTTTACTCACTCCGCATATCGGTTATGTCACTGCAGAAAACTATAGTATCTTTTACAGTCAAATGATTGAGGCATTAGAAGCATGTGTAAATGGGAAGCCAATTCGAATTTTGAAATAAAAATGGATTTACCAGTCGTTAATCATCAGGATTATTTTGCAAATATTGGCGATGATCATAAATTTCCAGTCAAAAAATTCGATGAGCTTGCAAGTTATTTAATCAGAAAAAAGGTTGTAAAAAAATTTTATAATCCATACCCTTGCTCTGAAGAAACATTAAAAAGAGCTCATTCAGAAAGTTATATAATAAATGTAATCAATAAAACTTTAGATGAAAATATAATAAAAAAGATTGGTTTTCCTTTAGTTGATAGCGTTGTTAATAGATCACTAATGGCAACTGGCGGAACTGTATTAGCCTCAAAACTTGCTATTAATAGTGGAGTAGCTTGTAATACAGCTGGTGGCAGTCATCATGCAAATTATGATGAAGGAGCTGGTTATTGCGTTTTTAATGATGTGGCAGTAGCTGCCTATTATTTGCTTGATCGAGGATTAGCAGGAAGAATTTTAATTGTTGATTTAGATGTTCATCAGGGTAATGGCAATGCTGATATTTTTAAAAATAATAGAAATGTATTTACTTTCAGTATGCATTCAAAATCAAATTATCCAGCTAAAAAATCAGTGAGTGATCTTGACGTAGAACTTGAAGATAATTTAGAAGATGTAGAATATATAAAGATATTAAAATTTTATTTGAATAAATTGAATAAAGAAAGCTTTGATTTTGTTTTCTATATAGCTGGTGTTGACATTCATTTTAATGATCGCTTAGGAAAATTAAAAATTTCAGATGATGGAATTTGTAAAAGAGATGAAATTGTAACAGAAAATTTTTTTTCTAAAGGTATTCCCATATGTGGTGTTTTGGGTGGAGGGTATAATAAAAGCTTTAACAAACTTGTAGAATTACACTCATTTTTACATCAATCATGTGCTAAACTATTATAAGAATGAATAAAAAAAATCTTAATCTTACGGCTGAACAAAAATTAGTTATGTTTGAAGAAGGTACAGAACCCCCTGGTACAAGTGAATTAAATAACGAAAAGCGTGAAGGAAGTTATCATTGTGCTAATTGTGGAATAAAATTATTTGATTCAAAATCAAAATATGAAAGCGGATCAGGTTGGCCTTCTTTTTTTGAATCATTGCCTGAAGTTTTTGAAACAAAAACAGATTATTTGTTAGGTTATGCACGTACAGAATATCATTGTAAAAATTGTCAAGCTCATCACGGTCATATCTTTGATGATGGCCCGCAACCAACAGGAAAGAGATATTGTAATAATGGAGTTTGTCTAATTTTTAAATCTAAGAAATAATTATTTTAAAAGATCTTGAAGTTTATTTTCTTTTTCTAAAGCTCTAACTTCATCATAGCCACCAATATGCTCATCGTTAAAAAATATTTGCGGTATAGTCCTTTTTCCATTTGCTTTTTTAATCATTTCATCCTTTGCGCCATCAACTGTAGCAATATTAATTTCATTATATTTAGCATTATTTCTAGTTAATAATCTTTTTGCTGCATCACAATAATTGCAGAATGGTCCTGTATAAATAGTTACTACTTTCATGACTTATAAATAATTACTTTTTTTAATTTTACTAGTTAATTGTTTTCGAGAATATTCAAATTTTTTTCTATGTTTGATACTTTTTTCATGCACTCTTTTTCTCCACAATTTAAAGGAGGATGATTTAAGAGATTTCCTCATGATTTTAATAACATCAGACTCTGACTTGCCAGTCTTTTTTTTGATTTCCTCAAAAGTTATCCTGTCCGCCCATGCGGCCCAAATGACCCAATTTGGATCTTCAATCTTTGGCTCTGGATTTTTGACCCGGGTAACTGGCCTGCGGCTTTTTTTTTTCATAAATCCCTTATATTTGAAAAAAATATGTAATGCATTTAATTTGAGATATGCTATATTCATTCAGATAGTCCTTCTTAGCCATCTTTAGCTCCCGGTTTTTAAGGACTATCCTTTTCAGATTTTTAAACCACTAAATGTTAAATGTATTGAGCAATTTGATAATGAAGCTGTGTGTTTTATGGATTTGATACATTTAAGAGAGCATAAATTTAGCATGAAATTTCCTTAGAAAATTCTTATAGAATCGAGCTGAAAATTTTAAAAAAACTCATAAAATTCCCTTTTTTCATATTCTATTAAAAATTGTATTGAATAGTTAAATTTGCTAAAATCTGTGATAAATTTACAACAAATGACTAAATTTTATCTAAAATCGTTATTTCTGTTTAATTTTTTGATAAAATTTAGTACTTAGGTAACGTTAATTAACAAAAACTATATAGGAATAATTATGAAGAAAATATTACTATCTCTAATTTTTTCATCTTTCTTAATTTTGCCAGCTTTCTCATTGGGAGTGAACGTTGGAGTTTCAGGTAACATGGGAGTATTCCATGCTGAAGCTGAAGAGAATGAAAATGGAGAAAAGTCATCAGATGACGCTACTGGTGTTGCTGGATACAGTTCTATATTCATAGAGAAAACTCTTGGAGATAGACTAGCAATAGGTTTCGAAACCGTTCCGGGAACTTTGTCTTCTGAGACTGCAAACAATGATAGAAAAGACAAAACTTCAACAGAAACACCTTCAAGTGTTACTAACAAAGTTAAAGTCGATTTTGAAAACTTAAACACTTTTTACTTAACATTGAATGTTACAGAGAACTTGTACTTAAAAGCAGGTGCAGTAACAGTTGATGTTCTTACAAAAGAGTCACTAGGTACTGGATCAACATACTCTGACACAGACTTGAGTGGTGAAACATTTGGTATTGGTTATAATGCAGATTTCGATAATGGTTTCTTTGCAAGAATAGAGGGAACTTATTTAGATCTTGGAAGTGCTTCAGTAACTGCATCAAATACTGATAACAAAGTTACATTAAGTAATTTAGAGGGCGCGAGCGCTAGGATTTCTCTTGGGAAATCATTCTAATTATTTATAAATTAAATTTATAAAAAAACCCCCTTTATGGGGGTTTTTTTTTACTTATAATAAAAAAATGAAAATTGGCTTTATAGGTACTGGTAAGATTGCCTCTTCAGTTATTTATGGCATAAACTCCTCAAATATAAAATATAATAAAATTATTATTTCACCAAGAAATAAAAAAATTGCTCAGAAATTAAAAAAAAAATTCAATAAAATTGTAATTGCAAAAAATAATGATGAAATAGTAAAGAATTGCCAATGGATCTTTTTATCAATTACTCCAGAAGTTGGAAACACTATTATTAAAAAATTAAAATTTAGACCAAAACAAATTATCGTTAGTTTCATATCAACAATAACACTTTTAGAATTAAAAAAAATGATAAAAGTAAAAGCAGATATTGTTAGAGCAATTCCACTTCCTCCAATTTCTTTAAAAAAGGGCCCAATTCCGATTTGTCCACCAAATAAAAAAGTTAAAAAATTTTTTAATAATTTGGGCTCAACTATTGAAATTAAAAATGAAAAATTGTCAAAAAATTTTTGGTCTACTTCAGGTATGATGGCTTCATATTATGAAATATTAAGAGTTATGAGTGATTGGTTAGTTAAAAAAGGTGTAAAAAGATTAGATGCTCAAAAATACATTACATCTTTATTTTTGGCTTTATCAGAGGATGCAGTTATAAATTCAAAAAAAGAATTAGATTATCTGGTTAAAGAATCTCAAACGCCAAAAGGGTTAAACAAACAAGGTCTTAAAGAAATGAGTAAAAAAGGTGTTTATAAATCTGTGGTTAATACTTTAAATAGTATTCATAAAAGATTAAACAAATAGTTAATGTCAGAAAATATCTTAGAAATTACTAATTTATCTAAATATTTCGGAGGACTCGCAGCAGTTTCTGATTGTTCTCTTACAGTGAAAAAAGGAACTATCACCGGTATTATTGGTCCCAATGGATCTGGAAAAACAACTTTATTTAATTTGATTGCTGGTAATCTAAAATCTTCAAAGGGCAGAGTTATGTTTAATAATGAAGTTATAACAGATATACCTTCCTATGAATTATTTTCAAAAGGATTACTTAGAACATTTCAAATAGCACATGAATTTACAAATTTGTCTGTTTTAGAAAATCTAATGATGGTTCCAGGTAATCAATCTGGAGAAAAATTAATTAACGCTTTATTAAAGCCCTCCTTAGTGGCAAAGGAAGAAGAAAAGATTAAAGAAAAAGCCTTAGAAGTTGTTAATTTTCTTAATTTAGATCATTTAAAAAATGAATTAGCTGGAAATTTATCAGGAGGACAAAAGAAGTTATTAGAACTAGGTCGAACAATGATGGTTGATGCTAAACTAGTCTTATTAGATGAAGTGGGCGCAGGGGTTAACAGAACTTTATTAAAAGATTTGGGAACTGCTATTGAAAAATTAAATAAAGAAAAAGGTTATACTTTTTGTATGATTGAACATGACATGGATTTTATTGGAAGACTATGTGATCCAGTAATAGTTATGGCAGAGGGGTCAGTTCTATTTGAAGGTTCAGTTGAGGATGCGAAAAAAGATGAAAAAGTCATTGAAAGTTATTTAGGTAGAGGTTCAAAGCTAAAAGATAATTAATTATGGCATTTTTTGAAGGAAATAAAATGACTGGTGGCTATGGAAATGGGCCAGATATAATTAATTCATGTTCTGTAAATGTTGAAAGAGGAGAAATAGTATCAATTCTCGGACCTAATGGAGCAGGAAAATCTACAGCTATGAAGGCAATGTTAGGTTTGTTAAATTTAAAATCTGGTTCTGTTATAATTGATGGAAAAGATATTTCTAAATTATCTCCACAAGATAGAGTTAAAGAAGGTATTTCATTTGTTCCTCAAACTAAGAATGTTTTTTCAGGTATGACTGTTGAGGAGAATTTAGAAATGGGTGCTTTCTTGCTAAATAGTGATTTTAAAACGGTTATAGATGAAATTTATGATTTATTCCCAATATTAAAAGAAAAAAGAAATCAATTAGTTGGTGAGTTATCTGGAGGACAAAGACAACAAGTTGCATTAGGCAGGGCACTAATGATTAAGCCTTCTGTATTAATGTTGGATGAACCAACCGCAGGTGTATCACCTATTGTGATGGATGAACTATTTGATCATATCGTAAAAGTAAAAAGAACTAATGTAGCAATTTTAATGGTCGAGCAAAATGCAAAACAAGCATTAAACATTTCAGATAGAGGGTATGTCTTAGTGACAGGTGAAAACCGACATTCTGGTACTGGAAAAGAATTATTAGATGATCCAAGAGTTAGAAGTTCTTTTTTAGGTGGTTAATATGGATTTTATAAACGCAATAATACTTTTATTAAATTACATTTTTGTTCCTGCTTTAGCTTATGGTTCTCAATTAGCTCTCGGTGCAATTTTTGTAACGTTGATTTATGGAATTTTACGATTTGCTAATTTTGCTACAGGAGACATGATGTCCTTTGGAACAATGTTTGTAATTCTATTCACCTGGTATTTTCAGTCTGTTGGAATTAGTCTTGGAGTTTTTCCCACAGCTCTTTTAGCGATTCCTTTCGCAATTATTCTCATGGTTGGTTACATGTTAATAATAGATAAATTTGTATTTAAATATTACCGAACCAAAAAAAGTCCCCCTGTACAATTAGCAATGGTAAGCATTGGAGTAATGTTTGTTACTCAAGCAGTAGTTCGTATAATTATTGGACCCTCTGATAGAAGATTTTTTGATGGAGAAAAATTTTTGATTAAAGCAGGTGAATTTAAAGAAATAACAGGATTAAACGAAGGTCTTGCGATAAAATCTACTCAAGTTATTACAATTATTGTTACATTGATTTTAGTTTCGACTTTGTTTTGGTTTTTAAATAAAACTAAGACAGGAAAAAGTATGAGAGCGTATTCTGATAATGAGGATTTAGCATTATTATCAGGTATTGACCCAAAAAAAATTGTTATGACAACTTGGATCATAGCAGGTATCCTTGCTACTATTGGTGGTGCTTTATATGGTTTAGACAAAAGCTTTAAACCATTTACCTACTTTAATAATATGCTGCCAATATTTGCAGCAGCTATAGTGGGTGGTATTGGTAATCCATTTGGAGCCTTTCTCGGAGGATATGTTATTGCTTTCTCTGAAATATTATTAACTTACGCTTATAGAAAATTTTTCATGTATGTTTTACCTGAAAGTATGGAGCCAGATGGTTTAATTCAATTGCTTTCTACAGATTATAAATTTGCAGTCTCTTTTTCAATACTGGTCATTGTCTTGCTCTATCGTCCATCAGGTATATTTAAAGGGAAGGTGTTGTGAGAAAAAATTTAAATGTAATTGCTGCATACAGTATAATGATGGGGTTAATTATCTTGGTGGGTATATTCCAGTCTTGGAACATTGCTTTATCAATATTTAATCTATGTCTTATTTCAGCAGTGATGACAATGGGAGCTAATATTCAATGGGGTTATGCTGGTCTTATTAATTTTGGGATAATGGGTTTTACAGCTTTAGGTGGTTTGGCAGCTGTTTTAATTTCAGTAGATCCAGTTCAAGAAGCTTGGAGTGCAGGTGGATCTGATATTTTATTTAGTCTTTTTCTTATAATAGCGATGGTATTTGCAGTTAGATATATCTTAAAAAATTATAAGAAATCAAAAAACAGAACTTATATTGTAGCTGCTATCATAATTTTGGGAATTGTTATCATAAGATTTATTTCAGAACCTGGAATTGAGGCAATTGAAAATGTAGAGCCAGCAAAAACTGGTTTTCTTGGTGGATTAGGTCTTCCAATTATTTTTTCTTGGGTTGTTGGAGCTTTTTTTGCAGGTGGATTAGCTTTTGTTATAGGAAAAGTAGCCTTAGGATTAAGAGCAGATTATTTAGCTATTGCAACCTTACTGATATCAGAAATTGTTATTGCAATTATAAAACATGAAGATTGGTTAACAAGAGGTGTTAAGAATGTAATTGGACTTAAAAGACCTGCACCTTATGAGGTGAATTTACAACAAACAGATTGGTTTATAAATCTTGTTGAAAGATTTAACTTAAGTAAATTAAATCTAATTACTGATTTGACTGAAAGACAAACAGCTTTAAATCAACTTGTAATTGAAGGATCATCAGTTTTTGTAAAACTTTGTTACTCTGGATTATTTTTAGTTGTAGTAATTATTTTATTAATCTTAACTCAAAAAGCTCTTTACTCTCCTTGGGGAAGAATGATGAGAGCTATTAGAGACAATGAAGAAGCAGCTAATGCAATGGGAAAAAATGTTGTTAAGCAACATCTGTTAATTTTTGTTTTAGGTTCAGCAATTGTAGGAATAGCAGGTGCAATGTTAGTAACTCAAGATGGGTTATTTACTCCCGGAAGTTATAGACCCTTGAGATATACTTTTTTAATTTGGGTAATGGTTATTGTCGGTGGAAGTGGAAATAACTTTGGTGCGATTCTTGGAGGTTTTGTTGTTTGGTTTTTATGGATTGAAGCGGCACCAATTGGTCTTTACTTGGTTAATTTAACTACTGCTGGACTTGACGACACACATTTTTTAAAAGTACATTTAATTGAAAGTGTTCCGTACTTTAGATTTTTAATGATGGGAGTAGGTCTTTTAGTAATAATGAGATATAGACCAAAAGGTATACTTCCTGAAAAAATAGAAATAAAATAACCTTATGAAATATATTATTTTAGGTGCTGCTATTGCTTGGTTTATGTATATGGCTGATAAATATATGTTTTAATAAAAAACCCCAGCGAATTTCTTCGCTAGGGTTCTAAAATATAAAATATTATCTTTGTTTTTTAGTTTTAAATTTTCCGCCTTTAACTTCTTGTTCTAAGAAAGAACCTTCAGCTTCACCGACGCTAGTAAAAGTAACTCCAGTTGCACCTTCGTAGTCAACTTTCTTACCTTTAGCTAATAAATCTAAACCTTTTTTAAGTTCACCTGGATATATTTTTGTTCCAGGACCGTTAGCAACATCCATTACATTTTTTGCAATTGATGCCCTATCAGCTGATCCACCTGCTTGCATTGCTAAAACAATTAAAGCAGCCGCATCATAAGATTCTCCAGTGTATGGACCTGAGCTATCAATTCCAGCTACACTTGCTACTTTAGCGAATACACCTGAACCTTTACCTGTTGATCCAGGCATAGATCCAAAAGATTTTTTCAAATCTTTTCCAAATGCATCAACCAAAGATTGTCCAATCATACCATCTGATAAAATAAATTTGTCAAATGCTCCAGAATCCAAAGACGCTTGAATAATTCCTTTACCACCTTGGTCAAGGTAACCGATGACAGCAACTGCATCCCCTCCTGCTGAAGCAAGAGTTGCTACTTCAGAAGAGTAGTCTGCTTTACCATCCTCATGCGCAGTCACAGTAGTTACTTTAATACCATGTGCTTTTACTGCAGCTTCATAAACATCTGCTAAACCTTTTCCATAGTCATTGTTAGTGTAAGTAATTGCAACACTTTTAACTTTTCTATCTTTAGTAATATCAGCTAAGATTTGACCACCTCTAGCATCTGATGGAGCAGTTCTAAAAAAGTACCCATTATCATCTAAGGTTGTTAATCCTGGTGAAGTTGCTGAAGGTGAGATCATCACGACACCATTAGGTACGGCAACGTTTGATGCTATAGCACCAGTGACACCTGAACAATCAGCTCCCATAATTGCCGCAACACCTTGAGAGATTACTCCCTCTGCTGCAGCTGTGGCTGCTGCTGAGTCGACACAAGTTGAGTCAGCTCTTACAGCTTCAATTTTTTTTCCACCTAATAGCGAACCAGAGTCTGAAGCTTCTTTAAAAGCAAGCTCAGCTGAAGCTGCCATTGCTGGAGTTAGAGATTCGATAGGACCAGTAAATCCTAAAATAATCCCCATTTTAATATCTGCCATTACTTTTGTTCCAAAAATTGAAACAAACATAAATGCAGCGATAAATAGTTTTTTCATTATCTTCCTCTTTATTGTTAACAATTTATAAAAAACAAATTAAAGCTTATTTCAATTATTTTTCAATAAGCAAATTATTTAATTTTATGTAGAAAAAAGACTGATGATATAACAATAATTCCACCTAATATGAACATTATTGAGGGCACTTCAGAGAAAATTAAGTATGTAAGTATAATTCCAAAAATTGGGAACAAAGAATAAAAAGGGAAAATTTGACCTACAGTATAAAATTTATATAGGTAAAACATTAACAAGTGAGCACATAAGGAAACCACAATTGCCTGGTAAGAAATTAAAATCCAGGAATTAAGATTTATTTGTTTAATGTTTTCATTTAAATCACCCTCAACAAAAAAAGAAATTATTATAAGTATAACAAATCCAAACACACCTGTACTCGCATTAATCATGCTTATTGGAAGTTCTTTCAACTGTCTTGAATAAACTTGTGCTAAACCAAAGAATAAAGCCATTAAACCTGCAAAAAATAAACCTAAATAATTTTCTGCTAATTTTGGATCAAAAAAAATTATGACTATTCCAACAAAAGAAGTGAAAATTAAAATCCATTTTTTTTTACTTATATTCTCATTTAATAAAAAAGCACTAGCAAGTATACCAAATGGTATAGCAAGCTGTGATCCTAGGATTATGGGAGTTATTATTGAGGAATAGAATAATGATAAATTCATAAATACGTAAACTAAAACACCCATAGATATTGAAAAAAATATTAAAGGTTTAAAAAACTTTTTACTTGGAAATTTAAATTTCCAAAAAGGTATTAGAAATATAAAAACTAATGCCATCCTTAATGAAGCCATTAGGATAGGAGGCACAGAGTTATTGAGAGCTAATTTTGCTACAGGAAATGCACTTCCGTGTGCGGTCATTATAAAAATTAAGATTAATAAATGTTTGATTGGCAATTTTTTTAAAAATATTTTTTAAATGTCTCATTAATTGAGAGGACACCATAATCATCCAATCCACCTATAACTAATTGTAAAGCTACAAGTAAAATAAAACCTAGACCAACGTAAGCTATCCAAAGATGCTTTTGGATATAATTTGCAAGATAAGTTGCTAGAGCACCAGTAAGAATTACTGATAATATAAGTCCAAACATCATGTAACCGAAATTTCCTTTTGCAGCACCAACTACTCCAATTACATTATCAAAACTAATAGTAATATCTGCAAAGAGAACTTTATAAATACTTCTAATAAAAGATGGTTCTTTAGATTTTTTAGTTGGTGATTTAATTTTTTTTATTTCAAACAAATCTTTTCTTAAATCATTTACAATCCATATCAATAAAAGACCGCCAATAATCTTAATCCAATAAAATTGGAAAAGGTAGGTTGCAAAAATAGCAAATAACACTTTAAAAACAAGCGCACCAACTACACCCCAAAAAATAATTAATTTCCTATTTTTAGGTACGAAGTTAGCTGCAATCAATCCAATGATAATTGCATTATCTGCAGCTAAAATGATATCAATAAATATAATTTGTACGAGTATAAGAGATTCTTCTAACAAGATATTTTTATATTATAAAAAAATTAAAAATTATTCAATTTGAATTATGCTTTAAAATAGAAATTAATATTTTGAAACTTTCTCGCCAGCTATAATAGCTTTTAAGTCACTGTATTCTTTACAATTACAATCTTTTAACACTTCTAACCTTTCAACTGCAAGATTATGTCTTTTTGTTGCAACATACAATTCTCCCAGATATTCATTGATACCTATGTGCTTTGGATCGATCTCTAAGCCTTGTAAATAATATTTTTCTCCATTTTCAAAATCACCAAGTTTTCTTGTTGTAAAACCTAGATAATTTAATGTGTCTGCTTTGTTTGGAAATTTTTTGTTTGATTGAAGTAATAATTTTTGAGCTTTCTTATAACTTTTTTCTGCTTTTTTTAATTTATCTTTTTTTTCAAAATTTTTTGCTGCTTTTATATGAGTGACAGCCATATCATATTGAGTTTTAGTTTTTGAAGAGCCACTGTCGCTAGAGCCGGCTGCAAATGAATTTGAAATTAAAAATACTGAGACAATTAAAGAAATTAAAATTTTTTTTATCATATAAATTTTTTCATTTTATTTAGTGTTTTTAGTATAAGTCCGTTATCAATCAAGTTTTTTCTTATAGATCTTGCAGTTTCTAGCGAACTCATATTATCTCCATGTATGCATACCGAGTCGATTTCACAAGGTATTTGTTTCCCACTGTGACAATTAAGTGACTGAGTTTGAACCATTTTTAGTACATGTTTTTTTGCTTGCTCTGGGTCGGTAATTAAAGCATGAGGTTTTTTTCTTGATACAAGATTTCCATCGTCTTCATAATTTCTGTCAGCAAATATTTCACAGGCAATTTTCATATCTAACTTTTTTGCAGCATGTTCCATTTTAGATCCTGTTGGCACTAAATAAATTAAGTCTGGATTTATTCTTTTAATTACTTTTGCCAACGTTGTCGCTAAATCAATATCCTCACATGCCATGTTATTTAAAGCACCATGCGGCTTTATATGAGTAACATTTTCACCATGTTTGGATGAAATTGATTGAAGAATTTCATATTGATCAATTATCAATTTTTCTATCTCAGAAGAAGATAAATTCATTCTTTCCCTGCCAAAGTTTTCAGGATCATTAAAGGATGGATGCGCTCCAATACTAACACCATTTGTTTTTGATATTTCAACAACTTTATTCATAGTTTCTTCATCACCTGCGTGATAACCACATGCTATATTTGCCGAGTTAACTATCTCAAGCAATTCAGGATCATGCTTGTTAGAATGATGTTTAGATTTTTCGCCTAAATCACAATTTATATTAATTTCAATACTCATTATTCTTAAGTATAACATGGCATGATAAAAAATATATCAAATCTTGGTGACGCAGCTTTATATTGTGATTTTGGTAAAAAGGTGAATAAAGAGATTAACACTCAAGTAATTAAATATTTTAAAACAATAAAAGAAAAAAAAATTTTGGGAATAAATAATCTTACACCATCATATAATAAACTAATTATTTCTTTTGACCTTAAAAAAATTAATTTTAATAAGCTTAAAAAGATAGTTGAAAATATTGAAATAACTAAAAATGACAGTATTCAAAATAAAAAATTTGAAATCCCTGTCTGTTGTGAGAAAGAATTTTCTTTAGATATAAAAAGACTAGAGGAAAAGTTAAAGATGAAGGAGGAAAAAATATATGAGAGTTTTTTTGAAAAAGAATTTTTTTGCTATATGACAGGTTTTATTGCAGGAATGCCTTTTCTAGGAGATCTAGACGAAAATCTTAGAACAAAACGTCTTGATACTCCTAGGGTTAAAGTCCCAAAAGGATCAATTGGTTTAACTGAGCAATTTGCAAATATCTATACCTTTGAGAGTCCTGGAGGATGGAATATCCTTGGCAATACTCCATTAAATATCTTTGATAGCAATAAAGAAAAAGAGCCTAACTTAATTAATCCAGGGGATTTAGTTATATTCAAAAGAATTACTAAAGATAAGTATCTAGATTATCATGAATAAAAATTATTTTGAAATTATAAGAGCTGGTATTAATACAACGTTTCAAGATCTTGGAAGAAAAAACCTTTATCATATAGGGATTCCATTTAGTGGAGCTATGGATAATAGAAATTACTTATTAGCAAATAAACTTACTGGAAATGATGACAACCATCCAGTGATAGAATTTGCTTATCAGGGACCTCATTTGAAATATCATGGAGACAAAATAAATATTGCTATCACTGGTGATGTGAGTTTTAAAATTAAAAAAAGAGATAATTTAGTTGATGGAGAATGTTATCGTTCTTTTATTTTAGAAAATAATGATGAGTTAGATATTTTATCAACTAATAAATCAGTTTATGGATATCTAGCGATAAGTGGTACATTTGATCTAAAATTTCAATGGTCTAGTTGTTCAACAAATACTAAAGCAAATATAGGATCTAATAATGGAGAAAAACTATCTGCAAATCAAAAAATTAATATAAGTGAAGTTAATCAAAACTTTATGAATAAAAAATTAAATTATATTAACACAAAGATAGAAAATATTAGAGTTATAAAAGGAACAAATTTCAATTTTTTTTCTGAAAAAGCAAAAAAAATTTTTTTTGAAAATGAATTTCAAGTTTCTAAATTATCTGATCGTATGGGAATGCGATTAGAAGGAAAAAAATTAGAGAATATTGTGGATACCAATATTAGATCTGAAGGCTTGATTAAAGGTGTGATACAAGTACCAGCTGATGGTAATCCAATCATTATGCTCTCAGATCATGGTACTATAGGGGGATATCCAAAAATTGGTGTAGTTATAAGTGCTGATTATGACAAATTAGTTCAATTAACTCCTGGTTCTGTAATCAAATTTCAGGAGGTCGATTTAAATAGTGCAGAAACCCTTTTTAAATTGTATGACTTAGAGACTCAAAATTTAATTTCACGAATTTAATGAATATTTTAAAAAGTTTACCTGGTCCATTACTGATATTTTTTGGCGCTTTTAGTCTAAGCTTTGGGGGACTAATAGTGAAATCTTTTGAAGGGGCAACATTATGGCAAATATTATTTTGGAGGTCCTTATTTTTCTCTCTTACTGTTTTATCTTTTTTGATAATTACTTATAGAAGTAAGTTTTTAAAATCGTTTTATGTTTCTGGATTACCAGGTTTTGTTGGTGGATTAATATTATCTATTGGTTTTTGTGGTTATGTTTTTGCTATGTATAATACTACAGTTGCTAATACTAACTTCATAATATCACTTCAAATCTTATTTTTAGCTATATTTGGTTTTTTTTTCTTAAAAGAAAAGATTAACTTAATTACATTAATTTCAATTATTTTAGCAATGTCTGGAGTGATACTAATGGTTGGAAATTCATTATCTCCAGGAGAATTATCTGGAAATTTAGCAGCTTTCACAATGCCAATTACTTTTGCAGTTTTGATAATGGTCGTCAGAAAATTTCCATCTGTTGACATGGTGCCAGCACAGTTCATTGCTGGTATAAGCTCATGTCTCATCGGTTTATCACTTTCACCTACTATAATGATTTCATCTCATGATATTTTTTTAGGTTTTTTGGCTGGATTTTTTCAAATAGGTTTTGGTTTTATATTTATAACTATAGGTGCAAGAACAACCCCATCCGCAATGGTTGGAATAATTATGTTATCTGAATCTGTTCTTGGTCCTATTTGGGCTTTTCTTTTTGTGAGCGAAATACCGTCATTATATGGGTTGATAGGGGGTTCAATAATACTTTTTGCAGTATTATTACAGTTTTACACGCTTTTAAAAAAACCAAAGGCAATCGTTTCTAATTGACATTTTAAGTCTCTTATAGGACTATCGACTTACGGGAGAGACTACAGACTATCGTAGCGCCGAAGGAGCAACCACCCAGGAATCTCTCAGGCAAAAAGGACCGTAAAGTATTAACTCTGGAAAGAGATTAAATTCTCGCCGAAGGAGCAAAACTCTCAGGCAAATATACAGATGGGTAAACAGAGTTAATATGGAAACAAAAAAAACATCATTATATCAATTGCATCAAAAAAATCGTGCTAAGTTTGTAGAGTTTGCAGGCTACCAAATGCCTATACAATACTCAGATGGAATTGTTGAGGAGCATAAATTTACTAGAAGTCATGCAGGTATATTTGATGTTTCTCATATGGGCCAATTATTTATTTACGGAGGTGACGACTTAGTTGAAGATTTAGAAAAAATATTTCCTTTAGATTTAAAAAATTTAGAAATAAATCATTCAAAATATAGTTTTTTAATGAATGATGAAGCAGGAATATATGATGATTTAATAATCACAAAGATTGAAAAAGGTTTTCTGATTATCCTTAATGCTGCCTGTAAAGATAACGATTTTAGAATTATAAGTGAATTATTAAATGATAAATATCAAATGGATCTAGATAAAAAAAGATCATTGATTGCTCTACAAGGACCTAAATCATCTGAGATATTAAATTACATAATTGAGGGGGTGGTTGATCTTAATTTTATGTCTGGAGGCATGTTCAAATTTCAAGAACAAAAGATTTATGTTACTCGTTCAGGATATACTGGAGAAGATGGATTTGAAGTTTCAATTGTTAATGAATTAGCTGAAAATTTTACAAAAGAACTAATTAATAAAGGAGCGAAGTTGATTGGCTTAGGTGCTAGAGATACATTAAGATTAGAGGCAGGATTGTGTTTATATGGTCATGAACTTGATAAAGACAAAACACCAGTTGAGGCAAATTTAAAATGGGCAATCTCTAAAGAAAGAATATCTCAAGGAAATTTTATAGGATCTCAAATAATAACAAAACAATTAAGTGATGGAGTAGATAAAATTAGAGTTGGTATTAAGCCAGAAGGAAGAGTTATAGCTAGGGAAAAAACTAAAATATTTAATCAATCAGATGCTTATATTGGTGAAATTACGAGTGGAACATTTGGCCCAAGTGTTAATGGACCTGTTGCCATGGGATATGTAGAAAATGAATTCTCAAAAAAAAATACAAAAGTTTTTTTAGAAGTGAGAGGGAAAAAATATCCAGCGAATATTTGTGGATTACCATTTTATAAAAAAAGTTATGTGAAAGGAGCTAATAAATGAGCGAAGTAAAATACTCTAAAGAGCATGAGTGGATTACCTTAGATGGAGATGTAGCTACAATAGGAATTACAAAACATGCAACAGAAATGCTTGGTGATATAGTTTTTGCAGAACTTCCAGAAAAAGGATCTAATGTTGAAAAAGATGGTACTGCAGGGGTGGTAGAATCTACAAAAGCAGCTAGTGATGTTTACACTCCAGTAAGTGGAGAGGTAGTAGATACTAATCAAACAATTGTAGATGATCCTTCCAAAATTAATGAAGATCCAGAAGGTTCAGCTTGGTTTTTCAAACTTAAAATGAAAGATCAGTCTGAAATGGATAGTCTAATGAACAAAGAAGAATACGATAAATTTGCAAAGGAGAGCTCTAGTTAATGTTACATAATTCCCAAAAAGATTTTTTAAAAAGACATATTGGACCTTCAGATGAGGATCAAAATAAAATGCTAAAGGAACTTAATTATAAATCTTTAGATGATTTAATTAAAAGTACAGTTCCAGAAAAAATACAATTGAAAGATGAACTTAATATTGGCGAGTCTAATTCAGAATATGAAGCTCTAAGAAAACTAAAGGCAATATCAAAAAAAAATGAAATTTATTCAAATTTTATTGGGATGGGTTACTACGGAACTTATACTCCATATGTAATATTAAGAAATATTTTAGAAAATCCAGGCTGGTATACTTCTTATACACCTTATCAACCTGAAGTAGCTCAAGGAAGATTGGAAATGTTACTTAATTTTCAACAAATGATAGTTGATTTTACTGGAATGGACATTGCAAATGCATCTCTATTAGATGAAGGAACTGCAGCTGCAGAAGCTATGGGATTAAGTAATAGATTAAATAAAAATGACAGTAATTTAATTTTTGTTTCAGAAAATTGTCATCCACAAACAATTGATGTAATTCAAACAAGAGCAGAACCAATGGGATTAAAAGTGCTTGTTGGTGATGAAGATAAAGTGCTGGATCAATTAAAAGAGGATTTAGTTTGTGGTATATTGCAATATCCAGGAACTTTAGGTGATATAAAAGATCCTAGTGAGTCTATAAGTAAAATACATAAAAGAAATGGTAAAGCAATATTAGCTTGTGATTTATTAGCTCTTGCTAAGTTAAAAACACCAAGGGAACTAGGAGCAGATATAGCTGTAGGAAGCTCTCAAAGATTTGGAATTCCAATGGGTTATGGTGGACCACATGCAGCTTTTTTTGCAACTAAAGACGAATTTAAAAGATCTATGCCAGGAAGAATTGTAGGTGTGTCTGTTGATAGACATGGAAGCAAAGCATATAGATTGTCATTACAAACAAGAGAACAACACATAAGAAGAGATAAAGCGACAAGTAATATTTGTACTGCTCAAGCTTTATTAGCAATTGTCTCAGCAGCATATGCTATTTATCACGGTCCAGAAGGTATACGAACTATTGCTGAGAGAGTTTCTCAATTGGCCAAAAACTTTGCCGATAAATTGAAACAATCAGGATACGAAATTTATTCAGATCATTTTTTTGACACCGTTACTATTGTTACTAAAGACAAAACTAATCAAATTTATAAAAATGCTTTGGATCAAAAAGTGAATATTAGAAAAGTAAATTCAGAAATGCTTGCTATTTCTTTTGATGAAAAGAAAAATGTTTATAGAGTAAATCAATTATTAAAAATTTTTAATGCAGCAGAGTCAATTAAAAAAGAGGATCCGACAGTAAGTTTACCTAATCTACCAAAGAATTTATTAAGGACTTCAAAGTATTTAGAACATCCTGTTTTTAATTTATATCATTCAGAAACAGAAATGCTTAGATATCTTAAGAAATTAGAGGATAAAGATATTGCATTAAACAGAACTATGATTGCACTTGGTTCGTGCACTATGAAATTAAATGCTACTGCAGAAATGATACCTATTTCATGGAGAGAATTAGCTGAACCTCACCCGTTTGTGCCTATTGAGCAGATGGAAGGATATAGAGCATTATTCACTGATCTTAAAAATTGGCTAAGATCAATTACTGGTTTTTCTGGAGTTTCACTTCAGCCTAATGCAGGTGCTCAAGGTGAATATGCAGGTTTAATGGTAATAAGAAAATATCATTTAGACAGAGGGAATGAAAATAGAAATATATGCTTAATACCAAGTTCTGCACATGGAACAAATCCTGCAAGTGCACAAATGGTTGGTATGAAAGTAGTAGTTGTTAATTGCGATAAAGAAGGAAATGTTGATTTTGAGGATTTAAAGAAAAAAGCAGAAATGCACTCAGAGAATCTTGGAGCCTTAATGGTCACATATCCATCTACGCATGGAGTATTTGAGGAAAAAATAACTGAGATATGTGAATTAATTCATAAGCACGGAGGTCAAGTTTACATGGATGGCGCAAATTTAAATGCACTTGTTGGTATAGCGAGACCTGGAAATTTTGGTCCAGATGTATGTCATATTAATTTACACAAAACATTCTGCATTCCGCATGGGGGAGGAGGACCTGGAATGGGACCAATTGCGTGTAAAAGACATTTGCAAGTTTATTTACCTAATCATCCAGTTGTTAAAGATTGCGGACCTGCTACAGGAATAGGAGCAGTTTCAGCAGCACCTTGGGGCAGCTCAAGTATTTTATCAATTTCATGGATGTATATTAAAATGATGGGCTCTCAAGGATTAAAACTTGCTACACAAGTTGCAATATTAAATGCAAATTACATCGCAAAAAGACTAAAAGATCACTATCCAATTCTTTACAAAGGCTCAAATGGTAATGTAGCTCACGAATGTATAATTGATATTAGATCAATTAAAAGTGAAACAGGAATTACCGAAGAAGACATAGCTAAAAGACTAATTGATTATGGTTTTCATGCTCCAACTATGTCATGGCCAGTAGCAGGTACAATGATGATTG
Organism: uncultured Pelagibacteraceae bacterium; assembly: GCA_902629575.1. Taxonomy (GTDB): domain Bacteria; phylum Pseudomonadota; class Alphaproteobacteria; order Pelagibacterales; family Pelagibacteraceae; genus Pelagibacter. The sequence goes on from CACORJ010000003.1 coordinate 98,654, forward strand.
AACCAACTGAAAGCGAGAGTTTATCTGAACTGGATAGATTTTGTGATACTTTGATTAGCATTAAATCAGAGATAGATATGATTAAGTCAGGTAAATTTGATAAAGTTGATAATCCAATCAAAAACGCACCTCACACTGATATAGAATTAGCTTCAGATAAATGGGAACATAAATACTCTAGAGAGCAAGCTGCTTATCCGGCAAAATTTTTAAAAGCAAATAAATTTTGGCCTCCAGTTGCAAGAGTAGACAATGTGTATGGAGATAAAAATATTTTTTGTACTTGCCCAAGTATGGATGAATTTAAAGAAGATGCAGCATAATAATTAATGAAAATAGCTGTAGTTGGGTCAGGTATTTCCGGATTAAGTGCAGCTTATTACTTATCTAAAAAACAAAATGTGGATCTTTTTGAAAAAGAAGATCGTTTTGGGGGACATTCTCACACAATTGATTTATTTTTTGATGAAAAAAAAGTTTCAGTAGATATTGGTTTTATTGTTTTCAATTTTAAAACTTATCCAAACTTAATAAATTTTTTTCAGGAAAATGATGTTCAAGTTGAAAAAAGCAATATGTCATTTTCAGTTTCAGTAGATAATACTAATTTTGAGTACTGTGGAAAAGGCTTAAATGGAATCTTTTCTAATAAATCAAATTTATTCAATATTGACTTCTTAAAAATGTTTTTTGATATTATTAAGTTTTATAAAAAAAGTGATCAAGAAGCTATTTCGAGTGAAAAAATTACTTTAGGAGAATATTTAGAAAAAAATAAATTATCTAAAACATTTATTGATTATCATATTATACCAATGGTATCTGCTATTTGGTCTATGCCTCCTTTCGAGGCAAGTAAAATGCCAATAAGTTTTTTTTTAAAATTTTTTCAAAATCATGGTTTATTTAAGTTAAGAAATAGACCTCAGTGGTATACCGTATCCAATAGAAGTAGAACTTACGTTAGTAAAATAATTTCTCAAATAAGTGGAGAACATTATAAAAATTACAAAGTTACAAAAATTAAAAGAAAATCATCAGGATTAGATCTGTACTATGGCGGAGAAAGTGAGTTTTTTCATTATGATAAAGTAATATTAGCCACACATGCAGATGAGGCTTTAAAATTAATTGAAAATCCTACTGAAGATGAAAAAAATATTCTTTCTAATTTTAATTATAAACAAAATATAGCTTACATACATACGGATCAACGAGCTATGCCAAAAAATAAAAAAGCTTGGTCTTCTTGGAATTCATCAATAGATGATAAAAATTTAGAAAAAAATTCAATTACATATTGGTTAAATTTATTACAAAACTTGAAGTGTGATAAAAATATTTTTTTAACACTTAACCCTTATTTTAAAATTGATGAGGAAAAAATATTAAAAAAGGTTAAATTCACACACCCTTATTATGATCAAAATGCATTAAACGCACAATCTGAGCTTGCTAAAATACAAAATCAAAAAGATTTGCTTTTTTGTGGAAGTTATTTTGGTTACGGATTTCATGAAGATGGAATAAAATCATCTATTGAAATGATAAAAAACCTTAATGACTAATTCTTGTATTTATAATGGAAAAGTAGTCCATAGAAGATTTAAGCCAAAAGAGCATTTTTTTAAGTATAAGGTATTTTCACTATTTATTGATTTATCGGAACTCAATGAGCTTAATGATAAGTTAAAGTTTTTTTCTTTAAATAAATTTAATTTAATAAGTTTTTATGAAAAAGACCACGGTGAACGTGACGGCTCATCTCTTCTAAATTGGGTGAAATTAAATTTAAGTAATAACAACATAAGCACTGAAAATATTAAAATTAAACTTTTATGTTATCCAAGAATATTAGGTTATGTTTTTAATCCCCTGAGTATTTTTTTTATATATGACAAAAATGAAAATTTAATTTCTATTTTGTATGAGGTTAAAAATACGTTTGGTGAACAACACACTTATGTATTTAAAGTAGAAAGTGAAAATAAGTTAATTCAAAATAATTGCTCAAAAAAATTTCATGTTTCACCATTTATTGAAATGAATTGTAATTATTTTTTTAGGATATTAAACCCAGGAGAGTATTTGTCAGTTAAAATAGATCAATACGATCTAGAAGGAAAAATTCTTTTTGCATCTCAAGATGGTAAAAGATCTGATTTAACAAGTGAAAATTTAATGAATTCTTACTTAAAACACCCTTTAATGACATTTAAAATAATTTCTGCGATACATTTTGAAGCGTTTAAATTGTGGATTAAAGGAATTAAATTTGTGAAAAAAAAGTTAAAAATTAAAAATAATATAACAGTAGAAAATTAATGTTTTTAAATAAAACGGCAGATAAAATAGTTTTTAAATTTCTAAACAATATTAATTATGGATATCTTCAATTAATAACTTTTGATGGAAAAATTTTAAATTTTGGAAATTCAGATGAAAAACTAAAAGCAAATATTGAAATTAAGAAACCAAATTTTTGTTATAATCTTATTAGAGGTGGTAGTATTGGATTTGCTGAAAGTTATATGAGAGGTGAATTTGAAACTGATAATCTATCAAATCTAATTGAATTAACTGCTAGAAATATTCAAGTGATATATAAATTCTCAGGACTTCTTGACTTTCCAATAATTAATTTTGTTAAAAACAAAATAATCAAAAATACAAAAAATCGAAGCAAAAAAAATATTGCTAAGCATTATGATTTAGGTAATGATTTCTTTTCTCTTTGGTTAGATGACTCACTAACTTACTCAAGTGCTATATTTGATGATAAATCAAAAAATCTTTATGAAGCTCAAAATAATAAATATCAAAAATTAATAAATCTTATTAAACCAAATAATGGAGATAAAGTTTTAGAGATAGGGTGTGGCTGGGGTGGCTTTGCTGAATATTTAGGTAAAAAGTATGATGTTAAACTTGATTGTATAACAATTTCAAAAAAACAATTTGAATATGCAAAAGAAAGAATTTTTAAGTGTGGTTTAAATGAAAAAGTGAATATTGAAATAAAAGATTATAGAGATCTTAAAGGAAAATATAATTCAGTAGCATCAATAGAAATGATAGAGGCTGTGGGTCAAAACTATTTAGAAGGATATTTCAAAACTATAAAAAATAATTTATCCATTGGTGGAAAAGCTGCTATTCAGGCAATTACAATAGATGATAGATTATTTGACAGATATAAAAATAAGCAAGATTTCATTCAAAAATATATTTTTCCTGGGGGTTTTTTACCAAATAAAAATAGCATTAATCGGTATGTTTCTGACAATGGATTAACTATTAATTCTTATGTTTCTTATGCAGATCATTATGCAAATACTTTAGCAATATGGAGAAATGAGTTTTTAAAAAAATGGGATCAAATTAAAAATCAAGGTTTTGACTTAACATTTAAGAGAATGTGGGAATTTTATCTGTCTTATTGCGAGGCTGGCTTCAAGTCAAAAAATATAGATTTAATTCAATTTTCAATGCAAAATAAATAAGAAACTAAGGAGATATTAATGAGTTATTTTAAATCAACTAAGTCAATTTTATTGATAATTTTGATATTCTTAATTACAAGTTGCTCAAATAATAGCGCCATGAAACCTGAGGATTTTAAAAATAAAAAACCAAGATTAGTAATTGAAGAGTATTTATCAGGGAATGTGAAAGCTTGGGGAGTTTTGCAAAATAGATCTGGCAAAGTTACCAGACAATTTTCTGCAGATTTAGATGGAACATGGGATGGCAAACAATTAATCCTCAAAGAAAAATTTAATTGGGATGATGGTGAAATTCAAGACAGAGAATGGACAATTACAAAAATAGATGAGAATAATTACGAAGGTACGGCAGGAGATGTTGTGGGAAAAGCTAAAGGATATTCATATGGATCAGCGTTCAAATTTGAATATGTTCTTTTAGTGCCTGTAAAAGGAAAAGAAATGAAAATCACCTTTGACGACTGGATATTCAAGCAAGATGATCGTGTCGCGATAAACAGAGCAACAATGACAAAGTTTGGTATAAAAGTTGCGGAACTTACTGTGGTGTTTGTTAAAGATTAATTTTTTTTTTGATACTTAGTCATTTTACCAACTAAACCGAAATATATTTTACTAGGCAAGAAGCTTAAAATTTTAAGTATAAGTGTTAGTGACTTTGGAAAATGAATTTCAAATACATTCTTATTTATTAATCCATCATAAATTTTTTCAGCCGCATACTCAGTAGTTTTTAGAAATGGCATTTTAAAATCATTTTTATCTGTCATTGGTGTTTTTATAAACCCAGGAGACACTAAGCAAATACGTACATTTGATCTTTTAAAATCAAAATATAAACTTTCTGCTAAATTATTTAAAGCAGATTTAGAAGGTCCATAACCGGTAGAATTTGGTAACCCCCTGTATCCAGCTATGGATGAAACAATTGTAATGATACCTTCTTTTTTATTTTTGAAATATTCTTCTACAGCTTTGATACTATTTAAAGTTCCAAAAAAATTTACCTTAAATACATCTTCAATTTGCTCAACATTAATATCTTTTTCTTTTTTTGGGTTCCATGTCCCTGTTGAAAAAAAACAAATATTAATATCTTGAAATCTATTCTTAATTTGTTCAAAAACTTCTTTGCACTTTGACTTATCTGTTACATCTAAAGGAAATCCATGAATGTTCTGATTATTATTAGAGATTTCTTTAAGTAGATTTTCACGTCTTGCCGAAATTGCTACATTCCAACCTTCATCAGCAAATTTAATGGCTAAAGCTTTGCCTATACCAGTACTTCCACCTGTTATCCAAATTGTTTTTTTTTTCATTTTAAAGTGATGTATAATACTAATATGTTAAAAAATAAATTCATATCATTTGTTCTGTTTTTTACCATTACCTTTTCTGCATCATTTATTGGAGGATTGGTTACATTTAATTTGAAGGAACCATGGTATTCTCAGCTAATTAAATCAAATTTTAATCCACCAGATTGGATATTCGCACCTGTTTGGACAACCTTATACTTGATGATGACGCTTGCAATTTGGTTTTACTGGCATAGTAAAAATAAAGATATGAATACTGTAAATATTTATTTCATTCATATATTTTTTAATACAACTTGGAGTGTAGTATTTTTTGGTTTTCATAGTATCCTTTTTGCATTTATAAATTTAATCATTTTAATCTTTTTAATAATAGTTCTTATTTTTAGATTTAAACGTGTCAATAAAGTTAGTGCATACCTTATGATTCCCTATTTACTTTGGTCTTTCTTTGCATTATTTCTAAATTTTAATCTATTATTACTAAATTAATTATGGATGATGTTGTCATAGTGGGTGGAGGAATAATTGGGACTGCCGCAGCTTATTTTTTATCTAAAGAAGGCAGAAAAGTAAAAGTAATTGAACGTGATCCTAGTTACAAATCAGCTTCGTTTCCATTGTCTTTAGGTGGTTTTAGAAGACAATTTTTCCAAACAGAAAATATTTTACTTGGTAAATTTGCAAAAGAATTTATATTTCAAATTCCTGAACTACTAAAAACAAAAAAAAATCCAAAACCGACAGCTAGTATGGTTGCCAATGGATATTTATTAATGTTTGGCCCTGAACATGCTGAAGAACAGTATAAAGCTTTAGAAAATCATAAAGCTTGTGATGCTGGGACTAAAAATATTAAGGGATCTGAATTGCCAAAGTTTTTTCCTTATATAAACAGTGAGGGAATAGAGACTGCTACTTATACCGATAATCAAAGCGAGGGTTGGATAGATCCATTTATGTTTCATAGTGCATTAAAAAGTAAAGCGATGGAATTAGGCGCTGAATTTATTAAGGGCGAGGTAAAGACTCTTTCTGAAATTGAAGCTAAAACAATTATTTCCGCAGCAGGTTGTTGGACTAAGGAACTATTAGAAGATATTCCTGTGGAACCTCAAAAACATACAGTTTTTAGAGTGAAATGCCCAAAGCATATACCTGAGATGCCTTTGACGGGCGATTTAACAACAGGAGTTTATTGGCGTCCAGAGGGAAAAGAATATTTAGCTGGATCCCCAAAATCTGTATTTGATGCTGAGGACCTTGAACCTGCTTGGAATGATTTTGAAGAACTCGTTTGGCCTGCATTGGCAAAACGTATACCTGCCATGGAAGAACTTAAATTAACTGGTGGATGGGCAGGCTATTATGATTGTAACAGACTTGACAATAATGCAGTAGTCGGAAAACATCCAAAATTTGACAATGTTTATCTTGCTACAGGATTTACAGGCAGAGGTTTAATGCAAGCCCCAGGAATTGGAAGAGCTTTATCCGAACTCATAACAACAGGGTCTTATCAATCAATTGATATTTCAAATATGGCTGTGGAGAGAGTCTTAGGTAAACAAGCGAGACATGAGCCTTATGTTCTTTAATTAAGTTCCACAGAATGTTTGATAATTTTCACTCGGATTAGATGACACTTGGTATTTAGAAATATTAGCTTGCTCATTATAAGGATTGTTTAAAATTTTTAAAAAATTATTTAAGGGCTTTAAATTTCCTTGATTTGCTTCTTTTAAAGTATTTTCAACTATATGATTTCTTGGAATGATAAGAGGGTTTACACTTTTCATTAATTTTTTATGTTTTTCCTCAGAATTATTATGACTTAATGATCTTTCCTTCCACCTTTTTTTCCAGTTTATAAAATCATTATTTTTATAAATATTATCCTCTTTAATTTTTAAATTCATTAAGTGACAAAATGTATTTGTGTAATCAACTTTATTTTGATGCATCCAAGTAAGCAAATCTAAAATTAAGGACTTATCTTTTTCTTCAGTCCCAAGTAAGCCAAGCTTATTTCTCATCATACTCAACCATTTTTCTTCATATTTAATTTCAAAAGTATCAATCATTTCGGTTGCTAATTTTACAGCTTTATCATGATCTTTATCAATTAAAGGTATCAAGCATTCAGCAAATCTTGAGAGATTCCATTTAGTTATTATTGGCTGATTACAATAAGCATATCTCCCTAACTTATCAATTGAACTAAATACAGTTTTTGGATCATAAATATCCATGAAAGCACATGGTCCATAATCAATAGTCTCTCCAGCAATACTCATATTATCTGTATTCATCACACCATGAATAAATCCAACCCTCATCCAATTGACAACTAAATCAATCTGTTTTTCTAAAACACTTTTTAAAAGATCTAAGGCTTTGTTTCTTGAGCTTTCAATTTCCGGATAATGTCTTTTAATGACATATTTAAATAATGTTTCTAACTCATCTTTTTTATTTCTTGCTGCAATATATTGAAAAGTACCTACTCTAATATGACTTGAAGCCACTCTAGTAAGTATGGCGCCCTCTAATGTAGTCTCCCTGATCACATTTTCTCCAGTTTTAGCAACCGCTAAACTTCGTGTTGTTGATATATTTAAGGCATGCATCGCCTCACTAATTATATACTCTCTTAACATAGGCCCTAATGCTGCTCTTCCATCTCCGTTTCTCGAAAAAGCAGTTTTTCCAGAACCTTTGAATTGAATATCGTATCTATTGTTTTGAGATAAATGCTCTCCAATTAAAACTGCTCTTCCATCACCAAGCATTGTAAAATGTCCAAATTGATGACCTGCATAAGCTTGAGCTATTGAATTACTATTTTTTGGTAATTCATTGCCTGTAAATAAGGCTGATAATTCAGACTGATTTAGTTCAGAAAAATTTAAATTAAGATTTTGAGCTAAAGTCTCGTTAAATAAAATAAGTTTAGGATCTTTAACTTTTACTGGATTTATTTTTTCACTAAAAGCTTCTGGCAATCTGGAATACGTGTTATCGAAATTCCAGTTGATATCATTTTTCATAAATTGCTACATTTTCCAAATTCTCTTTAAAATCTCTTCTCTCCTACAAGCTTTTTTATATTTTAAATAATTTAAAAAATATACTTTATAATAATCTTGATGACGATCCTCAGCTTTATAAAATTTTTTAAATTCTTTTATATATGTAACAACTTTTTTATTAAATTTCTTTTCTAGCCTTTTTATCTCTTTTTCAATTAAATCTTTTTCTTTTTTATTTGTAAAAAAAGCTGCAGATCTATAACTAAAACCTTTATCACAAAACTGACCATAAGGATCAAATGGATCTATATTGATCCAAAAATTCTTAAGTAATTCCTCGTAAGATATTAAATTTGCGTTGTAAATCACTTCAACAACTTCAAGGTGACCTGTATTACCATAAGTAACTTCTTTATAAGTTGGATTCTCAGTATTTCCACCAGAGTATCCTGAAATTACTTCCTCTACACCTACTAATTTTTCGAAAGATTCCTCTACACACCAAAAACATCCACCAGCAAAATATGCTTTGCTCTTTTCAGATGCTATTAAAGAATTTGTAAATATTAAATTTAAGAATATGACTAATAAAAATCGCATAGTTGAAATTTATAAAAAATTGGAAATTGAGTCTAGATTATTAAAGGTAGCTACCATAAGTAGCTTACCTCTAATAATTATAAAAGAATGATTTATTTTTTCTTATATTTTGCTGCTTCTTCTGATCCGCCTGTAGCCGATCCTTTACTGTATGAGTGAGCACCCATTCCAGCTAATTGACCGTCTTTAACAATCAAATATTGATTTCTAATTTCTTTACCTTCAAAGAAACATTCTAGTATTTCTCTTACTCCATCAGCATATCTTGATTGTGCTGTTAAAGATGTTCCTGAAGTATGAGGCGTCATACCGTGATGTGGCATGCTTCTCCACACGTGATCATTAGGCGCTGGTTGAGGAAACCATACGTCTCCAGCATAACCACTTAATTGACCACTTTTTAGTGCTTTTGCAATAGCATCTCGATCACAGATTTTTCCTCTTGCAGTGTTTACAATGTAAGCTCCTTTTTTCATTTTACTTATCATTGCGTCATCAAATAAGTTCTCAGTTTCAGGGTGAAGAGGACAATTAATTGTCACTACATCACAAACTTTAACCATTGACTCTACTGACTCATGGAATGTAAGATTTAATTCTTTTTCAACTGAGTCAGGTAGTTTATGTCTATCAAAATAATGCAAGTGAACATCAAATGGTTTCATTTTTCTCAAAGCATCTAAACCAATACGTCCGGCAGCAACTGTTCCTATATGCATACCTTCAACGTCATATGATCTTTGAACAGCATCAGCTATATTCCAACCACCTTCATTTACAATTCTATGTTGATTATGATAATCCCTTACCATTGAAACAATCATCATAACGATATGTTCGGCTACGGATCTTGAATTACAATATGTAACCTCTACAACATCAATTTTATTATCCATTGCAGCTTGCAAATCAACGTGATCTGAACCAATTCCTGCTGTGATTGCCATTTTTAAATTTTTAGCTTTAGCAATTCTCTCTTTAGTTAAATAATATGGAAAGAAAGGTTGAGAAATTACAATGTCAGCATCAACAATATGTTTATCAGCTTCACATCCATCCCCATCTTTACTATTAGTTACTACTAACTCATGACCATTGCTTTCTAAAAATTTTCTTAATCCTAACTCACCAGATACACATCCTAGTAACTGTCCCGGGGTATAGTCTCTTCCTTTAGGTGATGGTAAAGTCATTCCATCTGGATATTTTTCTATTTTAGGTAATTCTGAAAGTGCATATGATTTAGGCATTCCACCTTTTGGATCATCATATAATACGCATAATATCTTCATTTATTCTCCTGTATATTTTATATTTATTTAGCGCATCTAACATTATTTTAGGATCTCAAGCAATGAATTATTTTTGAATGTGGTTAGTCTTTTTCAAAATGAATTCATAATTATTAGAAAAATAATAACTATAATAATGTGGACCAAGTACCGAAAGCAATAATGTTATAATGATTATTAAAGAAATATTTTCTTTTGGGCTAAGATAATGACGCTAAGTTTAATCATTAACTCTTCTTTTAAACTGAAGCTACAAGAATGTTTAGTTTACAAATAATAAAAATAAAATTTTTCAATCTCTAGTTTAATTTCAATTTGGAGTTGTGTGATGATTTGATTGCAAATTGGAATGATTAAAATTTGCACAAACTTCCAGCATATGTTTAAATTTAATTTTAAAACTTTAACTTAACAGGGGGAAAAATGTTAACAAAAATGTTAAAAAGGCTAGCATCTACATTAACAGTAGCTGTAGCTGTTTTTTCTTCACTCGCTTTACCTCAAAAAGTATTTGGAGCTGAAACTCAATACTTTCCAATAGCAAGTAGCCGTGTTGGACCTTACTCAGCAATGGGAACTGGTTACTACGGTGCACAAATTGATTACTTGAATTATGTCAATATGACAGGTGGAGTGAATGGAGTAATGCTTACATGGCAAGAATGTGAAACTGAGTATAACGCTGTAAAAACAGTTGAGTGTTATCAGAGACTACTTGAAAAAGATGGTCAGAGAATAGTTGTGTTTGATACTTTGGGAACACCAGGAGCATATGCAGTTATTAACCGAATGGCAAAAGACAATGTTGTTTTAGCTCAATATGGTTACGGAAGAACTGACGGTGCTGATGGAAGAGTATGGCCTTGGGTATTTAATGCCGCAAGTCACTACTGGTCGCAAATTGCTGTTAAATTAAAATTTATGGCTGAGATCGAGGGCGGAATAGATAAGATGAAAGGTAAAAAAATCGTTCACTTACACATTGATTCTGCTTACGGTAGAGAGCCATTACCAGCAATGAGAAAAATAACCTCTGATTGGGGAATGAAATTAATTGAAATTTCAATTCCACCTCCAGGTTTAGAACAACAATCTCAGTGGTTGCAAATCAGAAGAGAAAATCCTGATTGGGTTACTTTCTGGGGAGCAGGTTCTGGAATGAATTCAACAGCAATGACTAATGCTGCTAGAATTAATTTCCCAAGAGATAGAATGATGTATGTAACATTTGGTGCTGCCGAAGAGGATATGTACCCAGCAGGTGATGCAGCTAAGGGAACTTATGCAGTAGCTAACGCTCTGCCAGGAGAATATCCATTGGTTAAAGACATCAAAGAAAAAGTATATGGTGCTGGAAAAGGTAACTTAGCTGATCCAAATAGGATTGGTTCAGTTTACTGGAATAGAGGACTAGGTGCTGCAGTTATGTGGATCGAGGCATTAAAAAATGCTCAAAAAATGCACAACAAAGTTGGTAAAGCAGTAACTGGCGCTGAGTTTAGAGATGGTTATGAAGCTTTAAACATGACTGAAGCTAGACTTGAAGAACTTGGAGTTGGAGGAATGTTAGCTCCATTCGCTATTTCATGTGCAAACCACGAAGGTGCTGGTAAATTTGCTGTAATGCAGTGGGATGGAACAAAATTCAATCAGGTAACTGGTTGGGAAGCTCCATTAGATCCTAAATTTATTAGAGGTCTAGTTGAAGACTCTGCAGCTAAATTTGCTAAAGAGAACAACATTACACCGAAAAAATGCGGTTAATTAATTTAGAGATAAATTAATACCAATCGAAGGGGGAGATAAAATAATCAAATTATTTTAAACTCCCCCTTTAAATAAAATTTAATTTAATATAAAAAGAAAGCTTAATGAGTAACAATTCAGCCAACATTCTAGATATAAAGAATATTGAAGTCAGATATGATAATGTTATTTTAGCTTTACACGATGTATCTTTGAAAGTTCCTAAAGGAAAGGTAGTTGCATTATTAGGAGCAAATGGTGCAGGTAAAAGCACTACACTTAAAGCAGTTTCAACCATGTTAGCCTCAGAAAGAGGCAAAGTTACAAATGGTTCAATTGAATATGATGGAAACGCAATAGACAAACAAACTCCTTCGCAAATGGTTGGGTTAGGAATGGTGCAAGTATTAGAAGGTAGAAGATGTTTTGGTCACCTTACTGTTGAAGAAAATATAATTTCAGGAGCATATTCAAGAAAATTATCTAAAGGTGATATTAATCAAGAATTAGAGAAAATTTACACTTATTTCATAAGACTTAAAGAAAGAAGAAAAAGTCAAGCAGCATTTACTTCAGGTGGAGAGCAACAAATGATAGCAGTTGCAAGAGCAATGATGGCTAAACCTAAAATGCTATTATTAGATGAGCCGACAATGGGTCTTGCACCACAATTAGTTGCTGAGATTTTTAATATTGTAAAAGAGTTAAATACAAAAGAGGGTGTTAGCATTTTACTTGCTGAACAAAATACTAACGTTGCACTAAAAAACTCAGATTATGGCTATATCATTGAAACAGGTAGAGTTATGTTAGATGGGACTGCAGAAAGTTTATTAAATGATGATAAAGTAAAAGAATTATATTTAGGAATTTCAAAGAAAGGTAGAAAAAACTTTAGAGATGTTCTTAAAGAAGAAAGTTTAAAAAAAAGAAGTAATTAAAGATGGCATACGAAAGAAAATTTAAAATAGGAAAACCAATATTAGAGGTAAATAATATCTCTCTCTCTTTTGGTGGTGTTAAGGCAATAACAGATACCTCTTTCAATGTTCTTGAGCATGAAGTTAGAGCAATCATTGGACCTAATGGAGCTGGAAAAAGCTCAATGTTAAATTGCATTAATGGAATTTACAAGCCTCAACAAGGAACTGTTTCGTTTAGGGGACAACAAATACCCAATATAACTCCAAATATAATGGCCCAAATGGGTTTATCTAGAACTTTTCAAAACTTAGCCCTTTTTAAAAGAATGTCAGTTTTAGATAACATTTTAGTTGGCAGAAAACTTCACACAAAAACAAATTTCCTTGAGGTCGCTCTACAACTTCCTAAAGTAAAAAAAGAAGAAAAGTTAAATAGAGAAAGATCGGAAGAAATAATAAGTTTTCTAGAGATAGAAGACATTAAAGATACACCAGTTGGAAAACTGCCTTATGGATTACAAAAAAAAGTAGAGTTAGGTCGAGCTCTTGCAACAGACTCTACAATAATTTTATTAGATGAACCTATGGCTGGTATGAATGTTGAAGAAAAAAGAGACATGTGCAGATTTATTTTAAAAGTAAATGATGAATTAGGTACTACTATGGTTCTTATTGAGCATGATATGGGAGTAGTTATGGATATATCTGACAGAGTTGTTGTACTTGATTATGGTAAAGTTATTGGCGATGGTACACCTGATGAAGTCAGATCAAATCAAAAAGTAATAGACGCTTATTTAGGAGTAGAACACTAGGATAAACATATGGCAAATGAATTACTATTTTTTATGGAAGTTTTGGTTGGTGGACTACTTGCTGGTACAATGTACTCTTTAGTTGCTCTAGGATTTGTTCTTATTTTTAAAGCTTCAGCAACATTTAATTTTTCACAGGGTGCTATGGTTTTTTTCTCGGTTCTTGCTTTCTGCGGCTTCATGCAAGATTTTAATATACCTTTTGTTCTTGCGTTTATTTTGGCAGCCTTTTTGATGGTAGTTGTTGGTTTATGTACTGAGAGATTAGTTTTAAGACCTTTGATGAATGCCAGCGAGGACACAGTTTTAATGGCCACTATTGGTCTAGGATATGTTTTAGAAGGACTTGCTCAAGCGGCATGGGGAGTAGAAGTGAGAAGGTTAGATTTAGGTATAGGAGATTTTCCAGTGCCATGGATCGCAGATAATTTAAAATTATTTATTAGTGCACTTGATATCACAGCTGGATTAGTTGCAGCTATAATGATTATTGGTCTGTTTTTATTGTTCAAATATACAAAAATTGGATTAGGTTTGAGAGCTGTTGCAGATGATGCAGGAGCAGCAAGTTCTATAGGGATTCCCTTAAAACATATAATGTTATTAGTTTGGTCTGCTGCAGGAGTAGTAGCCTTGGTAGCAGGATGTATGTGGGGAGCTAGAGCTGGTGTTCAATTTGCTCTTGTTGATCTTGCGTTAAAAGCTCTACCAGTTTTAATTATAGGGGGTTTCTCATCTATTCCAGGAGCAATTATTGGAGGTTTAATAATTGGAGCAGTAGAAAAAATATTAGAGGTTTATATTGGACCGTTTTTTGGAGGAGCAATTGAAGGATGGGCTCCATATGTATTAGCAATATTCTTCTTATTATACAGGCCAGAAGGTTTATTTGGAGAAAAAATTATCAGGAGAGTTTAATTTATGAAACCAGTTTTTATGACTTACACAAGAAAAGACCTTATTAACTTAACTGTTTGTATGGTTCTGAGTGTATTAATAATACCAACATTTATTAAAACAGAATATTGGTACACATCCATATTAATTCCTTGGCTTTGCTTGGCTTTAGCTACAATTGGACAACAGATTGTTATGGGATACACAGGACAATTAGCATTAGGTGCTGCTGGCTTTATGGCTGCAGGTGCTTTTGCCATGTTTAACCTTATTTTGCGAGTGCCGGATCTTGGTTTTGTTGGCTCTTTAATAGTGTCAGGTTTAATTGCAGCAGCTTTTGGAATTTTATTTGGTTTGCCGAGTTTAAAAGTGAGAGGAATTTATCTTATGGTAGCAACACTGGCATCACAGTTTTTTATTATATGGATGATAGATAAATTTGGTTGGTTTAAAAACTATGACTCATCAGGAATTATAACTGCGCAAGATATAGTTATTTTAGGGAAACCATTCACAACTCCACTAGCTATGTATTTTGTATGTTTAGCTGTTACCACAATTTTAACTTTATTAGCTATGAACATGGCAAGAGGAAGCACAGGTAGGAATTGGATGGCAGTTAGAGATATGGATATTGCAGCTGAGTCTATGGGTGTTTCATTATTAAGAACTAAAGTACAAGCATTTGCTATAAGCGCGTTTTATTGTGGTGTGGCTGGCGCTCTTTTTGCATTTTGTTATCTTAAATCTCTAGAACCAGTTGCTTTTGATATTAAATTATCTTTTAAAATATTATTTATGTGCATTCTTGGAGGACTTGGAACTATTAATGGTGCTTTTATAGGAGCAGCATTTATTTTGCTTTTTCCAGTTCTTTTAAATGCTATAGGAAACAATGTATTTCATGGAGCAATTGATGCGACTATTATTTCATCGATAGAGCAAGTAATATTTGGTCTGTTGATGATTGTATTTATGATATATGAACCTTTAGGAATGGCTAAGCTTTGGGAGAATCTTAAACAAATCATAAAATTAAAATTATCTTCATCACGTATTAAAGGTGCAAAATCCTCAGCCTTAAATAAATGAATAAGAAGAAATTAATTTTTGCATTGATAATAGGAATATTAATAGGTTTGCTAATTGAAAATAATTTTATAATTTCATAAAGAATTAAAAAGTAATATCTTTTTACGTAATATAAAATTATTTTTGAATTGGATAAGATTTCTTCAAAATATATCTGTTAACCATTATAGCAAAAATAATAATTATTAAAGATCCTGATATTACAGGACTTAGCAAGTAATCAAAAGAGACACTTCCTATAATAACTATTATCGGATTACCGCCTGCTGGTGGATGTGTAACATTTAATAATATCATTAATCCAACACCAAATCCTACTGCTAGAGGTATAATTAAGTAAATTGGTAATGGAACAAAATGTAAAAAGATTAAACCTGTTATGGCAGTAACCAAATGACCAAAAAAAACATTTTTCGGTTGAGCAAATGGACTTTCAGGATAACCATATAAAAGTACCATAGATGATCCAAATGATGCTAACAAAAAAACTCCGTATTCTGTTTTGTATGTTAAAATTGTTAAGATTGTAATTGTAATAATAGAAAAAAAACCGGCTAATAAAGATTGTTTTAATTTTATCATTTTTTTGAATTATCAAGAGTTTTTTTTAACGTTTTAAAAGGTAAGAGTATACATTCTTTTCTTGAACAATTTTTCTTTTTAAATAATTTTTTTAAAGATATAAACTCGTTATCAATTACAATTACTTTACTAGTAAAAAATGTACTAGCTCTACTGCATAAATCATTTATCTTTTCAATGTTCTTGTTGATAGATATTTTAGACAGCATACTAGCTGAAGCTTGACAATAAATACATGAATTACCCTGATAACCAAAATCTTTAATTTTGTTATTCTCTATAAGTAATTTAATTTTTATTTCATCACCACATAAAGAGTTTTTTAACTTATAGTGATGTGTGTAGTTACCTATATTTTTGAGATTATTAGTATAAGAAGCTATATTTAAAATCTCTAAATCCATCAGCTTTAATAAATTTTCTAAGACAATAATAAAGCAAACTAGCCACTTTATTTGTTTGATTCTTAGAAATTAAAATAATATTAGGTAATGACTATATAAAAAGTTTAGAAAGGTCAATTAGAAGATTAAATTTTATAAATTTCTCAAATAAAATTTAAGACTTTAAATTTAATTTTGTTGTAGTTATAATTTTTTAGATTTAATCTTTATAATATGCTTGAACTAAAAAATCCTAAAATTGCTGTCCCAGTCGTTTTATTTGCAGGTATTTTATGGTCTTTTGGACCTTTAGTAGTAAGGTACATGAATGAACCGAGTTTAGTACCATGGCAGTATATTTTTGGTAGAGGTCTTACAATTTTTGTTATTTTAAATCTTTATTTATATTTTGAAGAGGGATTAAAATTTTGGAAAAACTACTTAAGAATTGGAAAATCTGGAATATTAGGTGGTTTTGGACTCGGAATAGCAATGATTTCTTTCATATACTCAATTACAAATACAACAGCTGCAATTACATTATTATGTCTTGCCGCAATGCCCTTTTTTACTGCGCTTTTAGCCTTTATTTTTTTAAAGGAACATATTTCCATTAATGTTTGGATTTCAATTTTAATTGCAACAATTGGAATAGCAATAATGGCTTTTGGAAGCTCAGGAGAGAGTTCTCTTGTGGGATTCATTTTTGGAATAACTTCTTCAATCGGTTTTTCAATTTTTTCAGTAACATTAAGATGGAGAAAGGAAACACCAAAGTTTACTACCGTTGCATTTGCAGGATTATTTTGTTTTATATCTGCTGCAATAATGATTTTACTTAAGGGTCAAGTTTTTTTCTCAACAAGTTACAATAGCTCATTATTTTCATTACATGGAACCTTAGTTTGTCTTGGATTAATCTTGTATTCTATAGGCTCGAAGGCAATTCCAGCTGCTGAATTGACTTTATTGTCATTGACTGAAGTAATTGGAGGAATTTTTTGGGTGTGGTTGCCTCTTTTCGGGATAAATGAAATTCCAGATACTAATACTATTATTGGTGGTTTCTTTTTATTCATATCACTTTTTTATTACAGTTTGATAATGAGATGGAATAAAAGGTTTATAGGTTTAAACTAGATTTATGGATTATAAAAAAACAATAGTTAATAGCTGGAACGAGTGGGATCCCTTAAAACATGTAATAGTTGGAAGAGCAGATGGATGTTGTATTCCAGCCCCAGAACCAGCTTTAGATGCAAAGGTGCCAGAAGACTCCGATATGAAAGGTCAACACGGTCCACGTACAAAAGAAACAGTTGATAAAGCCAATGAACTTTTAGATAACTTCGCTAGTATATTAGAAAAAAGAGGTATCAAAGTTGATCGACCAATACCTCTTGATCATAATCAAAAAATAGCAACACCAGATTGGGAAGTAGATAGTATGTTTGGGTGTATGCCTGCTCGAGATATTATTTTAACTGTAGGTAATGAAATGTTAGAAGCTACAATGAGTTACAGATGTCGATGGTTTGAATATTTAAATTACAGGCCTTTGATTCAAAAATATTTTGAAGAAGATAAAAATATGAAGCATGAAACTGCACCAAAACCAAGACTCACAGATGCTGATTACAGAAAAGATTACTTGTCAGATGAAATCGGTGTCCAAAAAAGGTTAGAATGGACAGAAAAAAAATATTTTGTCACGACTGAGGAAGAGCCTCTATTTGACGCTGCAGATGTTTTAAGGTTTGGAAAAGATCTCATAATTCAGCATGGATTTACTACAAATTTAAAAGGCATAGAATGGTTAAAAAGACATTTTCAAAATCATAGAGTGCATGCAGTAAATTTTCCAGGTGATCCATATCCGATACACATCGATGCAACATTTACTCCAATAAGGGAGGGGCTCATAATTAACAATCCACAAAGAAAATTACCAGCTGAACAAAGAAAAATTTTTGAGAGAAATGGATGGGAAATTATAGATAGTGCTCAACCAGCCCATAACAAACCACCTGCGCTTTGTTATTCTTCAGTGTGGTTATCAATGAATGTCTTAGTTTTAGATCCAAAAACTGTATGTGTTGAGAAAAGTGAGATATACCAAGCAGAACAATTAGACAAATTAGGCATGGAGGTTATTCCGGTAGACCTAAGAGAAGCGTATGCTTTTGGTGGTGGTTTGCATTGCTGTACTGCAGATGTTTATAGGGACGGTGAATTAAAAGATTATTTTCCAAAACAATAAATACTCAGAAATAATCAACTCGGATTTTTTTTTAAAAATTCAATATAACTAATCACATCATCATATTTTTCATCTGGGATATCTTTATAACTAGAGTTGAATTTACTTTTTATACACATGGCAACATGTGCATAAGGATTTCTACCCTTAGGATGATTAGGATGATCTGGTAATTGTCCTTTTAAATAATCGCCAGCTTCCTGAATAATTTTCCACAGTTTACTTGCATTTTCTTTATTCATATTATCTTGTATTATATACCGTCAAAATTTTATAAAATTGGTAATTTTATTTTATTTACTTTATTTTTCTGATTTTTTTCCAATTAAAATCAAATTTGACTTAATAAAAAAAAACTTAATATTCTTTATTCTAAAATTATATTGATCTAGATTTTTCATAATTAATTTAAAATCTTTTTCTGACAACAAGTTTAAATTTTCTTCCTTTGCAAAAAAACTTAAACCTATTTTATTTAAAATTTTTCTATGAACTCTTTTAGGTAACCAATGAATTAATGGAATTTTTGTATGAAATTCAAAAGGGTGATATCTATTAGGAGTAAGAATTATAAAATATTTTTTTGCCATTTTTATAATATTACTGCACATTTTTATTTGATTATCAAAATTCCCAACATGCTCAATTGTTGCATTAGAAATTACTACATCTGATTGAAATTCTTTAATTTCTTTCTCAGTAAAATTTTCAGTTATAGATTTTTTTAAAGTTCTCGAAAAGAAAGATGAATTTATTTTTTGATCAGAAATTGATTTATAAATTTTATATTCTCCTAAATTTTTTATCAAATAATTACTTGAAGGATTTGAAGTATCCTCTGTTGTACCTACATCTAATACATCAAATATATCTAATTTATTTAAATATTCTTTCAATAAAGATAAGATCTCTTTTCTTTTTCTTAAAAGAATTCTTTCAAAAAAAGAAAAATGGTTTGTTACATAAATTTTTTGACCATTATCAGTATTCATTGACTAATCTAAAAAATTATATTTTAAAATACATCTAATTGCACTAAAACCATCTTTCCAGGTTATCTTTTTGCCTTCATTATACTTACGACCAAAGTATTTTATTCCTACTTCATAAATTCTAAAATTTTTCTTTGCAATTTTTGCGGTAATCTCAGGTTCAAATCCAAATCTATTTTCTTTTAAGTTAATATTCTTAATTACATCTGCCTTGAAGACTTTATAACAAACTTCCATATCAGTTAAATTTAGATTTGATAACATATTTGATAATAATGTTAAAAATTTATTACCTATAGTGTGCCAAAAATATAAAACTCTTCTCTCATTATTACCAAGAAATCTAGATCCATAAACTACATCTGCTTGATTGTTTATTATTGGGCCTAATAATTTATTATATTCTGCAGGATCATATTCTAAATCTGCATCTTGTAATATTATATAATCTCCTGATGCAAATTTAAGACCTTCTCTAATAGCAAAACCTTTTCCATTATTTTTTTCTAGATCAATTAGATGGTCAAAAAACTCTTGATTTTCATTAATTATTTTAGAAGTTTTATCAGTTGATCCATCATTAATAATAATTATTTCGAAATCTAAATCATTAATTCTATTTTTATTTATTTTTTTTAAAATTGTCTGTAAGGTATTTTCCTCATTAAAAACCGGTATAATGATTGATAATTTTTTTTTCATCATTTATTAAAACTTGAACTTTAATTTCATTATAGTTATTCTCATAAATAACCCTTTTTTTTCATAATTAAAATTAAAATAAAATGAAAATTAACTCTTATAACGATACTATTCATTATATTCTTTGTCCATCTAACACAGATACTGGTGGTCCTAAGGATTTACATCAATTGGCATTAGAATTGAAAAATTTAGGTAAAAAGGTTTTTATGTATTATTTTTCAATTAATAAAGATGTTGAAAACAAAGATGATAATGAAAAGAAATATGTTCATAAAAATTTGGAAGTATTTGAAATTCCATATGTTGATAAAATTGAAGACTCAGAAAAAAATATCATAATCATTCCTGAAGTTTATCAAGCAATAACTATTTCAAAGAAATTTAAGAATATACAGAAAATTCTTTGGTGGTTAAGTTTAGACTTCTATTTCATTACGTATTTTAATGATCATCATTCGAGATTAATTAAGTCAGTTATTAAATTTCCACATGAAATTATATGTTTTTTTAATAAGTTGACTAAAAATTATTTTGGAAATATGAGTTTTCCTAAATATCTTAAGTTAATCTATTTAAATTTTCCACTAAAGAATATGCTAAAATTAGAAAATATTAAAATTAATTTGTCTCAATCAAAATACCAATACAATATATTAAACTCAAAAAATATTAAATCAATTTTACTTTGCGATTATATTCGTGATGAGTATTTTCAGGCTGCAAAAAAAGTGTCTTACAGAAATAAAGAAAATATAGCTTGTTTCAATCCATCAAAAAGCTCAAGTTTTATGAATAGAATTATAGAGTCAAATCCAAACGTAAAATTCATTCCATTGTCTAATTATAACATGACTGAAATAATTGAGATTTTGTCATTAAGTAAGAT
This sequence comes from uncultured Pelagibacteraceae bacterium, assembly GCA_902629575.1. Taxonomy (GTDB): domain Bacteria; phylum Pseudomonadota; class Alphaproteobacteria; order Pelagibacterales; family Pelagibacteraceae; genus Pelagibacter. The sequence continues at coordinate 119,687 of CACORJ010000003.1, forward strand.
TTATATTGACTTTGGGTTTCACCCAGGTGTGGACCATTTACCAAGGGAAGCGGCTATATTGAAAAACTGTATTATCACAAACAAAGAAGGAAGCGCTTTTTATAGTGAAGCTGTAGGGATAAATGATAAATATAAATTTGAAGAAAAAAATAAAAATTTAGTTAAAATTTCAGAAACTATAAAGAATATATTTTTAAATTTTGATAAAGAGCTAAAAAATTTTGATGAATATGTTAAAAAAATTGAGGAAGAAAAATCAGAATTTAATAAACAGGTTATAAGTATATTTAACTGATTTTTTAAAAAAAAGCTAATTATGAGATTTACTATTTAATCTTTGATTAAATAGTTTATTAAATTAACATGGTAAAATTCAATAAATTAATTATAGCATGTGACGGAGAGTCAGCTAGTGGAAAAAGTACTGCAGCGAAATTGGTTTCTAAAAAATATAATCTTTTACATATAAATTCAGGTTTATTTTATAGATACTGCAGTAAGATGATAATCCAAAAAAAACCGAAAAATCAAATATCTTTTTTGAAAAAAAAATTAAAATCAATCAAATATAATAATATTTCAAATCAAAAACTTCATTCAGAGAATATTTCTAATCATGCAGCTATTATTGCTAAAAATAAAAAGATTAGAAGTTTAGTAAATCAGGTACAATTGGATATTATTAAAAAAAATGATCGTATATGTGTTGAAGGTCGTGATATTGCTAGTAAGATTTTAGCAATAAAACCAAGATATGATTTAGCATTCTATTTTAAATGTAGTTTAGAGGTTGCTGCAAAAAGACGTTGGTTTGATATTAAAAAAAAAGTTCCTCTTAATACTGTAAAAAAATCCTTAAAAGCAAGAACAAGTTTAGACAAAAAAAGATTAAATAGTCCATTAATTAAAGTGAAAGACGCTATTCTAATTAGAACCGATAGATTATCAAAAAGACAAGTTTTAAATAAGATATCAAAACATATTGATTATTATATCAAAAAAAAAAATATTAATTTATAATTTAATTTTTTGTATTTTTGTCAATATCAAAATTTTCTAAAGCTAGTGATAAATTCGAATTATTATCTGATAGGTCATCAGTATTTTTATTTTTTTCTAATTCTTTTTGTTTCAATCTTAACTCTCTTCTATTTTCCTCTAATTCTTTTTCTTTTTGCTCTTTATCAAATTTTTCTTCCCATTCTTTAATTTTGATATACTCCAACTGTTTTTTTCTGTCTTCATCCTCTTTTAAAATTTTTAACTCCTTATTCCTTCGTTTTTGTTCTTTCAATTCTTTATGTTTTTGCTCGTCTTCTCTTACTTTTAAATCTATATCTTTTCTATTTTGGACTTCTTCCCTTAATTTTAATTCTTTTTCTTTTAATCTTAGTTCATTTGAGATTTGAACTAAATTTTCATCTTTTCGTACAAGCCTTTCGGACTCATTTTTTTGCTTCTCTTCTTTTGCTTTTATTTCTCTCTCTCTTACTCTTAACTCTTCTTCTTTTATCCTTATTTTATTACTATCTTTATTAATTTTTTCTTCCCAGTTTTTTAATTCTTTTCTCTCTTTTTGTATTTGATTCTTTTCCTCAAGCTTCTGAAGTTTTATAGATCTAATTTTTTTTAATTCTTTATTTTTTTTATAATTAGTAAATGCATTACTTATTGACTTAGTTGCAAAAGTTGCAATGTTAGTTATGCCTTTTTTTTTCTTTTCTATTCTTTTTTTTGTTTTTCTTTTATTGTTCATTTTTCTAAAAAATACATTTCAGTTTAGAAAAAATGATATTTCAACAAATATTTTTAAATTTTGACAAGTTTTTATATACAACCTGTAAGTGTTTATATTGACGTTTTAATTTTCCTCGTTTGATTTTTCAGGTTCTGAAATAGGCTCTGTGGTTGGATTGAGTTCTATACCAGCTGGGGTAATAGTTTGAGGCATAGCAACAAATTGTGAGTCAGGATTATCCATTGTTGCTCTAATTTTCATTCTGTAAATACCGAAAATTCCAATAATTAAATGAAATAAAAATAAAAAAATAAAAAAACCATTTGGACCAATTATATCCATAAAAATTGAACATAGAAATGGACCACTCATTGCCCCAAAGCCAAAAACAAATTGGAGACCTGCACCAGCAGCAACAAATTTTTCCTTAGGAATGTAATCATTTGTATGAGCTAAAATTAAAGAAAACATCGGCAAGCTACAAAATGAAAAAAGTATCAAGAATATATAAAACCAGGTTTTACTAGTTGCTAAACCATCAGGAAGATACATTTGTCTTGAAACTAAAATTGTTAGTAACGCAAATATTGATGCACCAAAAGTTGAAAAAACTATTACTTTTCTTCTATCGTAAATATCCGATAATTTTCCAACTGGAAACTGAGATATTGCTCCAGAAATAGCCAATAAAAAAGTTACTATTGAAATTTCTAATATAGTAAAATTCATAGATGTTGCATAAACTGCCAACAAAGTGAATAATGCTGACTGAATTGTTCCATAAAAAAAAGAACTTACCATGCCAAAAGGTGAGGCCTCGTAAAGTTTTTTTAAAGACATAGCTTCAATTTTTTTGAATGTTGGAGGTTTTTTCTTTGTCAGCAAGATTGGTATTAATGCAGCAGAAGTGATTACAGAAATTAAAATAAATGGCTCAAAGTTTTGTGGACTACTAAAATTAAGTAAGAACATGCCTATACCCATAGCACCATACAAGATGACCATATAAATAGATAAAACACTTCCTCTATTTTTATTACTTGACCTGTCATTTAGCCAACTTTCAGCAACTGTATATATACAAACCATGCTTATTCCAGTCAGAACTCTTAATAAAAACCAAATAAATGGGGATATCAATATAGAATGCACAAGAATAACCAAAGAAGCTAGGGATGCGAAAGCAGCAAAAACTCTTATATGACCAACTCGCGAGATTATATTTGGAATAGAAGCTGCACCTGCAAAATATCCAACAAAATATCCAGACATCATAAATCCCGTAGCGGTTAAACTAAAATCTTCTTGAACAGCTCTTACACCAAGTAAAGATCCTTGGAAACCATATGCCATCATGAGGAAACCCATTCCTAAAAATAGTGCCCACGAGTTCTTAATAACTTTATTCATAAATCATGCAGTAATTATTCGCGATTTATTATCAAATCAAGTCTTAATTGTGACAAGCTTAAGAATTTTTAAGTTTTAAAAAAGAGTGAAGAGCCAAAGTAATTATTATAATTAAACCTCCTTGAAGTGTCTCAAGACTTGGTTGCTCCTTAATAATTAACCAGACCCAAATAGGACCAATTATAGTTTCTAATAAAAAGAACAAATTTACCTCTGCAGCAGGTATAAATCTTGGAGCAATTGTTACTAATACAAAAGGTATTGCTACACACAATATACACATTAATGGTACTATAATGAGATCTTTTTTAACAAGTAAAAAACTCTCAATGAAAAATAATGCAAAGAGTGCCACTAATAATTTACCTACAACTGCTGCAGGTACCAAATTTTTTGTCTTAGCCGAGCGTATTGTAATTGCGCCAATCGCTAAACCGGTTGCAGTAACAAATCCAAGTATATCACCATAAAAATTTCCTAATTTGAGAGAGTCAAAAAAAATGTAAATTACAGCTAAAAAAGTAACGATTATTGAAATCCAAGTTTTTTTATCTGGCTTTTCTTTTAAGATTAATGCACCGAGAATAGCCGAAAGCATTGGTGCAGTAGCTATCATTACAAGAGTATTTGCTACATTTGTATTTTGAATTGAAACAACAAAGGTTATATTAGTTAAGCTAAACGTTCCGATGTAGATTAATCCGTGAAAACCACTATCTAAAAGAATTTTAAAAAAATTAAATCTATAAATAAAAAGCATAACAATAAAAACGCTAAAAAAAGGGATTATTCCTCTATAAAATACCAATCCCCAAGTTTCAATGTTGGATAGTCTTATAAATAAAGAATCTGGTGTGATAAAAACTACCGCAACAAATGCAAGCAAAGAGCCTTTTTGTTGGTTAGTGAGATTTTTCACGCTTTTAACTCTTTCCAGAAAATATCAGCAAGATTAATTTTAGTTAAATCGTAAAATGTTTTTAAACCAGTTGGAGATGTGATATTAATATCACCATTAAGTTTTTGATCAATAAAATCTATTCCAGCAAAAAATATTTGTTTTCTTTTTAAATCTTTTGCAATTTGTTTAGAAATTTTACTTTCAAATTTTGTTAATTGTGTTTTTTTTGCTATGGCACCTTTACTTAAGTTACTTAAATAAGAGCCTTTTTTTGGCACTCTTGATATTGCCCCATAAACTTTACCATTTATGATAAACACTCTTTTATCACCATTAACTATTTTAGGTAAATATTTTTGACACATTATATGACCGTGTTTTTTCAAATATTTTTTTACAAATCTTAAATTAAATTTGTTTAATAAGAATATATCGTTACCACTATAGCTATGAATTGGTTTTAAAATAACTTTACTATTTTTTTTTAAAAAATTTTTAATTTCAGAAATATTTTGTGTAAAAATAGTCTCTGGCATAAATTTGAGAAATTTAGCTGAGTAAAGTTTTTCTGATATATTCCTAACAGATGATGGATCGTTAACAATTTTCACTTTATCTTTTATAGTTTCTAAAATAAAAGTAGTTGAAATATATTCAAGATTAAAAGGAGGGTCTTGTCTTAATAAAATATATTTGCATTTAATTAAATTAAGTTTTTGTTTTTTGATTATTTTAAAAAACTTTTTAGTCTTATAATTAAATTTTATAAAAAAACCCTCAGCAATTACATTTGAATGTATTATTGATAAATCTTTAGGGTTAAAATAAAATATCCTATAATTCTTACTTTGGATTTCGTTTGCAAGAAAAATTGTTGTATCAGTTAAAGGATTTAATTTTGATGGATGATTTCCCTGTATAGCTACAATCTTATTCATCATATAGTTCGTTTAAATCTTCATTTTTTGAAAATTTATTAATCATATGATCTGCGTTTGTCGTTTTATTATCAATAATTTTTTGTATATGATTTAAAAACATAGTTTCATTTCTTCCATTTTTATTAAGAATGTCTCTATTTTCTAGTCCTTTCCTCGACAAATGGAGAAGAATTGTAGACCAATATAATAAATCTTTACCCATTAATTCAGTATTAAATCCTTTTTGCGGAGCCTCCATATAAGCATTAATTATTTTGTCCTTATCCCATTGAGAAATTAAATCATAAACTTCATCTAAGTTCCCATAGAGTAATCCAATAAAAAAAGCTGGTCCTGCACACAAACAATCCCAACCACAAGTATCCATTGATCTTAGCTCTATATATTTTTTTAATCTATTTTCTGTAAATATAGTGCTTAAATGAATAGATAAATCATTTTCTGTTGGTAACCTATTATGAACCTCATTAATATTTCCATTCATAAAATCTTTAAATTTGTATTTATTTCCAGATATATAATTTTCATTATCTTTAATAAACAAGATTGAAAATTCCATCACAAAATCTGCATATTTTTCAAAATCTACTTCTTCAAGGAACAACCTTGGTAATCCACCGCGAGAAGTATTTTGCCAAACCTTTGATCTATAAGATAGATATTTACTTTTTTTTTTATTTACAATTGATGAATTAGCAAACAAAGCAATCGATATTGGTACAATTGAATTTATAATCTTAAATTTTTTGATAAAATCTTTTTCTGAGGCATAATCAATGTTCAATTGAGTTCCGCATGTTCTGTACATCATATCTAAGCTCATTTCACCACCTAACGGCATGTCTTTAGTCATTAATTTATATCTTTGTTTGGGATTATTTGGAATTTCATTAAGATCTGAAATTGGATCAAAACCAGAACTTACGATATTAATATTTAGTTTTTTTGTAACTTGTTTTAGTTCAAACAAATAATCTTGAGATTCAGCACATGCTTCATGAATATTATCTAATTTTTCTCCAGATAATTCAATTTGATTCCCAGGTTCAAGGGTAATATTTTTATTTTCTTTGTTTAGCCCAATAATATTTTTTTTTTCTAGAATAGGATTCCAACCAAATTCAATCAATGCTGAAAACATTTCATTTACTTTTAAATAATCTATTCTTTTGTTATTTTCTCCATCAAACAAAAATTTTTCATGTTCAACACCAATCTTAAAATTCTCATGGTGTTTTTTTCCAGAAAAAAAATAATCAATTATTAGCTTTTTGGAATTAATCATTTTGTTAAATATCTCTTCAAAGTAATTTATAGTGAAGAATATGGTTTTCTCGCAAAAATTCTTTTTACCATTGGTTCAAAAAACTTTAATGGTAAAGACTTGAAATTAGGATCAAAAGAGTTTTGATCGTATTTTTCACAAAAATTTATTGTTGCCTCGTAATATTTATGATTTTTATATTTTTCTCTTTTGTTCTTGTCACCACCTAAATGATGAGCGTAATAAAACATCTGAAATTCACCGTGTTTTTCAATAATCCAGTGTGTTTTTTCAGAAACATATGGTTTTAAAATTGAAGCAGCATATTCTGAGTGATTTAAAGGAGCCAATTCATCTCCAATGTCATGCAATAATGTGGCGACAACCATTTCTTCACTTTCACCATTATTAAAAGCTCTGGTTGCACTTTGAAGAGAATGCTCTAACCTTGAGACTTGATAACCTTCTAAAGTTTCTGTCAAATTAGACATAAATTTTAATATTCTTTCTGCAGTTTTTTCAGCAAAATTTTTTTCATGCTTATCTAAAAACAGATAATCTTCTTTTGTGCCTTTTTTCATCTCTGTAAAACTTACTTTTTTCATTCTAATTATTTGATCCGATATTTAGTAATGAAAGTTGTGTAATTTTATTATCACCCAACTCATCAATTGGTTTAACTGGGTATTCGCCCGTAAAATAGTGATCTGTTAATTGTGGATAATTTTTATCTCTTTTTTTAAAACCTATAGCTCTATACATCCCATCAATTGATAAGAATTTTAGAGATTTTGCTCCAATGTATTCACAAATTTCATCATTTGATTTGTTTGCAGCTAATAATTCTTTTCTTGTTGGAGTATCAACACCATAAAAATCTGGATATTTAATTTCAGGACAGGCAATTTTCACGTGAACTTCTTTAGCGCCAGCGTCATATAACATCTTAACTATCTTATGTGAAGTAGTACCTCTTACTAATGAGTCATCAATTAAGATTATCTTTTTATTTTTGATTGTAGTTTGATTTGCGTTTAGTTTTAATTTTACTCCTAAACTTCTTATCTGTTGACTAGGTTCTATAAAAGTTCTTCCAACATAATGGTTTCTGACTAAACCATGTTCAAATTTTATTCCTAAATGTTGTGCAAATCCTAATGCAGCAGCATTACCACTGTCTGGGACAGGGACAACTATATCACCTTCATAATTATTTTCTTTTGCCAATTCTTTCCCCAAATTTTTTCTATGCTCATATGCACTTATTCCATCCAAAATACTATCAGGTCTTGCGAAATAAATATATTCAAATACACATGGTCTTACTTTTTTAGGTGAAAAAGGTTTAATACTTTTAATTTGATTATTTTCAATTAAAACAATTTCACCATTTTCAACTTCCCTAATAAATTTTGCACCTATAATATCAAGGGCACAAGTCTCAGATACAAGAACATAACTATCTTTTAATTTACCGATTACCAATGGTCGTATGCCATAAGGATCTCTTACACCAATTAACGTTTTTTGAGTTAACATAACTAATGCATAACCCCCCTGAATTTGAAAAATAGCATCTACGACTTTATCAATAGTTTTAGTTCTTTTTGATTTTGCGATTAATTGAACAATTGTCTCAGTATCTGATGTAGTGTAAAAAATAGCACCTTCTTCAACAAGTTTGTTTCTTAAGTAAATTGAGTTTGTTAAATTTCCATTATGAGCAACACCAATCCCTCCCGCATTAGTATCAGCAAAAAAGGGCTGAATATTTCTTAGGGTATTACTTCCTGTAGTACTATATCTATTATGACCAATTGCAAAATTTCCTTTTAATCTACTAAGTATTTTTTCTTTGTTAAAGTTATCACCTACTAAACCAAATCTTTTTTCTGAATAATATTGTTCACCATCAAAAGTTACTATACCACACCCCTCTTGACCTCTATGTTGCAAAGCATGAAGACCTAAAGCTGTCAGGGCTGAAGCATCTTCAATATTGCTAATTCCAAAAATCCCACACTCCTCATTTAGTTTTGGATTATAAATCTTCAATTTTCTCTTTAGAATCTTTATATGTTTTTTCATTTGGAAATTCTTTCAGGAGATAATTACTACCTTTCTCTAAGTAAGAAAAGGTATAAGATTTATCTTTATTAATCGGCCATTTATCATGATTATATACAATATGTATGGCAGAAAAGATGCAAATAGAAATAATATATGCTCTCAAAAATCCAAAAAAGAATCCAAAAATAGTATCTAAACTCCCAATTCCAGTGTACCTAATTGCTTTGCTTATACCCTTATTAATCATTAGGACCAAGAATACCACAATTACAAATATAGCTATTCCTAAACTAATATCCAAAATATATTCATTATCTATAATATCAGTTAAATAGGGTTTTACTTTTGGGAAAATTATTAAAGTAATAATGTAAGCAAATAACCATTTTGCCATAGACAGTACACTTAGTACAAAACCTTTTTTGTAACATTTTATTAGAGAAAATATCGTTATAATTAAATAAAAAAGATCAATTATAGAAGTAGCATTTAAAAAATTTTTGAGAATATCTGCCATTTATTAATTTTTGAAAGGTTTTAAAAATAAAATCAGAGATGGCATTAGTGTTAAGACTGAGACCATAGCTAATAACATCGCTAGTCCTGTGAAAATACCAAAGTAAATTGTAGGAATGAAGTTTGATAATATTAAAATTGAAAATCCAAAAATTATTGTAATTGAAGTATTCAAAATTGCATTTCCTACAGTTGAATGACAAATTTTTACTGTTTCTTTATAGTCATTTATTTTTACAAATTCCTCTTTAAATCTATAAATATAGTGAATACTATTATCAACAGCTATACCAATTGTAATTGCTGCTATGGTTATAGTCATCATATCTAATGGAATACCAAGCATTCCAATAATTCCTAAAATAAAAAATGCTGCAATAAAATTTGGAACGATTCCAATTAAAGATAATTTGATATTTCTGAATAAAATAAAAAACATTATAAAAATACCAATTATTACCAGTCCTAAAGTTAAAATTTGAGATTTAAATAAACTTTGTAAAAGATTATTAAATAAGATTAAAACTCCAGCTAACTTATATCGATCACTCTCAATTTTAAGTTCATTTTCAAGGTCATAATTAATTTTTTTTATCAATTCGTTTCTTTTAAGATTCTCTTGGGAGTCAATAATTCTCAAACTAATCCGAGCTTCATTATCTTCAATTGAAATATAAGGATCTATTATTTCTGTTTTAATAGTATCAGGAATTTTTGAATAAAGGACACCCATTTCTAAAGTTCCCAAGGGTTTATTATTATTTAAGCTAGTAGCAACGTCAATTATAGATGAGAAAGATAAAACCTTTCCAATTTGTGGAAGTTCTTCCAAGTAATTATGTACTTTAGCAATCGTGTCAATTTTATCTTTTGTGAACCAATATTTTTCATCGTTTAGATCCTTTTCATCCTCCCAATCTTCGAATTCATCTTCTTCAGTATTTATATTTTCTGCTCTTGGAAATTTTAAAATAATTTCGAGTGGTGTAGTTCCTCCTAACTTATCATCAATTAATTTCATGCCTTTATAAATCTCAGTTTTTTTACTGAAATAATTTATAAAACTATTCTCTACTTCTAATTTACTTATTCCAAATATACTTAGAATAATCACAAAAAAAGTAATTAGAAAAATAAATTTCTGGTGTTTTAAAGATATCGTACAAAATACTTTAATAATCTTTGACTCATCTTTACCTTTTATTTGCATCTCTTTGGATGGTGCAAAACTTAATAATGAAGGAAGTAAAGTGAAAGTAATTATAAATGATGTAATTAATCCAAAAGTCATCATCCATCCAAAATCAATAATTGGTTTTATTTCACTGAAAATTAAGGATAAAAAAGCGATAATTGTTGTAAGAACGGTATAGATAATTGGCCAAAACATTTTGCTCGTAGTTAAAATCATAATTTCTAAATTAGTCTTTAAGGAATATTTTTTTCTTAATTGTAAAAATCTGGTACTCATATGAATATTCATAGCCATTGTAAGTATTAACATTAGGGCAATAAAATTTGATGAGATAACTGTTACCTTCCAACCCAATAAACCTAAAAATCCAATCATAATAATGACAGAAAAAAAGCAACTACAAATTGGAATTATTATCCATATTAATTTTTTAAATACATACCAAAGTGTTAAAAAGATAAATAATAAAACTCCAAGTCCGAAAACAACTATATCGTTTTTTATAAACGTCATCATGTCATCAGCGATCATTGGAATCCCACCCAAATATATTTTTCCAATATCTTCGTAACTTTCTATAACATCCCTTATTTCTAAAATATTTTTATGATTTTGCTTTTTGATTTGATCTTTTAAGTCTTCAATTTCTTTTTTAGACTTATTTTCTAAATTATCTAATACGATATTTTTCTTGATATTGACTATTATTCCACTTGTTTTACCGTCCTCACTTATCACAAAATTTCTGAAAACTGGACTATCTAAAATTTCTTTAAAACCTCTTTCTTTATTAACATTCTCATCTTTAAGGGTTTTAAAATTTTTTAATCTTTCTTGCAGGGGGGCATCTGAATTATCTAAAAGAGGTACATCTAAAAGAGTTATTACTGAATGTACCCAGTCTAAACTTTGAATTTTATACTTCAAGCTCAGAAGATTATTAATAGAGCTGTCAGTTACCATTCCCTCATTGGGAGTATAAGTAAGAACTAAAAATTCTTTAGAACCATATCTATTATTAATTTCCTTTAAATACTCTAGGTCTGGGTCACCTTCGATTAATAAAGTTTCAGATGATGCATCTAATCTAAAATCTTTCGAAAAATAACCAAAACTTATTAAAACTAATAAAAGTGAAATAAAAGTAAATTTTGGAAATCTTAAAATTGTATTTTCATACAAAGTAGCAAACATATCTCTTTTATATTGGAAATTAATTAATTTGAGTATCTTTAAATTTTGTAAATCTTTCCTCAAATTCAAGAGTAACTTTACCTATTGGGCCATGACGTTGTTTTCCTATTATTATTTCAGCTAAATGAGCAACTTCATTCATCTTAGCTTGCCATTCTGCGTGTTCTACAGTAGCAACTCTTGGTTCTTTTCTTTGTAGATAATAACCTTCTCTATATACAAACATTACCACATCTGCATCCTGCTCAATAGATCCTGACTCTCTTAAATCTGATAGTACAGGCTTATGTTCATCTCGTTGTTCAACTTGTCTTGAAAGCTGAGATAATGCAACTACTGGAACTCCAAGTTCCTTTGCAATAGCCTTCAGCCCTTGAGTTATTTGTGATATTTCTTGAACTCTACCGTCTTTATTAGTTGTCGTCCCCTTCATTAATTGAATATAGTCAACAACTACCATCTCTAATCCATGCAGTCTCTTAATCCTTCTTGCTCTATTGCTCATAGCTGCAATACTTATTGCTGGAGTTTCATCAATAAATAGAGGAAGTTCAGAAATATTTTTTGAAGTTTCTAAAAATTGGTCAAATTGTTCTTCTGATATTCTTCCACGTCTAATATCATTTGATCCAATTTTAGCTTGTTCAGATAATATTCTGGTTGATAATTGTTCTGAGGACATTTCAAGTGAAAAAAAAGCAACAGAGGATTTCTTACCATTTTCTTGAATATGTTTTGCAGCATTAAATGCAATATTTGTTGCTAAAGATGTTTTCCCCATTGATGGGCGACCCGCAATTATAATTAAATCTGAATTATGAAAACCTCCAAGTTTATCATCTAGGTCTCTTAGCCCAGTAGGAACTCCTACGATACCACCTTCATTTTTGTAGGCAGCAGAAGCCATTTCAATTGTTTGTTTCATTGCATTATCAAATTTAACCAATGAGGAATTGAAAGAACCTTTTTCAGCTAAATCAAATAATAGTTTCTCAGAGTTTTCAATTATATTTTGGCCACTTACATCTAAGTCATTTATTTTTGCATTATCAATAGTTTGTTCTGAAATTTTAATAAGCTCTCTTCTAACAAACATGTCATATATTATTTTGGAATATTCGATTGCCTGTCTTACTGAAGTTGAAAATTTTGTTATTTTTACTAAATACTCAGGCACATCTAAATCATCCTTTTCGTGCTCAAAGAAGTTTTTAAGTGTAATTGGATTTGCAAGCATACCTTTATAAATCAAGTTTTCAATCGCATTAAAAATTTTTTGATGCATTGGGTCGAAAAAATTTACACTTGAGATTATTGTGCTAATTTCATCAAAAATTTCATTGGTTACTAATATTGACCCAATGACCGATTGTTCAGCCTCTATATTATTTGGGAGTTCTTTAAAATTTTCTTTTACGATAGTTAAATTATTTTCCATATAATTAATGTATACCCTTAAAAAAAATTAAAAATAAAAAAATATACTGTGGATGAAATTGTATAATTACTGAATTGACTCAGCTGACTTCACCTCTATAGTAATTTCAGCATCAACCGCAGAGTGTAAAGAAATCTTAACTTTATAATTACCAAGTGATTTTATTTCTTTAATTGGTTGTATCATCGACGGTTTAATTTCAATTTTTTCTTTGTCTTGAATAAGTTTTGCAATTTCTGTTG